>JBGZCE010000001.1:0-3228 GCA_041845175.1 Filifactoraceae bacterium
CGTCGGCAAAACGACCAGCGCGAGCGCGCTGATCTCGGCTCTGGCAAACAAAAATTACAAGGTGCTTGGAATCGACCTCGATCCGCAGGGAAATTTGGGGTTTTATTTCGGTATCGACATCGAAAACTCAAAGACCGTCTACGATGGGATGAAGGGAAATTGCAGCTTGGACGATGTTATTCAGACCTGCGGAAGGGTCTCGATCGCGCCGTCCAATATTTTGCTCAGCGCCGCGGAGCTTGAGTTCAACCGATCAGGCAGAGAATTTATCATAAAGGATCTGATCGCGCGCGTGGCGGATCGCTACGATTTTATCATCATCGACACGCCGCCGTCGCTCAATGTGTTGACCGTAAACGCCTATGTCGCGTCGGATTATCTGATCATCCCGATGATCCCGGAGATCCTCAGCCTGCTCGGCATCAGCCAGCTCAAGGAGACCGTCGACGCCGTCACCCGTTTTTACAATCCGAAGCTTCGCATCTTAGGCGTGCTGCTGACCAAATACAATCCGCGCATGCTTTTGACCGGCGAGGTCGAGGACATGGCAGGCCAGATCGCGAGCCAGATGGACACGGAGGTATTTCAAAGCAAGATCCGTTCCTCCATTCGCGCCGCCGAATCGCCGGCGCACGGTGCCAGCGTGCTGGATTATGCGCCCGACTCTACGACCGCGCGCGATTATCGTCAGCTTGCGCTTGAAATTTTGGAACTTTTGTAAAGGAAGCTTATGTCACGAAAAACCAACAAAACGGCTCATGTGCTTAATCTGATCACGGGCGGCTCGAAATCGGAGATCGCACCGGCGGAAAATGCGCAACGATCGCCGAGCGAAAAAATGTCGCAGGCGGAGGATCACGCTCCGGCGCAAGGCACGCCGCAAGCAGCGGACCCCGAGCAGACACAAAACACACAGCAGGCGGAAGCTCCCGCCGCACCGCAGCAAGCAGCGGATGCGCAGCAAGCGGAAAAGATCGCTCCGACTGCCGGCGATGCTCTTATGAAAAATATAAAACGGGACGATAATACGGATAAGGAAAAAAACTTTGCACAATCCGGCAAATTCCAAAAATTTATGACGGATCGGCTGCTTTCTCGTGCACAAAACCGGAATGCCGCGCCGATCGTAGAGATCCTGTTCAATGATCACGATCCCTTGTCCGATGTCATACGCGACCAGCTGTATGCGAACGAGGCAATGGAGGAAGCGCTTCGCGGAAGGAGTACAATTATGGATACCGACAAATTGAATGATACGCTGTTTGATTCACAAGGCAGCTCGCCGTTCGTCACGCACGACGCCAGCGGAAAGGTGACGATCAAAACGACCGACGGCTCGGAGTCGGACGCGCTTGATTACAAGTTCGTCAATGTGTTTGAGGAGCTCGTGCGTGCGCGCGTCATTGAAACGATGCAAAAGTTCGATGTCTGCACTTGCGATCGCTGCATCATTGATGTCATCGCGCTGACGCTGACCAATCTGCCGTCCAAGTGCATCGTTGCGGACAAGGACGCTATTTTCCCGCTTCTCAGCTATTACAGCACGAAATACAACACGCAGGTTCAGACGGAGCTCGTCAAGGCATGCGTTCGCGTCAAGGAAGTGCCGCATCATAGACGATAATCTGCACAAAGGCATCCGACGACGCTGTGATCCTTTTCCGAAAAACACCGTCCTCCACGGTTCGATCTGTGATCGAGCATTCGAGGTCGGTTTTTTTGCTTGTTTGCTGATGAAAAATAAAACCGAAGCCTCACTCGAAATTCGTTTTCGTCCGATTGCTTCGGTTTTTTTCATTTGCATTTGCATTTTCTTTTTCTTTGCGTTGCTTTTCACTTCTCCATTTCTCTTTTTTCGCTTCAACCTCTAAGTTTGTTGCAGATCCGCTCGGCTCCCTGCTACTGATGTTCGGCGCACAAACGGATCGCCGAAAAATTTTCGGCTCGCTTGTCGACAAAAATAAAACCGAGGCCTCGCTCGAAATTCGTTTTCGTCCGATCGCTTCGGTTTTTGCTTTGCCGGCTAAAAATTATTTTCCAGATAGGACATCAGCTGTGGAACGATCTGCTTTTTGCGCGATACGACAAAGGCGGCAAAGCTCCCCTGCCCGTCGGCGATCTGAAAGCTGTCGGCGATCAGGCCGTGAATATCCGTTGCATAGAAGAAATACGAGCCCTCATTCACAATATCGGTCACTGCGAGGATCATCGCCTTGTAGCCGCGGGCGAGCCTTTCCTTTTGGAGCACCGCGGTCAGCCTTTCACCCCGCCGTTTGATCTCCTCGATGTCCGAGGTGAATATCTGCGCGATCCCGATCGTGTGGTCTTTCAGCTTAAACTCCTTGCAGTCGCGGCCGATCAGCTCCTCCTCGCTGTAACCCTCGATCGAAGTGCCCGCCTTGAACATTTTCATAAAATAATCATCCAAATCGAGCCCGGCGATCTTATTCAGCTCCGCCACCACTTCGCGGTCGCGCGGCGTACAGGTCGGCGATTTGAAGTGCAGCGTATCCGACAGGATCCCGCTGATCATAAGCCCGGCGATCGCTTTGCTCGGCACGATACGATTCATCACATACTGCTCATAGATGATCGTACAGCTCGAGCCCACGGGCACATTGATAAAACGGATCGGCAGCTTGGTATTGAGCCCGCCGATCTTGTGATGATCCAAAATCTCCAGGATCTCCGCCTCCTCGATGCCGTCCGCGCTTTGCGTAAATTCGTTGTGATCGACGAGAATCACCCGCTTGCGTCCCGGATTGAGCAGATGCTTTCGCCCGACAAAGCCCAAAAATTCGCCCGTCGACGCAAGAACCGGGAAATTGCGGTAATTGGTTCTTATGATGTCGTCGCGCACCTCCTCCAAATAATCGGTTTCTTCAAAGGTGATCAGCTTTTCGTCCTCCATCACGGTCGTGATGTAATTGCATTGCTGAATGATCCGGCTGACGATGTAGCTGTCCTTGCCGGTCGAGATCATCGCCACCTCATTGTCCTTCGCAAGCTCCACCAGCCGCTTCGGCAGCTCGAAGCCCCCGCTGATGATGATGAGCTTCACCCGATTTCGGATCGCCGCCTCGATCACATCGTAGCGATCGCCGACGATCACGATGCGATCCTTTGTCAGCACGCCGTCCAGCGAGCCGACGAAATACGCCACCACCGCGACCCTGCCGCAGATCTTCATTTCATCGCTCGGCACGGTGATGACGGTCGCGCCCAAGC
>JBGZCE010000002.1:0-3082 GCA_041845175.1 Filifactoraceae bacterium
ACTGCTGCGCATTTTCCGTCACCTCTAAAATCGGATGCTGTCTTGCGACCTCGAGCTGTAATCCTTTTTTGGATTTTTTTCGTTTGCGAAGCAGGATCGCCACAATCAGCGTTACGATGATCGCAAAAATCAATGCGCCGCCTGCACCGATAATCCAAATCCGATACTGATCAACGAAGTTTTGCTCCACTTCAAGGCCCAATTCATCCGTGAGCGCATTCGGATCATAGAAAGCGCCACGCACCACCGTGATTTTGCTCTCCTGATCTTCCTTCGCAATGCCCGCCGCATTTCCGATCAGCGCCAGCAGATCGGCATTTTCAACGCCCTGCACCTGCGCAGTATTGAGCGAGACCGAGATTGTCATATCCTCGACCACGCCGCTGTCGAACTGGATCTGCTCCTTGATCTGATTGACCAGGTAGTCGATATCGTTTTGGTTGACGATGTGCGTTTCGCTGCCGTCGGTCGTCAAGGCGCCGTAGATCGGGATGTCTGCATTGGATTCCGTTCCGGCTACGCCGCCCGCCGTCGCCGGGTCGCGCACGATCTCCTGATTAATCGACTCTCTGGAGGGGATCCCTTTCTGCACCGTTGTTGTCTCTGACTCCTGCGTCTGAGTCGTTTGTGCTTCATCCGCCGCTTGCGTTTCGCCCGTCGCTTCGGCTTCGCCGCCCGTCGTCGTGCTTTCGCCCTGCGGCGTCTGCATCTGCGGCAACGAGTAGTTGATCGTTTCGCGAATGCGCTTGTTCACATCGACCGTCGCCTTAACGGATACGCGAACATTTTCCTCGCCGTAAAAAGGGATCAGCACATTCATCACCTTCGCCTTGACCGAGCTTTCGATCTGGTATTCCAGATCCGCCTTCAGCTTGGTCAGCTCACTTTGCAGCGAATCCTTCATCGAGACATCGTTGCCCTCGCCGTCCAGCACCGCCACATTGTTCATCTCCAGCTGCGGGATGCTTTTGGACACCAGGCGTTGGATCCCTCGAACCTGCTCCGGCGTCGGCGAGCCGCCTGATTCCATAATCACGACGACCGATGCACTCGCCTGCGTTTTCTGATTCGCATCCAGCACATAGCGCCGATCCTCGCCGAGCGCGATCGTGACCTTCGCATCCTTCACGCCGTCGAACAGCCGAATGGTCGCGCCGATCCGATCCTGAAGCTCGAACAATTTGTAGTTGTTTTTTTCAAAATCGGTCGTCATCAGATCGATATTATCTTTGAAAATATCGTATGTGAAACCGCTTTTCGGATAACCCTCATACACCAGCTCCGCCTTGAGCTGCTCCTCCTGCTTGGAATCGACCATGATCGTTCCACCGTCCTCATATTTGTAGCTCACATTCTTTGCCTGGAGCTTGCTCATAATCTCGGTGGCCTCCTGCTCGTTCAAGCCGGTAAAAAGCACGCTGTAGCTTTTCATATTGAGGATAACCGCGGCGATCACCGAAGCTGCGATCAGCACGAACGCAAGGATCGCGATCTGCTTTTTGCGCCTTGCCTCGATCCCGCTTATCGAATGCCTCGCCTTGTCAAAGTAAAATTTGATTTTGTCGTTCACAGCCTACTACCCCTTCTGCTTTGCGGCTATAAGTTTATCCTCATCAATTCATTGTATGATTCCAATGCTCTGTTGCGAAGCTGGATCATCATATCCACCGACAGCTGCGCCTTGGTCGAAGCGATCGTCAGGCTGTGCAGATCGTCCGTCTGCCCGGTCGCCAACAGATATTGCTGTCTTTGAAACTCTCGGTCCGTTTCGATCACATTCTCCGCAGCCTTTTGAAAAATATCCTGAAACGGCATCGCACTTTCTTTCTTTTGTATTTCTCCGATCGCTTGAATGGAATCGATCCTCGTCATCGGCTTGATAAACATACTTTCCTCCTACTGTCCCTTGATCGCGCTTCTCAGTCTCATCAGCTCGTCATTGATCGCCCGAAGCGCCGACTGATACTGCAAGCCTGTTCTTGCCAGCTCCGCATATTCCGCATCCGGACTGACATTGTTTCCGTCCGCACGGTTGGAGCCCGTGTTGTTTTCATCGATCGTCGCACGCACGCGGCTGATCGCCTCATCGTATTGCGTGATCGTTCCCTCTTCGCCGGCACTCTCCAGCTGTGTTCGAATGCTGTCCTCGAAGCGCAGCACCTTCGCTTTGTAGTTCGGCGTATCCTGATTGGCGATATTGTCCGAAATGATTCCCTGTCTTTGCCACAAAAAGTCCAGCGTTTTTTCCGTCAGCTTGACCGAATTGCTGAAAATGCTTTTGATGTTCATCCTCTCATCCCCCTCTGCTTATGTACCGCGATCTGCAGCCGATAGACCGCCTTGCGAATTTTGCTTTCATCCGCCACCGAAAGCTTGTCGAATCGGCAGCCGTATTTCAACATCCGTCCCATATTTTCTCTGCGCAGGATCTTCACGGTCGGCGTGAAGTCGATCTCCGCAATGCCCAGCTCGATCTTCATCGACTTGCCGATCTCGTATTTCTTCTCCGAAATAAAGCCGACGCCGCCGCTGCTCAGATCCAACAGCTTCACCTGATCGACAAAGCTCTCCGCCTTGCCGCCCGACTTCAGCTCGTAGCTGACCTCGCACATACGCTGGTAGTCCACCTTGATGTCCTCCTTCAGCTCTTCGCTGATGTTGCGTATGCTCTTCAAAAAGATCTTGTTCGCCTCCACTCGATCGATCGACGCGCTGTACACCTCTTCGTAGCTCAGGCGCGACTCAATGCAGATATTGCCCGCGATCTCATGCTTTCGCTTCAAAAATTCAGAGACCGAAAAAACCGAGATCTTCTCGCCGATATAGTCCAGATTGCCAATCGCGAGCTTCTGCTTCTGCTCGTCATAGGCATAATAGCTTCTTGACATATCCCGCTTTATTTCACTCATGCTTCTCTCGCTCCTCTCTCGATCATTTTGTATAATTATCCAGCTCCGCATAAATAATTATTATATAACTCTTCAGCCCTAAAAAAATAACACAACAAGCTTATAATCGGCAAGCTTTCGCTTGCCCATTATTTTTATTGATAATCCTCCGGCGTCGGAGCGTTTTCGCTTTG
>JBGZCE010000003.1:0-8594 GCA_041845175.1 Filifactoraceae bacterium
ATGCGCCGCGCTTTGAAAAAATCGGAGATCGTCAGCGCTTAGGAGCGAACTTGCGTAAATAAGGCGAGAGGCACGAGAATAACGAAGTTGTAAGTGCGGATAATAAAATCGAAGGAGATCACGGGATCGAGAAAGAACAGCGAAATAAAAAGATCATAGATAAAGGGATCGAAAAAGCAAGATTCGACAACATAGAATCGGCAAAGCCGCTTGCGAAAGCAAAAAAGCAAGGGATCAACGGAACCGAAAGAGAGCACAAAATTCTAAAGAAATAACAAAACGGTAAGACGATAAGCAAGAGGATAAGAAAAAGGATAAGAACATGGATCGAAAAAGCAAATTAAATCATAAAAACAAAACAAACGGATCAGCCTCGCAGACACCGCCCGAAAACTACTGCTGCGCGCCCGAAGCGCTACGGCAGGATCGAGCGGAGTCGAGGGAAGCGGTGCGGAGAGCGCTGAGCAAAAGCGAGCCGGGGACGCGAGCCGGGGAGAAGCGCACAGGATCGGCAGAGCATTTCGCTACACCGCTGCTCGACGGAATCCGAGCCTATCAAAACGAAGCGGTCCTGCGCTTTCACATGCCGGGGCATTACGGCAAAATGCTCGATGAGATGCGGGTGCTGTCCGACCATTTGTTCGCGCTCGATGTTACGGAGGTGCCCGGCACCGACAATCTGTCCGAGCCCGAGGGGATCATCAAAGCCTCGCTGGAGCAGATTGCCGCGCTGTACGGCGCGCAACGATCCTACCTGCTGGTCAACGGCAGCACTTCCGGAATCCACATCGCCGTCGATGCACTGATCGGGGACGGCGAGCTTGTCTTTGTCGCGCGTAATGCGCACAAAAGCTTTCATAATATCGCGCACAAAAAAAATCTGAAGCTCGCATATATCTATCCGCGAATGGACACCGCCTTCGGCGTGGACTCGCATATCGAGCCGCAGGACATCATCGAAATGATCGAGCGGCACGCTCGACCGGCGGCGGTTTTTTTGACCTACCCGAATTACTACGGGCGCGCCTATGATCTGGAGCGGATCCATCGCTATCTGAACGAAAAAAATATTCTGCTGATCGTGGACTCGGCGCATGGGGCATCCTTTGCATTCTCAAGCGAGCTGCCCGAATCCGCCGTGCCGTACTCCGATGTCTGCATCCACAGTCTGCACAAGACACTGCCCGTGTTGACGCAATCCTCCGTGCTTCATATCGGACATACACTGTCTGCGGAGCGGATCGAAAAAATCGAGCGGAGCCTGCGCTTCTACCTTTCGACCAGCCCGTCCTATATCCTCATGCTTTCGGCGGAGATCGGATTGTCCGTGATGAAGCGGCGTGGCGAGCGGGAGCTTCATCGATTGCACAAGGCTTTTCGCAAAGCGGTCGATCAACTGACGGCGCATCCGAATATCGCAGTCTATCGGAGCGGCGAGCCCTGCGACTTCTGCAAGCTTTTCATCCGAACGCCGATCGAGGGCAGGCTTCTGTCCGAGCATTTGCGCCGGCAATACCGCATCCAATGCGAGATGACGCTCGGCAACGGAATTTTGTTTATGCTCGGTATCGCCCACACGGATGAGGACATCGACTATCTGACGCGCTCGATCCTTCGTTCGGTCGAGGAGCTTGAATGGGAGATCGTCTATCCCGCGGTGACCTTTCTGCCGCAGCTCGCATCCGTTGACGAGGCACAAAAAGCTGTGCTCGAACAAGGTGGGAGCATCCGAATGCTTCCGATCGACGAGGCGCTCGGGCAAATTTGTGCGGAGGACATCATTCCGTATCCGCCGGGCATTCCGATCGCGATGCCCTATGAGATCATCTCGCAGGAGCTGATCGAGCTGATGAAAAAGCTCGGGATAAAAACCGTCGCTTGCTTTGAATGAGATCGCGCAGCGAGAAAGATTTTGGGGTACGATAACGAAAAAAATATTTGTCAAATCATATCAAGATTTTTAATCCATTTTTTCGGCAAAATTGTCGGTTTTTTGTTGACATTTTGTGGAGACTCCGCTATTATTGGGTTAAGATTTATTTTGGGAAAAGGTTTGTCGATTCTTCTGTTGGGATAAATACCACTTGAACCCCTTGATTTTTCGGAAAGATTTCCCAAAATGTTCGTTACCGCAAAGCCACGGATTTTGTGGGGCTGCGGTGGGTAAAAATTACATACAATTTAGGAGGTTCGTATGTCGGAAGGGACAAACAAAAGAACGAGAAGGGAAGCAACTCTCGGCGTGGCGTTGATTCCAATTTTTGCACTTATTATTTTCTTGGTTATCGGTATCGTTATTTATGAGCAGGATCCGCATGTTCCGTTGGTCATGGGCTCTTGCGTTGCCGTGGCGGTTGCCGTGTTTATGCTCGGTCGCAGCTGGGCGGATATTGAGGACGGAATCCTCAAAACCATTAACATGGGGATGCAGGCCTGCCTGATTCTGATGATTATCGGGATGCTCGTAGGAGCATGGATTGCGGGAGGTATCGTGCCGTCCATGATCTACTACGGACTCCAGATTTTGGCACCGTCGATCTTCCTGGTGGCGACGATGATTCTTTGCTCCATCGTTTCGCTTGCGACCGGATCTTCCTGGACGACTTCGGCAACGGTCGGGGTTGCGCTGATCGGTATCGCGGCAGGTATCGGGGTACCGCTGCCGCTTGCAGCCGGAGCGATTATCTCGGGTGCATATTTCGGGGATAAAATGTCTCCGTTGTCCGATACGACAAACCTGGCGCCGGCCATGGCGGGTGCGACTCTGTTCGATCATATCAAGCACATGATTTATACGACAGGACCGTCATATATTATCGCAATGGTATTGTTCGGAGTATTCTCCGTTCAATTTGCAGGACAGGAATTGGATAAATCGACGATTGATGCGCTGCTCGGCGTATTGAGCGAAAATTTTACGATCAATCTGCTGATGATCGTTCCTCCGATTTTGGTTATCGCAATGGTTGTTTTGAAGGTGCCTGCGATTCCGGGGCTGCTCGGCGGGGTTTTCCTCGGCGCGTTGTTTGCGGTATTGTTCCAAGGCCAATCCTTCGGATCGATTCTGGATATTCTGCAAAACGGTTTTGTTTATGAAGCGGCTGATCCGAACAGCGAGGTTCAGGTGATGGTGGCGGACCTTCTTTCAAAGGGTGGTATGCAGTCGATGCTGTGGACGGTTTCGCTGATCATCTGTGCGCTTTCCTTCGGAGGAATCCTGGAATCTACCGGAATGCTTGAGGTTATTGCGGGATCACTGCTGAAGCTCGCAAGAGGAACGGGATCACTTGTTGCGGTTACCATCTTATCCTGCATCTTTATCAATGTTATTTCATCCGACCAATATCTGTCCATCGTTATTCCGGGTCGTATGTACAAGGATGCTTATGCGGAGCGCGGCTTGGCTCCTCGCAATCTGTCCCGTACACTGGAGGACGGCGGTACGATCACATCACCGCTTGTACCTTGGAATACTTGCGGAGCATATATGGCAAAATCACTCGGTGTGCCGACGGTCGAATATATTCCGTACTGCTTCCTGAACTTGGTCAACCCGATCGTTTCTATCGTATTGGCTTCGCTTGGACTATTCCAGCTGAAGATGACTCCGGAAGAGATCGAAGCATACAAAAAATCCAAGGAAGCGATTGCACATTAATCGAGTGCTGTAAGAATAAAAATGGGGACAGGATGTCCCGTCAACAAATAAAATCGCTTTTCAATAAGCTGTAACAAAAAAACCGGCAACCACGCCGGTTTTTTGTATATGGAAAAGGAGCTGAAGTAAAATGAAGAAAGCTCGTTTGCATCAGCTCCATGAAGCTTTGTCTGTCGGTTGTCGGATTTTTTATTCCTCCTCAAAAACGATCTCGCCCTCATCCGTCACCTCACGAACCATGGCAAGCGAAACCACCTTGTATCCCTTTGCACGGATCTTGTTGCCGCCGCCTTGAAACATTTTTTCGACCACTGCGCCGACGCCGACCACGGTGCAGCCTGCCTGCTCCGCGATCGAGATCAATCCGAGTGACGCCTCGCCATGAGCCAAAAAATCGTCAATAATCAGGATCCGTTCACCGGCATTGAGATAGCTTTTCGTCACCTTGGCAAGGCTGACCGTACCTTTGGTGAACGATCGGATCTCCGCGCCGTAATATTGCTCCGTCATCGTATTGGGCTGGGATTTTTTGGCAAACACGGCGGGGATCATTCCCATGCTCATCGCCGCAGCGACCGCGATCCCGATGCCGGAAGCCTCGATCGTAAGGATCTTGTCCACCGCATCGCGCTCAAAGGCGCGGGCAAATTCGCGGCCAATCGCCGCAATCAGTCCGGTATCCATTTGGTGATTGATAAACGAATCCACCTTGATGATGCCGCCCGCTCTGCCGATGCCGTCCTGCTTGATTCGATCGATCAACTCTTTCATTTCGATTCTCCTTCTGCTTCCGCCTGATAAAGCGCATATTTGTTTTTGCCGCTCCTTTTGGCAAGATAGAGCGCGCGATCCGAAGCGTCATAAAGCTCTCGGAAGGTAGTGCCGTGTATCGGCGCGATCGCGATGCCCAGGCTGGCGCCGCCTTGATAGTCGATACCTTCGAGCTTGGCGTCCGAAATTCTTTGCAGGATCTCGTTCGCTTTTCGCTGAATAAATTCTTCGCTCGGACAATTTTTCAGATAGATGATGAATTCATCGCCGCCCATTCGTCCGATCAGATCGTCCTTACGGAACATCCCGATCAAAATCTCTCCGATCCGCTTCAAATAACGATCGCCTTCCAAATGACCGAAGCTGTCGTTCAGATATTTGAAATTATCCAGATCCATCGAGTAAAAGGCGTTCAGGCGCTGGCCGTTTTCCTCCAGATCATCCTTGATGCGTGTGATCAGACCCTCGCGATTGTACAGCCCCGTCAAAAAATCCGTCTCCGCTTTTTGCTTCAGCATTTTTGCGATCCGAATATCCCGATCGATGTCGTTGATGTAGACGAAACACAGGATATCTCCGGTAGCGGCATCCTTGGTCAATTTCAGCGTCGAGCGCACCCAAAAGAAGCCCTCCTTGCCGTCCAGGCGTCGACGGTACTCCACGCTGCGATTCAAATTGCCCGTATTGTAGTGACGCAAAAGCGCCTCCGTGTTGAATTCACTGAGAAAGACATCCACATCCTCGGGATGTACCCTGGTCGCGATCGTGACCTGAAGCCGAGTCAGATAATTCGCGACCGCGCGATCGTTGTTGCGGATACCTCTGCCGTCCGAATGGATCGTCAGCGTATTTTTGGTCACATTCACCGTTCCCGTAAAAATCGCGTTGGAGATCATCATACGGTTTTTCTCCGTCTCGCGCGAAAGCTTGAGCTGGACCTCATGCTCCTCCGTCACATCGCGCAGACTGCCGACCACGCGCGCAGCATTGTTCTCATCCGTCACTCGCGTCAGCATCACCCGCACCCAGTGAAATTTATTCGTCGTGGCATGACAGAGCTTGATGATCGAGGTGGCAAAATCATTTCCCTTTTCAAGCTCATCATATACACGAGTCAGCTCCACCGCGGTTTGCGGATCCGTCCACTCCTTGCCGAGCATCTCCGAGGTCTTGAGACCATTGTACATTTCTAAATTATATCCCAAAAACAGTCCCTTGTGGAAGAATATTTTTTGTGTTGTCAAATCATATTCAAAAACACGACTCTCCATGTGACGGCTTGAAACGATCTCCAGATTTTTCGTGCGCGCATGAAGCTCCTGCTCCTTCTCTTTGATCGCGCTGGCATCCACGATTACGCTGAAAATCTTGAGCATGCCCTTGGCATCCCGAATGACCGACATATTGTCCAAAACCCAGATCGGCTCGATCTCGTTGCCGATCAGGCGATACTCCAGGCTGAACTCCCGATCGGAGTATAATGTGCTTGGATTCAGCAGCTCGCGGATCTTTTCCCGATCCTCCGGCAGGACCATACGATAAAAGCTGTCGTTGTACCGTTCAGAGACCGCTGTACGGGACATGCCGAGAATTTTGAGATAGCCCTCGCTGATATAATCGATTTCCCCATTCTCACTCGGAATAAAGCTGATGACGCCGCCCGGAATGTTTTTTTCGAGCATCTCTGCCTGCTTCTGCGCTTCGACAAGGCTTCGATTGTATCGCTTGCTGATCGTAAAGGTAATGAAGATTAGCACAAAATAGGCGATCGCCATAAAAAGCATCACTTCGATCAAAATCATCTGGAGCGGAGCCGACTGCGCTTCGATCGCGTTTTCGCTGGCTACCTGAAAAATATACCAATTTTCATATCCCGCCGGCTCGAAATACGCCATTCGCGGCTTGCCGTCCGTCGTATAATAATAAACATAGCCCGGCTGCTGAGAAGAGATCTGTTCATACATCAAATGATAGCTGTACGGAGATTTGAAGCGGATGCTGCGAAACACATCCCAAAACGAAGAGCCCATATGAAGGATACTGCTCGGATTTGAAACCAGAAGCGTCTCGCCGTCCGCCGTGATCAGATTCGCAAAGCCCATATCGCCGTGATCCGTCAGATTGATCTCCTTCGTAAAATTTGCTTCGGAGATCTCGCCCAGCAGATAGCCGACATGGATCCCGTCCTTCTCGATCGGGCGCATGACGCAGATAAAATTATTCTCAAAAAAAACCTCCCGACCGATCCGGATGCTCGGGAGTTCCGATCGTTCGGCAGCATATTGCTCTTCCATATGGGCGGACAGGATCGGCCGTCGCAGGCTGTCGTACAGCGTGATTCGGTCAAAATGCCCCTTGACCAGCTGCGTATCGAGCAGCGCCTGCAGCTCATCATCCTTCGCCGACATCTCCGTCGCCTCCGCCAACACATCCAGCTCCGTCTGACAAAGCTGAATATGATAAGAAATGATCCGTACATTTTTGCTCGCCATTTCGCGCACACGGATCTTCGTCATCTCGATGATATTCGAGTCCGCCTCCAAACGAAAAAATACCAGTGAAAAGACAAGCATCATCAAAATCGAAAGAAACATCAGTTTCAAAAGCCATCCGACTTCTTTGTTTTTGAACATAACCACCACCTGAAATCCTAAAAAATATAACTTTACTACTATTTCGTCAAAATGAATAGGAATATAAGAGCCTTTCCGCGAAGGAAAAAGAAATTTCGGAAGAAAGAAATCGAACATAACGATCCGAAACCTTTGTGAGATTTGAAGCCTTTTGAACAAGAACAAAACAATGATCCCGTTGCAAAAAAGAAATCGCAGACGAAAGTGGAAAGAAGAAGCACCTGCGCGCAGCCATAATATACGATCGCAAGAGCAAGGATCGTTGAGCAGATGGCAAAATTAGGGAACGCTTGTTTTCTTTCAACTTATTGTAGTAAAATCTGAAAATATGATTTATAATTAAAACAAATCAACAGAGAGGAAACAACATAAATCACAATGGAAAAAACGGAAGCTATGAAATTGAATGATGACTTGCAACGAGTCGCAAGCAAGAACAAAAAAATCCATTTTATCATTGCGTTGCCTATGATCCTGACCATGGCGATCCTGCCGCTGATCGTGAGGGATAAAAAGATCGAAGTCCCGGAGCATTTCCAAGGCTATATTATGTAGCCGGTCGTAAATGAGCCCTTCAGCTACTACAAATCGATCTTTCTGTTCTTTGTTACCGCACTGATGCTTGCGGTTTTGGTCTACATAATAAAAAAAGAAGGCTGGCGTGCGCTTCTTCCCAAGGAGAAGGCAACGCAATATATTTTGGGCGGCATCTTATTCTTTTTGTTGTTTTCCGTCATCTCCACGGCAGTGTCACCATACCGGGAATTTGCCATTATCGGATCTCCCTTGAGGTTCGAGGGAATGCTGGTCTACTTCTGCTACATCGTCATTGCGCTCTATCCGGTCCTGTTGATGAGCAAGGACGAAAAGTACAGCTGTATCGTTCCGGTTTCCTTTGCATGGATCACACTGTTTTTTCTTGTGCTGACAGTCGCTGAGCTTTTCGGGAAGAATCTTTTGAATACGGGCTATATCCATCTCTGGACCGGTATGGAAAAAACTTTTCCGAAGATCGGAAGAGCAGTGATGATATATCCCTCGCCGGCGTTTTCCTTCACCATGTATAATCCGAATTTTGTCGGCAGCTTTTGTGCGATGGCCTTCCCGATCTTTTTTATCCCGATTTTTGATACCCAAAAAAAGATCCCCGTTCGACTGGGCTATGAATTTTTGTGCTTCAGCATCCTGTTGATCCTCAGCTTATGCAAATCGCAAGCGGGAATGGTGGGGGTCGGCATTTCGAGTATCGTCGCTTTGTTTTTCCTGTCAAAAAAATTGTTGTCGTATCGAAAAAAACTGATAACTGCCTCCCTTGCATTGATCCTCATACTGATTGGGGCAGGGATCTATTCGGAGGGTAAGATGTTTTTGGAAGTGATCGACATTTTTCAAGAGGGACTCCGCGTGATTTCGATCGATAAGGATTATGTCCACGATCCGACCTACGGTCAACCGATCACCGACGTAATCGTCACAGGCAAATTGGCAAGAGTGGTCACGACGGAGGGCGATTTTTTCATCGACTTCACGGG
>JBGZCE010000004.1:0-4049 GCA_041845175.1 Filifactoraceae bacterium
CCAAAGGGGAGCGGCTTCGTCAACGGCGTGCTGCGCTCCGTGCTTCGTGATCAAAATGCGTTTGATATCAGGATAAAGGACAGGCTCGGAGCCTTGAGCGTCAAGTATTCCGTTTCAAAGGATATTGCCGCGCTTTGGGTGAAGCAGTACGGAATACGGGAAGCGACGCGCATTTTGGAAGCGCTGAGCGACCGGCCGAGGATCTACATCCGGGCAAATTCCCTGCGGATCAAAGCTGCGCAGCTGAAGGAGCGATTGAACGCGGAGGGGATCGAAGCGCGGACGGTCGAAACGGAGGAGCTTGCGCTGTGCGTATCGGGGCTGAAGCGGATCGAAGAGAATAACGACTACCGCGCAGGCAATTTTACCGTGCAGGACATCAGCTCGATGGCGGCGGTGCGGCTGCTTGCGCCGCAAAGGGGTGAGTCGGTGCTGGACATTTGCGCGGCGCCGGGCGGCAAAACGACCTTTATGGCGGAGCTGATGAATAACGAAGGTTCGATCCGCGCACAGGACATTTCGCAGGCGAAGCTGAAGCTGGTCGAAGGATCCTGCGAGCGGCTCGGTATCCGGATCGTTGAGACCGCAGCGGCGGACGCGACGATATTTCAAGAGGAGCTGGTCGGGCGATTCGATCGGGTCCTGGTGGATGCGCCCTGCTCCGGCTTGGGCATCCTGCGCAAAAAGCCGGAGATTCGATTCAAAACATCGGAGCAGATCACGGCCCTGTACGATATTCAAAAAAAGGTGCTTGAAAATGCGGCGAGATATGTCAAAAAGGGAGGCATACTGCTCTACTCCACCTGTACGCTGAACAAAAAAGAAAATGAGGAACGGCTTGCCGACTTTTTGGGTGACGGCTCGTTCGCGCTTGAAGCGGAGAAGCTGATTATGCCGTATGAAAGAGATTCGGACGGCTTTTATATTGCAAGAACGAAAAGAAAGAATTAGAATGAAAAAAGATATCAGATCAATGAGCTGTGCCGAGTTTGAAGCGTTAATCCTCGAGCTCGGCGAAAAAAGGTATCGTGCGGATCAGATCTATCCGCTGATCGCCAAGGGTTTGGAGCGCTTTGACGATGTGAACAATATTCCGAAGACGCTCAAGGAAAAGCTCAACGAGGTCGCGTATATTTCCAAAGCGGGCATTTACAAAAAGCTCGAATCCAAGCTGGACGGAACGATAAAATATTTGATCGAGCTGGACGACGAAAATGTGATTGAAACGGTTTTGATGCGATACAGACACGGGAACTCCATTTGTATCTCGACTCAGGTCGGCTGTCGGATGGGCTGCAAATTTTGTGCCTCGACGATCGGAGGGCTTGCGCGAAATTTGACGCCGGGCGAGATACTCGGACAGATTATCACCGTGCAGAAGGACATCGGGGAGCGCGTTTCAAACATCGTTCTGATGGGTTCGGGCGAGCCGCTGGACAATTTGGAAAATGTGATCGAATTTTTGAGGCTTGTGCATGAAGAAAAGGGATTGAATATCGGCTATCGCCACATCACGATCTCGACCTGCGGGCTGGTGAACGGCATCGATCGTTTGACGGAGCTGGGACTTCCGATCAATTTGGCGATCAGTCTGCACCAAACAAGTGAGGAGAAGCGCAGGGAACTGATGCCGGTCGCAAATAGGTATTCGATCACGGAATTGCTGCAAGCGGCAAAAAGATATTCCGCGCAGACGGGTCGCCGCGTCACCTACGAATACGCGCTGATCGCAGGCGTGAACAATGATCGCAGGACCGCAGAGGAGCTGGCGGCGCTGCTGGCAAAAAGTCTGTCGCATGTCAATTTGATACCGGTGAACACCGTGGAGGGGAACGGCTTTGTCAGACCGAGCGAGCAGAGTGTCAGAGATTTTCAGAAAGTATTGATGAAAAAAGGAATTGAAGCAACGATTCGCAGAGAATTGGGGAGCGATATTTCGGGAGCATGCGGACAGCTCAAACGGAGCGTGGTCGGCGAGAGGAATGTATAATGAATGTATACTTTGATTCTCATGTAGGGAATGTGAGAAATAACAATGAGGACAGCGTCCTGGCGACGGAATTGGCGGGAGGCGTCCGGCTGCTGATCGTTGCGGACGGCGTCGGCGGCGAGAAGAAGGGCGAGGTGGCATCGGCGCTTGCGGTCGATTGCATCGGCGGATATCTGAAGGAAAGAAGCGCCGAGCTTTCCGAGCGCATCGACTCGGAGGATTTCGTTTTTCGATCGATCAGGGACGCGATATTTGCCGCGGAAGAAAAAATCTATACGCTTGCGAAAGAGGATGAATATTTCCGCATGGCGACGACGGTCGTGCTCGCGCTGATTCACAACGAAAAAGCGTTCATCGCGAATGTCGGAGACAGCCGCTGCTATTTACTGAAAAAAAATTCAAAAAAAGCCTCTCTCACGCAGATCAGCAAAGACAACTCGCTGGTGCAGGAGATGGTGGATCTGGGATTGATCACCGAAGCGGAAGCAAAAAGGCATTCGCAGCGGCACAAGATCACAAGAGCGGTCGGTATGGGGGAGCTGCCGAGCGTCGACACCTATCGCGTGGAATTAGAGCCGAGCGATATACTGCTGCTTTGCTCGGACGGTCTCAGCGATATGCTGGAGGATAATGAAATAGAAGCCGTTATGCGAAAGGGCAAGGCTTTGAAAAGCATAGTGGACAATTTGATAAAAAAAGCGCTTGAAAAAGGCGGCGTCGACAACATCACGGTGCTGTGCGCAAAAAATGGCGAGGTTAGAGATAATGGATAATTTAGTAGGTAAGATGCTGGGCGGCCGATATGAGATTTTGGAGCAGATCGGCGAAGGCGGCATGGCGATGGTCTACAAAGCCAAGTGCCATGTTCTCAATCGAATGGTGGCAATCAAGGCACTCAAAGGAGAGTTTGCCAACGATGAAGAGTTTATCAACAAATTCAAAAACGAAGCCCTGTCCGCAGGCGGATTGAATCAGCAGAACATCATCAACATCTATGATGTTATGGAGGCGGACGGTGTGCTGTATATCGTGATGGAATATGTTGACGGCGGAAATATCAAAGACATCATCCACAGACAGGGGCCGCTCGACAAGGACACGATGCTCGACTATTCAAAGCAGATCGCCTTGGCGCTCAAGGAGGCGCATCAGCACAAGATCGTGCATCGGGACATCAAATCGCAAAATATAATGATCACCAAGAAAAACAATATGATCAAGGTGGGCGATTTCGGTATTGCAAAAGCGGTCAGCAGCTCGACGATCACGGCGGTCGGAACGATCATGGGCTCGGTCCACTATTTTTCGCCGGAGCAGGCGCGCGGCGGCTATATCGATGAGCGCAGCGATATCTATTCGATGGGGATCGTCATGTACGAAATGATCACCGGAAAGCTTCCATTTGACGGAGACAGTCCGGTAACGATCGCGCTCAAGCATATCCAGGAGGAAATCCGATTCGATGATGATGACAATATCCCGAGCGAGATCAAGGATCTGATCCGAAAGGCAACGCAAAAGAGTCCGGATCGCCGGTACAAATCGATCGATCTTCTGATCGACGACATCGATTACATCAAAAATGCAAAAGCGCTTCCGACAGGACTGGGCTTTGATGATGAGACCTATCGCACACAAGTCATTTCGAAGGATGATGACGAGTACAAGATTTTGTTCACGGATCTGGCAGAAAAAAGCGAAAGAAAGCGCAAGAAGCTCGAAGAGGACGAGGAAGAGGAGGTTTCAAGATCGAAATATGCGCTGATCGCCGTCGGCGCTTTGCTCAGCGCGCTGATTTTTGTGGGCGGGATCTTTCTGGTTCGCGGACTGTTTTCCCAAACTGCAGTGGAGAAGGTCGAAACGCCGAAGTTTATCGGCCTGACGATCGAAGAAGCTACCAATCTGGCGGCACAATCGCAAGTGAATATCGTGATCGAAGGCTATGAGATCAATTCAAAATATGAAGAGGGACAGATAACGACGCAGGATCCGATGGAAGGAACAAAGGTCGATAAGGAGAGTGAGATCAAGGTCGTCATATCCGGTGAAGAGCCGGGAA
>JBGZCE010000005.1:0-4420 GCA_041845175.1 Filifactoraceae bacterium
GCGCGGCGCACAGTGCCTGGAATTTTATGCTCGGGATGGTGTTCGGTGTCAAGGTGAGCGGGATGGAATTGCCGAGCTCGATCTTTATCACGGAATTTACGGAGGGAAAAGAAATCTTTAACGGCAGTCTGTTCGGCTTTGAGGGCGGAATGATCGCCACGGTGTTTCTGATCGGTGCGATCCTTTGGATGAGTCTTGCCGCCAAAAAGAAATCTCAGGAGCGCCGAGCCGCCGAAAGTCTGCCGGGAATAAGCGGCGAAGCGGCGGAGTTTGACACGGGCGCGGATGATCGAAGCGTGCCGCAAGCGGAAACACAAACAGACATTGTAGCACAGGTGCAAATCGAAGCGCAAACGCAAATTCGAGAGCAGGAACAAGTGTAAGCGCAAATGCGATCGGAAAAGGAAGGGGGAACACAGCCTTTCCTCAATACGGCGGGATCGCTGCGGATCGTTGCCGCAAGGGCTTGACTTTTTCGCCGAGATACTATACAATAATCGTTGTAAACTGAATAATTCTTGATGCCTTATCAAGAGTGGTGGAGGGACCGGCCCGTTGATACCCGGCAACCGCATCGAAAGATGTAAGGTGCTAATTCCTGCAAAGCGTGCTTTGGCAGATGAGGTTTAATACAAAATCAATCCTCTTTGCGTGGCAAGGAGGATTTTTTGATGCAGCAGCGTTGATGTAGGGTAGATTTATTTCGAGGAGGAAATATGAAAAGACTTTTTACTTCAGAATCAGTTACGGAAGGACATCCGGACAAAATTTGCGATCAGGTGTCGGATGCGATCCTGGACGCGATCTTTGCGAACGACCCGCATGCTCGGGTCGCGTGCGAAACGGCGGTTACAACGGGCATGGTGCTTGTGATGGGCGAGGTTTCGACAAACACCTATGTAGACATTCAATCCATCGTCCGAAAAACGGTGGACGAGATCGGCTACAATCGCGGAAAGTTCGGCTTTGACGCCGACACCTGCAATGTACTCAATGCGATTCACGACCAGAGCCCGGATATTGCGATGGGCGTGGACAATGCGCTGGAGAGCAAGCTGGGACAGATGCAGGATGCGGATATCGAAAAGGTCGGCGCGGGCGATCAGGGGATCATGTTCGGATTTGCCTGCGACGAAACAAAGGAGCTGATGCCGCTGCCGATCTCGCTGGCGCATCGCTTGGCAAAAAAGCTGGCGGAGGTGCGCAAGAACAAAACGCTGGAGTATCTGCGTCCGGACGGAAAGACGCAGGTCACCGTGGAATATGACGACAACGGGCCGAAGCGTGTCGATACGATCCTGATCTCGACACAACATTCGGAAACGGTCGATGTGGAAACGATCAAAAGGGATCTGATGGAATATGTCGTCAAGCCGATCATCGATCCGAGCCTGATGGATGAAGAAACGCGCTATTTGGTCAACCCGACCGGACGCTTTGTCATCGGCGGGCCGCACGGTGACGCGGGCTTGACGGGACGCAAGATCATCGTCGATACCTATGGCGGCTACTCCAGACATGGCGGCGGCGCCTTTTCGGGAAAGGATCCGACAAAGGTGGACCGCTCGGCAGCATATGCGGCGCGCTGGGTCGCGAAAAATGTGGTCGCGGCAGGACTTGCAAAAAAATGCGAGCTTCAGCTGGCGTATGCGATCGGTGTCGCGGAGCCGGTGTCGGTGTTGGTAGACACCTTCGGCACAGGCATCGTCAGGGATGATGTGATTGCCGAGATCGTTTTGGAAAATTTCGATTTAAGACCTGGCGCGATCATTCGGGATCTGGATCTTCGAAGACCGATCTACAAGGCGACGGCGGCTTACGGACATTTCGGACGCGAGGACATCGACGCACCATGGGAGAAGCTGAACAAGGTGGAAGCGATTCGTGCGAGCCTTACAAAAAGGCAATAGCATACTTTAAGCCGAATACCTTGATAAAAATCACGGAAAAACGCTCTGCCGATCCGGGGGCAGTTTCGCAAGGCAAAGCAAAGGTCAAGACAAGTCCGATCCGCAGGGATCGATCGGCGAGGTGACTTCGGTCGCCTCGCTTTGCATTATGGCGGGGCGATTTTGAGCGCGGCTCGGCACGGCTCCGACAAAAAAGGAGAGCATGCGAAAAATTGATGAAAATTGACTTTTGTGCTAAAATAATGCAAAGCGGAATCGGTGCGTGTCATTAAAAAGATCGCACACCGCAGCGGCAGGCTGCTTTTGCAAAAGGCATGGGAGCCTGTGAAAATGAGAATAAAGTGCATTATCGGACGCTCATAAAAATAAAGCGCCCGAATCGAAGGAGGAAAAGATGAACAGACCGATCGTGTACGGAACGCCGATCTGCCCGGATTGCGCGCCGATCCGAGCGTATTTGGATTCAAAGGGCTTTGAGTACGACTATGTCGACATCACGGCACATATTATGAACCTGAAGGAATTTTTGGCACTTCGGGACTCGCGCAGCGAATTTGACGCGATGCGTGAAAACGGCTATGTCGGGATACCTGTGCTCGTGATGGAGGGTAAGGTCTATTTCTACGAAGAAATTCAAGAACGGATCAGATAATGTCGGAGATCATCATAGCGGAGCAAAGCACCTATGAATATGCCGAGCTGAGTGCAAAAATTTTCCGGATGCTTGACGATTTAGGACTAAGGCAAAAAATTCGTCCTGAGGACAGGGTTTTTTTGAAGGTCAATTTGCTTTCCAAAAAACGGCCGGAGGATGCGGTGACTACGCATCCGAGTGTCGTGCGCGCCGTTGCGGAATATGTGATCGCTTCGGGCGCGCAGGCGATCCTCGGCGACTCGCCGGGCGGCCCGTTTACCGAGCAGGCGCTGCGCGGGATTTATGAAGCGACCGGTATGCGAGAGGTCGCGGAGCGGACCGGAGCGACGCTCAACTACGACACGCGCGGCGTGGAGGTTCGACTGACGGACTACAAAGCGCTCGAGCGGATCGAGATGGTGCAGGCGATCCTGGACGCCGACCTCGTGATCAATCTTGCGAAGCTCAAAACCCATGTGATGATGACCTACACCGGCGCAGTCAAGAATCTGTTCGGTACGGTGCCGGGGCTGACAAAGGCGTCGTATCATATGAAGCTGCAGGAGCCGCAGCTTTTTGCCAACCATCTGATCGACATCTGTGAAAAGATCAAGCCGATCATCAGCCTGATCGACGGCATCGAGGCGATGGAGGGCGACGGACCGAGCAACGGCGAAAAACGCGCCCTCGGATTTTTGCTGACGGGCACGAACCCGTATGAGTTGGACTACTATGCCTGCGTGCTGGCGGGGATCGACCCCGAAAAGGTCGCGACACTGGTGGAGGCGCGCAAACGGGATAAGATGAACCTCGAACGGGCGGAGGTTCGGCTGTGCGATCGTTTGTTCAACGATCGGGAAGCGAAGGAAGAGATCGCGCGGCTCAATCTTGCGCCGTTCAAGCTGCCCAAGCCGCAGAGCGTCAACTTTCTGCATGGGCGCGTTCCGGCATTTATGGAGAATTTTTTGGTCAGACAGACCAAATCCAAGCCGATCTTCATTCGCAAAAAATGTATCGGCTGCCGAAAATGCGAGCGAAGCTGTCCCGCCAAGATCATCGCGGTCAAGGACGGGAAAGCGGGTGCAGCTCTTCAAAACTGCATCAGCTGCTTCTGCTGCCACGAGCTTTGCCCTGTGGACGCCATTCGGATCAAAACGCCGCTCCTGGCAAAGCTGATCTTCCGAAATGAAGAAAAGAAATAAGATTTTCGGCCGATCCGGTAGCCAAAAGCGCAAAAATATGGCACAATAATAGAAAGATCCGATGGCAGTACGATTTGAATTGAAAGGAAATAAAATGGAAGAGGACAGTCCGTATTTACGGAGACTATTTGACACAAGGCTCGGCATTGTGGCGGGCGGCTGGCTCAGCACCAAGCGTGCCCGAGAGGAAGCGGAGGAATCGGTCAAGGAATCGCTGATCGAGGCGCTGACGGAGGATGATGAGCTCAAGTCCGCGGTCAACGATTTTGAACGCAATGCGATCACCAATATTTTGCAGCTGGACGATGTGCGTGCGAAAGACATCATGGTTCCGCGAACATCTTCTTTTGCCGTGGACATCAACGACGAGATTACCGAGATCCTCGATCGGATTATCGAAGAACGATACTCGAGAGTGCCGGTCTACGACAAGGACATCGACAACATCATCGGCGTGATCCATGTGAAGGATCTTTTCGCACAGGTGCGCAAGGGAACGCTGGAGCAGGTCAACCTGCGCGGATTGCTGCGGGAGGCATACTTTGTGCATGAATTCAAGCCTCTGGATCAGCTGCTGTTTGAGATGCAAAGGGATCGGATCCACATGGGGCTTGTGATCGACGAATATGGCGGCTTCAGCGGGCTGCTGACGATCGAAGACATTTTGGAGGAGA
>JBGZCE010000006.1:0-4058 GCA_041845175.1 Filifactoraceae bacterium
AAGACTATTGGCAGTCGGTTTGGCGCTGGGCTTGGCATTGACGGGCTGCGGACAGACGGAAATGACCGGCGATTCGAGTAACGCTTCGACAAACGATGCGTCGGGCGGCTCAAGCAAAATTTCCTTCGTGTTGGACTGGACGCCGAACACGAATCATACGGGCGTTTATGTAGCGCTTGCAAAGGGCTATTTCGCGGAAGAAAATCTGGAGGTGGAGATCATTCAGCCGCCGGAGGACGGAGCGATCGCTGCGGTGGCAAGCGGGCAGGCGCAGTTCGGCGTAAGCTTTCAGGAGACGCTGGGCGTAGCGCTTGCGGCGGAAAATCCGGCGCCGGTGACGGCGGTAGCGACGATCATCGACCACAACACATCAGGCATCTTGTCCAAGCAATCGGCGGAGATCGAAACCTTTTCGGATCTGGAGGGCAAGACCTATGCGACCTGGGGCTGGGATGTGGAGCAGGCGATTCTGAAATTCGCGATGGAGTCGGAGGGCGGCGATTTCAGTCAGCTGAAAATGGTTCCGCACTCGGGTGCGGATGCGATCTCGATCCTGAAGTCGGGCGATGTCGACGCAGTCTGGGTCTATGAAGCGTGGGACAATGTGATGGCGGACATGGAGGAGGAGGTCTATAATTATGTGCCGTTCGTGCAGGCGAATCCGGTGCTGGACTTCTACACGCCGATCATCGTGGCGAACAATGACTTTTTGACAAACAACAGCGATACGGCGAAGGCGTTTATGCGCGCGGTCAGCAAGGGTTACGAATATGCGATCGAAAATCCGGAAGAGGCGGCGGAAATCCTGCTTGCCGCGGTGCCGGAGCTGGATCGTGAGCTGGTCGTGGAAAGTCAGGCGATCCTGGCAGCCTACTACAAAGCGGAAAAGGATCACTGGGGCACGATCGATGTCAGCCGCTGGGAGCCGTTCTATGATTTTATGTACGGAAACGGACTGATCGATGTGCAGCTCGGCGCAAGCGGATTCACCAACGACTATTTGCCGAACTGACGATGCCTTATTTAGAAATTGAGCAGCTCACAAAAAACTATCAGGGCGAAGCGATCTTTGAAGCCGTCGATCTGTCGGTGGAGGAGGGCGAATTCGTTTCGCTGCTGGGTCCGAGCGGCGTGGGCAAAACCACTCTGTTCAACATCCTGTCGGGTCTGGAGCTGCCCGATGAAGGTCGCATCCGGCTGGAGGGAGAGGACATCACCGGCAAGACCGGACGATTCAGCTATATGCAGCAAAAGGATCTGCTGCTTCCATTCTACACGCTGATCGACAATCTGGCGCTGCCGCTTCGGCTGCGTGGCGTGAGCAAGGCGCAGGCGTATGAGAAGGTACGGCAGCACCTGGCGGAATTTCGGCTCGTCGGCGCACAGGACAAATACCCTGCGCAGATCTCGGGCGGGATGAAGCAGCGAGCGGCATTGCTCCGCGCATACCTGTTTTCGCAAAGGCTGATGCTGTTGGACGAACCCTTTTCCGCATTGGATTCCATCACAAAGCGCAGCATGCACGATTGGTACCGCGCCGTCGCCGAAAAAAATCGGACGACCACCTTTTTTATCACGCACGATATCGACGAAGCGCTGATTCTGTCGGACAAGATCTATGTCATGACCGGCAAGCCCGGAAAAGTCGCGCCGCCGATCGTGCTCGAAAAGCCGAGCGATTTTGAATTGTCGGCATCGTATGCAAAAATCAAAAAGGATTTGCTCGCACGGATTCAAGCCGCCATGCCGTAAAGGCACCGGCGCTTGCTTGCGTCCTTGAAAGATCGTTCGATATCGAGCCGCGAGGCATTCGTTTATTCTTTAGCCGAAGAAAAATTTTTCGGCTATTTTTTTTAGACAAAAACGATCCGAAGGGGTATTCCTTCAGGCGCTACGGACATACTCGCTCGGAATTCGAAAGCGCTTTTCAATCGGTTCGGGAGAAGAACATGAAGCTCAAAAGAATGCACAAAGAGCAAAAAGCAAAATATATTCTTGATGAAGTCAAAAAAATTTTTTTATAGCAAAGTATGTTGCTCTTTTGAGATAAATTTGATAACATAAAATGGAAATGTTCTCTGCCGACAGGGGAAGAAAATTCTTTGGATTTTAGGGGTAAAGCATATGGGATTCATACATCAAACCATCGGAGAGTGTTTCGAACGACGAGCTCTGGAAACTCCCGACGAGGTATTTATTCGACATGAGGGGGAGAGCTTCACTTGGAAGGCAACGGCTTTGTTTTGTGATACATTCAAGCAGCTTTTACTTTCAAAAGGCATAAAGAAGGGCAGCAGAGTCGGAATATTCGGAGTCAACACGCCCGGCTGGATCATCAGCTTCCTTGCCCTTCAGCAAATTGGAGCCGTCACGGTTCTGATCAATTCTTATTTTAAGGAAAAGGAATTGCAAAACTGCATTGAGATTGCGGATGTGGAGTTTTTGCTCTATACGGGAAGAAAACTGACTCCCGAAGTGGAAGAGGTCGTCGGCAAGCTTGTGCGGCGGAATACCGATTCGAAGGCAGTAAACCGAATCGGTTGGGTTATGGACATCGGGAAAACGTTTCGCGAGTGGACTGAGCTTTTATGGCAGGATCATGGATCGAGCATGACGGAGGAGTCGACGCCCGCCAAAGTAAACGATCTTTGCTGTATTCTTTTCACCTCGGGAACAACGAATGCCTGCAAAGGTGTGAAGTTCGACCATTTTTCTCTCATCAACAATGCGAGAGAGGTTGTAAAGCAAATGCGTTGGACACAAGAGGATCGTATGTGTCTGACAGTGCCGCTGTTTCACTGCTTCGGAGTGACAATCAGTCTCCTAACGAGCGTAATCGGAGGAATGTCGATTTCACTTCTACATAAATATTCCGGAATCGATGTCTGTAAAGTGATCGAGCGTGATCGGTGTACGGTTTTGAACGGGGTTCCCAGTATGTTTTTGGCTCTTACCCGAAATCCGAGGATGGAGGAATACGATCTGAGCTCTCTGAAAAGCGGAATCATTGCAGGCTCGCCGATATACGAGAGAGAATATCACGCTATTTGTGAGAAGCTGAGAACCATGAAGCTGCAGCCCTCTTACGGATTGACGGAAGCCGCTCCCTGTGTGACGCTTGTCGATTATGAGGATCCTCCGGAGAAAAAGGCCCTCACGGCGGGAAAGGTCATCGACCATGTCGAAGTAAGGATTGTGGATTGGGAAACTCAGGAGGAGTGCAAAAGTCAAGAGGTCGGGGAAATTCATATTCGCGGATATAATGTAACCGGCGGTTATCTGGTTCGAAACGGGGGCGAGGCGAATGCTTTGCAGCCGGACGGATGGTTTCGGACAGGAGATCTGGCATATCGGGATGAAGAAGGATATCTCTACATCGCCGGCAGAAGAAAAAACCTGATTATTCGCGGAGGCGAAAACATTTCGCCCCACGAGATTGAAAAATATATCAAAGAGGTGGATGTCAAGCTCGAGGTGTCCGTATTCGGTACGAAGACGGAGGTGATGCAGGAGGAAATCGTCGCCTGCATCGAAGGAAGCGAGAATCCGAAGCTGGAAGAAAAGATACGGACCTATCTGACGGAGAACATCAGCCGATTCAAAGTACCGAAATACTTTGTCTTTGTCGAAGAATTTCCACGCAATTCCACCGGGAAGGTCAATCAGCAAAAAATCAGGAAAATCGCCGAGGAGAAGTTAACCTTGGGAAAATAATCGTTTTTTTGGAGGCAGGCTTGTGCTGTCTTCCCTTGAGAGATTTTTTGATGAAGAGATTTGTTTGATTCTATCTTGGGGAAGCGCGCCTTAAAATATCATTTTTTTTAACAATATGAATATATTAATTTAGGAGGTTGTGGAATGAGTAAGAGAAAAAGACCGCTTGAGGGAGTAAGGGTCATCGAGCTGGCAAGCTTTATTGCCGCGGCGACGACCGGACGCTTTTTTGCCGATCTTGGAGCCGACGTCATCAAGATCGAGAGCGCGGGAGGAGACCCTCTGCGCTATACGGCGCCGACTGAGGGAAGACCTCTGGACATGTATGAGAATACGACATGGGA
>JBGZCE010000007.1:0-5366 GCA_041845175.1 Filifactoraceae bacterium
CAACGAGGGCGATATTGCCGGCGGGATCGCGACCTGTATCAAAAATTCCGGCGTGGACATTCTGTTCGGAAAAGGCGGAGCGCCGGAGGGCGTGATCACGGCGGCGGCAGTGAAGATCCTCGGCGGCGATATGCAGGGACGACTATGTCCGATGAGTGAGCAGGAATTTGCGCGCTGTGAAGAGATGGGACTCACCAAGGAGGATATTGACCGCGTACTGACGATGGAGGATCTTGTTTGCGGTGATGAAGTGTATTTTGCTGCGACCGGCGTAACCTCCGGCGACTTTTTGAAGGGCGTGATCTACCTTGGCGGAAACAGAGCGTCCACGCAATCGGTCGTAATGCGCTCGACCACCGGAACGATCCGCTTCATCGATGCGACCCATCGTTTGGACAAAAATCAAATCTTGGTGGATTTAATGAAAAAATACGGTGATAAATAGACGGGAGAAATTATGAGAGGCGGCTTGCTGAAGCTTCAAAACGGTACGGACATTCGTGCGGTATTGATGCAAAACGACGATCGGGAGATCAATTTGACCATGGACGGCGTGCGGGCGATCGCAAGAGGGATCCTGTACTGGCTGACGAAGAACGACCTTAGCCGAGCTAAATCGCAGCGGATCGCGATCGGAACGGATTCGCGTGTGACCGGCGAACAGGTGAAATCGTTGCTGACCGAGGAGTTTATGAAATGGGGAGCGAGCGTGGTGGACTGCGCAATGGCGACGACCCCCGCGATGTTTATGACGACGGTTTGGGAGGACTATGACTGCAGCTGTGCGATCATGGTCACTGCCAGCCATCTACCGTACTATTACAACGGATTCAAGCTCTTCACCAAAAACGGCGGCGTCGAAAAATCGGACATCCATCGGATTCTCACCTATGCGGAGGAGTTGTACGATGAAGAAGACGATTTTGACAAAAGCCTGCAAGGCTCTTTGAAAAGAGCGGACTTGATCGAGGATTATTCCCATACGATCGTCAAGAATATCATTCAAAAAACCGATATGAGCAAGCCGCTCCAAGGCTTGAAAATTCTTGTCGATGCCGGAAACGGTGCCGGCGGCTTCTTTGCGAATCAGGTGATCAAAATGCTCGGCGCGGATATCGAAGGGAGCCAATTTTTGGAGCCCGACGGAATGTTTCCGAATCATCCGCCGAACCCGGAAAACAAAGAAGCGATGCGATCCGTTTCAGAGGCGGTGCTCAAGCATCAAGCGGATCTGGGCATTATTTTCGACACGGATGTGGATCGCGCCGCACTGGTGACCTCCGACGGGCAGGAGATTAACCGCAACAGTCTGATCGCGATGATTGCCGATGTGGTGCTTCGAGAGCATCCGGGGAGCATCGTCGTCACCGACTCGGTGACCTCCGACGGCTTGACGGAGTTCATCACTCGGCGCGGTGGCAAGCATCATCGATTCAAACGCGGCTACAAAAATGTGATCAACGAGGCGAAAAGGATCAACGAAGCCGGAGAAGGCAAAGCCTGCCTGGCGATCGAGACATCCGGGCACGGTGCACTGGAAGAAAACTATTTTTTGGACGACGGAAGCTATCTGATCGCCAAGCTGCTGATCGAATCCGCAAAGCTCAGCCGAGAGGGCAAAAGCCTGCAAAGCTTGATCGAGGATTTGAAGCATCCGGCGGAGGAAGCGGAATATCGCTTGAAGATCAAAAAAGACGATTTCAAAGAATATGGTGAACGAGCGCTTGTCGATTTTGAAAAATTCGCGATTGACAAAGGCTGGGAGATCGAAGAACCGAATTATGAGGGCATCAAGGCAAGGACTTCGGCAGGTTGGATCCTGATCCGAATGTCGCTGCATGAGCCGGTGATGCCGATCAATATCGAAACAAATGTACAAGGCGCGATGAAGGATATTGTGGAAGCGTTGAAAGAATTTGTAAAGGAGCATGATGGACTCGAATTTTAATATGAACGACAAAGACAAAAATCAGCTGTCGGAGCAGACGCCGAACGAAGTAGAGGCGCAGGATCCGATACAGGAGACGGAGCACGGATCCTGTGAGGAGGACGGCGGACAACGAGGCAGCCGAACCAAGCAGACCAAAGAAGAGCTGCAGGAGCAGCTGAACAACGAAAATCGCGTAGTGGCGGGCGGGATCTTGGAGGTTTTGGCGGACGGCTTCGGCTTTTTGCGCGGCGAAAACTATCAATCGACCGAAAATGACATCTACATTGCACCGGCGCAGATCAAACGCTTTCATCTCAAAACGGGGGATCATGTGGTCGGTATCGTGCGCGAGCCGCGATACGGCGAGCGCTATCGTGCGATCATATACATCAACGAGATCAACGGACTCGGTGCGACAAACGCGATCAGGCGAAAGGATTTTGATCGTCTGGTGCCCGTCTATCCGGTCGAAAAGCTGACGCTTGAAACCGAGCGGGACAACCTTGCGCCGAGAATCATCGACCTGCTCTCGCCGATCGGCAAGGGGCAGCGCGGACTGATCGTGGCGCCGCCGCGCGCCGGTAAAACCAGCGTCCTCAAAAACATTGCCAATTCCATCCGAAAAAACAATCCCGAGGTCGTGCTGATGATTCTGTTGGTTGACGAACGACCGGAGGAAGTGACCGATATTCGGGAATCCGTCGACTGCGATGTGATCGCCTCGACCTTCGATCAGGATCCGGCCAACCATATCAAGGTGACGGAAATGGTTTTGGCAAGAGCGAAGGCGCTTGTCGAGATGGATCAGGATGTCGTGATCTTGATGGACTCCATCACGCGACTGGCGCGCGCATACAACCTGACCATCAACCCGACCGGACGATCCCTGTCCGGCGGACTCGATCCGGGCGCATTGTACGGGCCGAAAAGCTTCTTCGGAGCCGCCCGAAACACCAAAGACAAAGGCTCGCTGACCATTATCGCCACCGCACTCGTCGACACGGGCTCTCGAATGGACGAGATCATCTTTGAGGAATTCAAAGGAACCGGCAATATGGAGATCGTACTCGACCGAAGGCTCGCCGAACGCAGGATCTATCCGGCAATCGACATTTTCAAGTCCGCCACGCGGAAGGAGGAGCTGCTGCTGAGCGATGAAGAGCTTGAAGCCGCCGTCGGGTTGCGACGCAGCTTCGGGCAAAAGCAGGTGCTCGAAGTGATGGAGGATCTGATCTCTCTGTTGAAAAATACGAGATCCAACAAAGAGTTTATCGAGGTCGCCAAAAAAACGATCATAAAATAAGGCTCATGGAAGACCTTGAGGCAGATCGCCTCGAAGAGTATGCAAGATGAAATGTAAATAAAAATATTAATGTGGTGTTATCGATTGGATGAATAGTATTGGAAAACCGAAGTGGAGTGAAAGGAATTTATCCGAAAGGAGAGAACCATGCGCTTGGATTCATATGAAGAAGTAAAAAAACTGACCTCCGAGATGGTCGCCATTCCGAGCATCAACAAGGAGCCCGGCGGAGAGAGCGAGGTCGCGCGGTATGTTTATGATTTTTACGCAGATCTGGACTATTTCAAGCAGTATCCTGAAAGAGTAAAAATCTTTCAGACGAAGGAGGATTTTGTCGAAAGACATTCGACCTACGCCTATGTCAAAGGAGCGAAGGGTAATTCCGATCGCACGGTGATTTTGATCGGACATATTGATACGGTCGGGGTGGAGGATTTCGGAGTTATTCGGGAATACGCCTTCAACACAAAGGAGCTGCCGGACAAGCTGTTGAGTACATTCGAGCTGTCCGACGAGGTGATAAGAGATATTCGATCCGGAGAATATATGTTTGGAAGGGGAGCGCTCGATATGAAATCGGGAGTCGCCGCACAAATGTATTTGATAAAATACTTTTCGGAGCATCCCGAAGAACTCGACGGAAATATCATAGCGATCGCGGAATGTGATGAGGAGGACAATTCAAAAGGGATCATAACGGCTTTGGATGAATTGGTCGAATTAAAAGAAAAGGAAGGCTTTGAATATATTGCCTGCATCAATTCCGATTACTCGACCGACTATAATCCGGGAGACGAAAACAGATATATCTACTATGGGAGCATCGGAAAGCTGCTGCCGAGCTTTGTCGCCTTCGGAAAGGAAGCTCATGTCGGGCAACCCTTCGGCGCATTCGATCCGAATCTGCTGATCGCGGAAATCACCAAAAATATGTCGCTCAATGCCGCTTTATGCGATGTCGCACAGGGTGAGGCGACCGTTCCGCCGATTTCGCTGAAGCAAACGGATACCAAGGTCGGATATACGGTTCAAACGGCGCTGACCGCCTTTTCCTATTTTAATTTTTTCACGCATGGTATGAATCCGGCGCAGGTGATGCAAAGGTGCATCGAAATCGCGGAAAAATCATTTGACAATGTGATCGAATATCTCAACGAGCAATATCGCATCTATTGCGATCTGAGTCGGGTGCCCTTTACCCGTCTTCCTTGGAAAACAAGAGTGTACAGCTGGCGCACCTTTTATGATCGTCTTGCGAAAATACATGGCACCAAATTTGAAGAAAGCATACGCAGCTTTGCCGAACGGCTCAATGAACGCCATCCGGAGATGGATTTGCGCTTGTTCAGCCTGAGGGTCATCGAAGAGGCATGGAAATGGGACGGCGACCGATCGCCAGCCGTCGTGATATTCTTCGGCTCGATTTTCAATGCTCGGATCGAAATGAAAAATGAAACCGATAAAGAAAAAAGCCTGTATGATGCCGTTGAAGCGGCAATCCGAAAAATCGGACCGGAAAGTCGGCGTAGCATCCGAACAAGAATGTTCTACCCATACATCTCCGATCTGAGCTTTATGGCGATCTGTGATGAAAAAGAGGCCTTCGATGCGGTGGCGCAAAATATGCCGGCATGGAAAATAAAATACTATCATGATGTGGACAAGATTTTGAAAATCAATGTTCCGGTCGTGAATATAGGGAGCTTCGGTCGTGACGGGCATATGCTGACGGAGCGTGTGGATATGAGACATACCTTCCTAAATGTTCCGAATATAATCTACGAAGCGATCCGTCAATTGCTGGCCTGAATCGCCCGCCGATCTTTGTTTTTTGCGGTGTCAAACTCTGCGGAAGATTTTGTTGCAAATCATAAAATAGTATGATACAATAACTGAGTTAAGTTGCGACGACTAATAGAAAGAAAGAGGTGAAATACAAATGAAAGAAGGAATTCATCCAAAATATAATGAAGTATTGGTACACTGTGCTTGCGGTAATACCTTTACGGCAGGATCGACAAAGCCTGAGATTCGCGTTGAGACATGCTCGGCATGCCATCCGTTCTATACAGGCCAGAGCAAATCCGTTGAAAAAGGCGGACGAATTGAGAAATTCAACAAGAAATTCGGAAG
>JBGZCE010000008.1:0-16934 GCA_041845175.1 Filifactoraceae bacterium
ATCGTTGCCGTAGCCCTCCATCAGGTTGACCGCGCCCCACACTGCAAGACCAGCACCGAGAGCGATAACGAGAGTCTGCAGAACCGTAACTTCCTGAGTGATAAATGCCATATTGTGTCCTCCTTGTTTTTGAATGTGAATTTTTGAAAATGGGCATCTAAAGAGACCCGCTATGCAAGTCCCTTTGAATATGAATTTTTATATAATGATGTCCGCCATCGCTACGCCGAAAATCTCACCGTTTGATTTCTTGAGCGGGATCGAAAGCGCCATACAATACTCATGGCTCACATTGGATATGTAAGGCTCCGTTTCATATTCCTTCCCTTCAATTGATGCCAAAAAGTATGGTCGGAAGGAGTAATTTGAATTTTTCGGATCGATGCGCTCCGTTGCGCTGACCATAATGCCCTGAATATCCAGAATTCCGATGTAGGCGATGCTTTTGTTTTTCAGCGCATATTGCGATAATTCTCCGGACAGGGAATGGATCGATAATCGCTCTCTGTTGATCCGATCGTTGATCTCTTTCAGTATGCTCTTTGCATCCGCAATGTCCTTTTTGTTTTTATCCGAAACTCGAACCTGCTCGATATGATGCCGAATTTCTTTTTCGGACTGAAATGCCATCTCATTCAGCGTCTTAACCATTTCGCGGATCCGGCTCGTATTCGCCGCCTGTTCCTCCATCGCGGCAGAAACCTGCTGAGTAAATTCCGTCGTCTGCCTTGTAACATCAGTGATTTTTCCCACAAGGCCTTCGGTATTCGAAACCATCCGGAAAGTGCTGTCGGAGGATTCCTTGATTTCTTTTATGGCGTCATAGGTCCTCTGTGTGGAAGACAGCATCTGAGCGCCGAGCTCCATGGAGCTGTCCGCATAGGCAATATCTTCGTGGATCGTCGTAAAATTTTTCTTCGTTTCGCCGGCAATGTCCTGTATCAGCGCATTGATCATGTCGATCAATTTCTGGATCTCCTGCGCGGAATCCGCCGATTGCATCGCCAATTCCCGAACCTCTCCCGCAACAACGGCAAAGCCCTTGCCGTGCTCCCCGGCTCGCGCTGCCTCGATCGAAGCGTTGAGCGCAAGAATATTGGTCTTTTGGCTGATCTCCGTGACGGCATGGGTAATCTCGTTGATTTGCTTGGCTTCCTTCTGAAGCGCTTGAACTTTGTTCAAAATTTCTTTATTCGATTCCGCATTCGCCTTCATCTTCTCAATCACATACACGAATGCTTCCGTGCTCTTGTTTACAGTTTCGACCATATTCTCCGCAAGCACGAGCGCCTCGTTGGACGACTGATCGATATTGGTCGTATTTTCCATGACGGAATTCATTCTGTTCCCGATGTCGATCGTGGACTCCAATTGCGAATTCGAGCCCTGCACAAGCTCCAGCACCGAATCGGTGATCTGATTGCTCGCCATCTCACAATGTGCAATCGTTTCATGCAGATCCGAGCTGACCGTATGGATTCTCTGCGCCGTTTCAATGCTCCCCGAAAGTATTCCTCTTGTTTTTTTGTTCGTCCGATTGATAATCTCAGCTGCGGATCGGTACATCCCCCGATAACCGACCTTTTTCGCCAAGTTGCCTTCCAACACCTCCTCCGAGCTTCTAATCAATGTTATCTCGCCGAGCCGATTGTTGATCCAAAACAGGATGCTTACGATCCCGACAGCGAACACAAATCCCGGCACAGCTCCCTCAAAAATATCCGTATTTCCCCCGAAAAGCACAGACCCTGCCGCTAATGCAATGATCCCCCATGACAGCAATAGGCCGAAAAACAAAATCCGGTTGATCCAAGCTTTCCAACTCATCCGCTCACCATCCAAGCCTTTCTTGATTTATTTTTATATTCCTATTTCGGCATCTTTCATAAAAAGCTAAGGGAAATCCGAAATAAATGCCTCTGCGGAAAAAAGCTGTAATTTTCTTACAATCCTTTCCAAAAACCGATCTTCTGCTCCGCGTGGAAAAATCTTCGAAACAGAAAACGCCGGGCAGGATATAATAAAGGGAATAAGCTCGCAGATCCCGTTCCGGCTTCCGATCCGTGTCGAAGCAGCTCTTTGCCCGAGCGTCTGTTCCCTGATAAAATCGTCGCTTTCGAAAATGACCCTTTCTTTACCGCCGAGGCTCCGGCTTTCCATATTTCTCGGTATCGGCTTCTGCGAGAAAGGCTCCCGATTTTATGGCTTGTTGAAAAAGCGATACAAATCGGGTATAATTTTTCGTAATAAAGATCGTCCTACGACAGAAAGGGGTGCGTTATGAGTTTACAAGAAATACTGCTGAAGGTTACCATCGCAAGCATCATCGGGATCTTGATCGGCAACGAGCGAAAGCGCAGCGGAAAGCCTGCCGGGATCGCCACGCATTTGGTGGTCTGTTTGGGCGCAACCTTGCTGACGATGATCCAGAGGGAGATCGACCTGATCACACTGGAGCTGGCAAAACAAAATCCGGCGATGATACAGGCTCTCAAAGTGGATACCTCGCGAATTCCGGCACAGATCGTTTCGGGGATCGGCTTTTTGGGCGGCGGCGTGATATTGCATTCGACCAACACGGTTTCGGGGATCACAACGGCAGCGACGATCTGGATCACGGCTTGCCTCGGAATCGGGATCGGCTTCGGTTACTACAAGCTGGTGTTTCCGGTTGCCGCAGTCCTGTTGATTGCGCTTTATATTTTGAAAAGCCATAATATCTTCCATGATTCGGAGGATCCAAAGCAATGAGTTCACATAAGGAAGGACAAACTATGATTTATTTTCAACCGAAGGGTGTCGTATTTGAAAACGGCATTGAATATGGTAAGATCATCGCCGTCAAGGACGGCAAGGTGGTCGGTATTTTGAGCGAGCTCCCTGAAAGCGGAGAGGTTCTGGATTTTCCGGAAGCGCTGCTTGCCCCGGGCTTTGTGGATACGCATATTCACGGAATGGTCGGCTTCGATGTGATGGATGCAACGCCGGAGGCATTGATAGCCATTTCGGATGCCGCGGCAAGGGTCGGCGTGACCACCTTCTTGCCTACTACCTTGACCGCTTCGATCAAGGATACCGATCATGCGATCCAAAATATCGCCAATCACCATTATTTGGTGAACGGCGCAAAGATCGGCGGGATTTTTCTGGAAGGGCCTTTTTTTGTCGAAAAGTACCGTGGAGCGCAGAATCCGACCTACTTCACGGATCCCGACTTTGAGCAGCTCAAAAAGTGGAAGGAGCTTGCCGGAGATTTTCCGATCAAGATCGCCATCGCTCCGGAACGCGAGGGTGCGATCGATTTTATCAAAAAGGCGAAGGAGCTCGGCGTGTTTATAGCGCTCGGTCATTCCGACGCGACTTATGAACAGGCATGCGATGCGGTCGAAAGCGGCGCAAATATTTTTGTGCATGTTTACAATGCGATGAGCCCGCTTCATCATCGGAAGCCGGGAATGGTCGGCGCAGCGCTGACGCTCCGGGATGTGTTCGCCGAGCTGATCTGCGACGGGCACCATGTGCATCCGGCAGCGGCTCAGGTTGTCACAAAAATGAGAACACCGCGGCAAACCGCGCTTGTGACGGACTGTATGAGTGCCGGCGGTATGCCGGAGGGCAAATACAAGCTGGGTGAATTTGATGTGACCGTCCAAGACGGTGCCGTTCGCATGAATGACGGCAATCTCGCCGGTTCGATTCTGCTTTTGAAGGATGCGGTCAAAAATGCCGTGCTTTGGGGCTTGGCTTCTCTGCATGAGGCGATCTTGATGGCGAGCCTTGTCCCTGCCGCATCGGTCGGACTGGATCATCTTGCCGGAAAAATCGAAGTAGGCAGAGCGGCGGATTTCGTATTGCTCGATGCAGAAAGCTTGGAGCTCATGGCAACTTATATCGACGGCGTGCGCGTTGCAACAGGAGAATAGTACCGTCGGATAAGCCGAAAAAACGAAATACTTTACGGCATTGGAAAAAGTGTGATTATTCTTTTCCACGGAAATCGTAATCGGAAACCGAATAAATCCGCAAATATCCGCGCCATTTAAAAGAGAGGCTCCGGGCATCCGTTCCCCATGCTTGCTATCAGGCATGGGAAACGGATCGGAAGAGCCTCTCTTTTATTTTTGATAGTGGAAGCCTTTGCCGATAATCTCGCTGGTGCTGACCACGGTCATAAAGGCTTTCGGATCGTTGTGCAAGACAAAATCTCTCAGGAACTTGGCTTCATAATCGTTAACCACCACCAGAAAGACAAACTTTTTGTTTCCGGAAAACAGCCCCTCCCCCGCAAGAAGCGTCCCTCCTCGATGCAGATTGACGGTAATGTATTCCTTGACTTCCTCGCCCGCCTCCGTCACGATCGTAAAATATTTCATTCGATTGATCGAATTGAGCGTGGAATCTACAAAAATCGTTTTTGTGCCCAGCCCTACCAATGTCAAAAGGCCGGTCGTCGCTCCGAAAACGAAGAACCCGATGATTACGATTATGATATCGCTGAGTAGCAGCGCCTTCCCGATGTCCTTATTCGTATATTTCTTTATAATCATCGCAATGATATCCGTCCCGCCTGTTGAGGCCGCGATATTAAACAGGATCCCTGCACCGATCCCCGGCAATGCCACTGCAAATATCAGCTCGAGCAGCGGCTGATTCGTTATCGGCGCAGACATCGGATGAATATATTCCAACAGCTGGATCAATCCGTTCAGGACGACGGTAACATAAAAGGTCTTGAAGCCGAATTTCTTTCCGAATACGGCAAATCCCACCAGCAGAAGCAGCGCATTCAAAATGGAATTCAGCGTTGCCGCCGACAAAGAAGGAAAATAATGATTCAATATTATGCTGATCCCGCTTACTCCGCCGATCGAGAAGTTGTTCGGGAATTTGAAAAAATAGACTCCGATCGCCACCAGGAGCGAGCCTAAGTTCAGCCAAAAAAATTCTTCGCGCTTTGACATCGGCAAATGCTCATGCCCTCGATATTCAATCAGCTTTTCTTTGCTTATCAGTTTCTCTTTGCTTATCAATTTTATTCCTCACAATCGCTTGCCGCGGCTCCAAATGCCACAAAATAATTCCTTCCGAGCGGTCGATTCATTCCTTCTTCGCCTTCAACGAGATTATACCATGATTTTTTGAAATCCGTAAGAATGTCAACAACTCCACAAAGCGATGACCTTTCACATCACGACGGCTTTTGTTCGCCTTGTTCAAACGATTGCTCATCGAGCTTGTTTTTCGATCGGGATCCCGTTTTCCTTTTGATCGACCGCGACTCTCCCGCCCGATCTTCATCGCTCGATTAAATGTTTCATTATCACGAACTAACTGAAATTAGTAGCGTATAACTTTCCCCGTTTCAATTTACAAATATATTTCGATATGGTATTTTAGTATCAGGTATGCGGATAGGGGGCACTATGAAAAAGAGCTTGGAGAATTATATACGAAAATTCGTTCGAGAATATAAAAAGAATCATCGCACGATCACGAACTGGCAGGAGCCGATTATCGGATATGCCGATGCTCACGACGCTTTGTTTGTCGATATGCGAGACAAAATGGGAAAGGACTATCAGGAGCCGACGGAACGGCTCGCCAGCGCAAATACGGTGATCTCGTTTTTTATTCCTTTTGAAGAAAGTACGGTCTTATCGAATACTTCGGGAAAAATCGCGTCACAGGAATGGGCTTTTGCGTATGTCGAAACGAACCGCCTGCTCAATCATTTGGCGGAGGGGATCAAGATGCGCCTCGAAAAGAAGGGCTATGCTACCGTTTTACCGCTCGGCCATTCCTTTGAAAAGGAGATCCTTTCAAAAAATTATTTTCAGCGGCAAACGGCATATATTGCGGGACTCGGCACATTCGGTATCAATAATATGCTGATGACGGCTCGCGGCTGTGCAGGTCGATACGGCTCGGTCATCACCGAGCTCAAGATCGAGCCGACGCCACGACCGACGGAGGAATACTGCTTGTTCAAAATAGACGGCAGCTGCACGGATTGTGCCGATGCCTGTCCGAACGGCGCGCTGACGAGAAACGGATTCAATGAAAACAAATGCGTCGAATTGCTGCAAAGCAATCAGACGATTTTTCGGGATCTCGGCGAATGCAGCGTTTGCAGCAAATGTGTATCCAATGCGCGCTGTCGATTCGAGATTCCGAGCAAATCGCAGTACGAAGAAGAATCAGAGGAATAGTATTGCTTCGGACATTACGAAGCAAGATGATGCCGACCTGTCATAAACGGGGCTTCCTCTCTCCGACAAGGCTCAGTGAATCGGCGGCAGCGCCACATTAACGAGATGTTTTCGCAACGACGGAAAAAGGACCGGACTTTGTACGAATACAAAGTCCGGTCCTTTGTTTACTTCTATTGCGGCTGAAACAGAAATGATAACGCCGACTTTCGGCTGTCGTCTTGTTCAGCTTATTCGAATAAGGTCTCGGCTACCGATCCCATTTGTCGATGAGCGATTGGATCTCCTGTGCAAAACGATTGAGGTCGCGATTTGCTCCGCCCTTGTTGCGTGTGACCACCTGCTCAAGCTCGCGTGCGACTTTAACCAGCTTGCCGTAAGGAGTTCCCTCTTCGGTAACAAACTCTTTTTTCTCCGGCTTCGGTGCAACGATTCCCTCTCTCAAAAGAGATCCGTCAAACAGACTGCGCAGCTCGGTATACATCGGGACGCTTACCTGCGTATCATAACGCGCTTTCAGCTCCTCGGCAAAGGATAGCGAGGTCTCCTCTTCGCCGTGTACCACGAAAATATGCTCCGGCTTCGGATGAAAATAGTCGATCCAGTTGATCAATCCGTTTTTGTCCGCGTGGCCCGAAATTCCCTCCAGCTGAATCACTTCCGCGCGCACGGTGATTTCTTCTCCAAACAGCTTGATCGTATCGGCTCCCTCAAGAATCGCTCGTCCGGTCGTTCCGTTCGCTTGAAAACCTACAAATACGATCGTTGATTCCGGACGCCAAAGATTATGCTTGAGGTGATGCTTGATCCTCCCCGCCTCCGCCATTCCGGATGCGGAAATAATCACCTTCGGCTTCTCGATAAAATTGATTGCGCGTGATTCGTCCGTCGTTACCGACAGGTGCAGACCATCAAAGGAAATCGGATTGATTCCTCGGCGAATAAAATCCATCGCTTCCTCATCATAATTTTCAAACTTGTTTTCATCAAAGATCTTGGTCGCCTGTGTCGCAAGCGGCGAGTCAACATAGACATCAAAATTTTCGTGATTTCTTACGAGCCCTGCTTCTTTGATCTTCCGTATGAAATACAGCAGCTCCTGTGTTCTTCCGACCGCAAAGGACGGAATGACCACATTTCCTCCACGATCAAAGGTTCGTTGAATCACTTTGGCAAGCTCCGCCGCATAATCCGGCGGTCGATTGTGGATCCTTGTTCCGTAAGTCGATTCCACCACCAAAAAATCCGCTTCATCGATAAAGGTCGGGTCCTTGATCAGCGGCATATTCGTATTTCCGATATCCCCGGAGAATACGATTTTTTTGCTGATCCCGCCCTGCGTCGCCCACACCTCGATGCACGATGAGCCGAGCAAGTGTCCGATATCCCGAAATCGGATTCTTATTCCCTCATCAATATCGAGTATCTGATTGTACGGACATGGCTCCAGCTTGGCGATCGCATTTTCCGCATCCGCCATCATATAGAGCGGCTCTTTGGACTCCTTTCCCAAGCGCTTGCCTTTTCGGTTGCGCCACTCCGCTTCAAATTCCTGAATATGCGCCGAATCTCGGAGCATAATATTACAAAGATCCTCAGTTGCCGCCGTACAAAAAATTTTGCCCTCAAAACCGTTTTTGACAAGAAGCGGCAAGCGCCCCGAATGATCGATATGAGCATGCGTCAAAAAAACATAGTCGATCTCATTGGCATTGAACGGAAAATCCTGCCCGTTTTTTGCATTCATTCCCTGTTGTAATCCGCAGTCTACGAGAATTTTTTTGCCATTGATCTCCAAAAAATGACAGCTTCCCGTAACTGTCCTCGCCGCTCCGTAAAAAGCAATTTTCATAAAATCCTCCACAAAATCCTGTTTCCGGAAGAGCTATCCCTCCTTCAACTCGTTGACATCCTCAATATAGATCGATATTTCGCCACAACTCGGACAGACGGAAGCCATCACCGGCCCGATATTTCTCGAAATCTGAAAAAGACCGGACTTTCCTTTTTCCAGCATAACTCGTCGCCAGTCGCCCTCTTGATACAGCCCGCAATCTTCGATCATTTGCGTTCCGCATCGAATACAGCTTCGCATAACAGCCTCCTTATCTATTTATATGTTATTCTATCACATAATTTTGGAACTTGTATGGAATTTATGATATGATACTTAAAAAACCAAACGAAAGAAGCAAAGTATGACTGACAATATCAACCGCTTGGCGGACAAAGTTCTTGCGTACTACCAAGAGCATCGACGCACCCTTCCTTGGCGCGAAAATCCGTTGCCTTATCATATCTGGCTGTCCGAGATCATGCTGCAACAAACGCGCGTGGACACGGTGATCCCTTATTTTGAACGATTCACTCTTGCGCTTCCGACCATCCAAAGGCTTGCCGAAGCAAGCGAGGACGAATTGCTGAAGCTGTGGGAAGGACTCGGTTATTATTCGCGTGTCCGAAATCTTCAAAAATCCGCAAAAATCCTTGTTTCCGAATACAATGGAGAGCTTCCGTCCTCCAAATCGGAGCTGATGAAGCTTCCCGGCATCGGCGCCTACACTGCCGGTGCGATCGCAAGCATTGCCTTCGGACAAAAGGAGAGCGCCGTCGACGGAAATCTGATCCGTATCGGTACACGCCTGACCGCCTATTCGGGACCACTCACCAATGCCGAGGGAAAAAAGGCAATGGAATCCTTTTGGACATCTCACCTTCCGGAGCAAAGCGCAGGTGATTTCAACCAGGCATTGATGGATATCGGCGCGACCATTTGTCTGCCGAATGCTCAACCGCTCTGCCTGATCTGTCCGCTCCGGGAGTTTTGTAAAGCCCATGCGCAGGGAAATCCGACCGATTATCCTGCAAAAGAGCTCAAAAAAAAGAGAAAGATCGAACGAAAGACACTTTTTGTTCTTCGCAAGGATTCGCTGGTGCTGCTCGAAAAAAGAGAAGCTCGCGGATTGCTCGCGGGTCTGTTGCAATTTCCGATGACGGACGGCTATTTGAGCGAGGATGAAGCCCTCTCCTATCTTCAAGGTAGATCGCTCCATCCTTTGCGAATCAAATCAGGCCTTCGATCAAAACACATCTTCTCGCATATCGAATGGCATATCCGTTCTTGGGAAATACAGCTCGACCCTTTTCTCGTTCAGGAAGAGGATCTGCTATGGATCGAAGCAGCTGATCTGGATCGGATCGCTTTGCCGACCGCATTTGCGCCTTGGCGAAATCAGCTGCTCGGCTTGTAGAGAAAGCCCGCTGCGAGCCAAAGCTCTGTCCGCTTTACAATTTGAAGGATCAGGAGAATATTATGCAAACAAATTTTTTATCGCAGAAGGAAGCCGAGCTCTATCACCGAATGCTCGACCCGAAATTCGAACCGGCGGACGGACATTCCACGACGGCGGCCTTCGTTTTGAATCAAAGCCTTGATAAGGTATTGATGATCTATCATCGAAAATATGATGCCTGGGGGATTCCCGGCGGGCATGTCGAGCCGGACGAGGCTCTGATAGACTCCGTAAAGCGGGAGCTTTTGGAGGAAACCGGCCTGACGCTTGACGCTCCTTATTTTGATGAACCCGTTTCCGTCGAAAAGCTCGGCGCATTCGATCATCATCACTATAATGCCGTATTTCTGTTTGTCGCACGGGATGATCTCCCGCTCGTGCTCAATGAAGAAGAAACGCGCGGCGTCAAATGGATCGCAATCGAAGAGCTTGAAAAGGAAGTGCGCGAAGCGCATATGCTGATTCTCTACAACAAAATTTTGAATCGAATTGCTCAAAGGCTCGATATGAAATGATCGTTTTTGTACAAAGACTCTCGCTTCGAGCTTTGTGCCGAATTCTACCGCTTAAGGCGTAAAAACGACCACATAGTCAAAATCGCTGGTTTTATCAGCTCACATTCGCTATACTGCACACAGAAGGGAGGTATCGGATGGACATCGAAATAAAAACGGATGAGAGATATTCGACACCGAAGCTCATCATTTTGACGGATCGAATATCGGAGGAGATTCAAGCGCTGTTGGCAAAGCTGTCGGAGAATAAACCGCAGATTCTGCTCGGTTACCGGGAGGATGCCGTTACCATACTCGACCCGCACTCCGTCATTCGGATCTATGCGGCTTCAGGGAAAATCACGGCGCTTACCGAGCAAGGCGAATATCTTTTAAAGCATCGCTTGTACGAAATCGAGGAACTCTTGCCCAAAAGCACCTTTGTTCGTATTTCAAACTCTGAAATCATCAATCTGAAAAAGGTTCACAATTTTGATTTGAGCTTCGCCGGAACGATTTGCGTAAAGCTTCTCAACGGAGACCGAACCTATGTGTCGCGACGCTATGTTTCAAAAATCAAGCAGGTATTAGGAATGTGAGGTAGATGTGAAAAAGAAAATCATTTCAAAAGCATTGACGGGCTTCACTATCGAAAACGCAATAGAGATCTTCATTTCTTTACTCCTTCGGGGCGGCAGCTATCTCCCTTATCCATCGCAGCTTGTTGCAATGGCAGGCAGTGAAATATTCGCCGTCCTCCTACAATATGTGTTACGGCGCTATGTTTCAAAAATCAAGCAGATATTAGGAATGTGAGGTAAGTATGAAAAGGAAAATTATTTCAAGAGCATTGACGGGCTTCCCGATCGGAATTGCTATCGGAAACGCAATAACGATCTTCATTTCTTTGCTTCTTCGGGACGGTAATTACCACCCTTGTCTACCGCAGCTTGTGGCAATGACAGGCAGCGAAATATCCGCCGTCCTCCTGCAAACCGCATTGTGCGGGATTCTCGGCTCGATATTTTCCGCAGGCTCGATAATTTGGGAGCTCGAGGATTGGAGCATCGCAAGACAGACCTTCGCGTATTTTTTGATCACCACTTGCGCGATGCTGCCCATCGCCTATATCAATCATTGGATGCAGCACTCCATCGGCGGTTTTTTCAGCTATTTACTGTTTTACGCAGCGATCTTCTTCGTCATTTGGCTGATTCAGTTCATTAGACTGCGCAAAAAAATTGCGGCAATCAACGATCGACTTAAACGATAAATGCCGTAAAAAGCATACGGAGCTGCCCAAGAATGATATTTTTCATTCCGAGGCAGCTCCGCTTTCACACACCGTAATAGCGGATCTCAATGGAGAATCCGCCTTCGGATTATCTCCGGTGCTTGCGGCGACTCGCAAAATCGTTCGCCAAAGCAAATTGACTTGACCGCAGAGTCAGGGAAAGGCTCTTTCAGAGGATTCGACTCCTCTGTTCCAAGGAACTTTCATCTATCAAACCCGATCCGAACCGTTACAAGCCAAGCTCATCGGCAATCTGCGTCATCGCGTGAAGTGCCAGCTCCGCAAATTCCGGAAACGGTATCCCGATCTCTTCGATCGACCACATTGCCTCTCGATTGGCTCCTGCGGCAAAACGCAGCTCCTTCATTCGTTTGGTGATGGATTTGACCTTAACGCTCGAAAGCTTTTTGTCGGGGTATACAAGCGCAATTGCGGTAATAAAGCCCGTGATCGGATCTCCCGCATAAAGCGCCTTGTCAAAAACAGTTTCCCGCTTACTTCCGTTCTCCGGATTATGTGCCAGGATCGCATGATACATCGCTTCATTTCCGAAGTCACGCTCTTTCAAAATTTTTACCGTCTTCGGTCCATGCTTGCTCATATCCTCCTGCCAGCCGCAAACATCATTATCCAAGTCGTGCAAAAGCCCTGTCACTCCCCACAGCTCCACCTCATCCGGTGCCAAGCGCTCCGCCAAAGCGCGCATCACCGCTTCGACAGCCAACGAATGCGTCTTGATATGCGGTGTGGTCACATAACTATCAAGTAATTCCAATGCTTTTGTTCTGTCAATATTCATCTTCTCCTCCGTTTTTCTCCGCATGATTATATGTTTACTTTCGGATGACAATAGTGCCCGCGTCTTTTCGTGTTTCCCATACAGCATCGAATTTTTCGGACAACAATGCGAGCAGCTCGAGCGATATCGGCAAGATAATCCCGACTCGCTCATTCCCCTCCGCGATATATCGATATGAACCGCTTTTTACATGCTTTATCCTGCTCATTGACCGATTCCGATTACAGTGCGCTCTGAGGCATACCGGCACTGTCGTTTCCGAAAAATAAAAATCATATCCTCCCATCCCCCAACTCGGATTCCGTTTCTGTTTTTATTCATATTATATCAATATTTTTACGAAGCGTCTAACTCTACATAAAAAAGAGTGCCGTTTTGGGCACTCCTTTTCTCTTGATCGCTTCAATTGATCGGCAAAATGTCTCTTTTTTCTACACCGTATACTCCATTCGGATCTGTGCTTTGAACAAATCGCCGTCCGTCGTAATCTCCAGCTCCATATTCATTCGATCGGCAAGGCTTTTTGCGATCGCCAGTCCCAGTCCGCTGCCTTCGCCCGATCTTGCTTCATCACCGCGCACAAATCTTTGGATCACCTCTTCTTCATCGAATTTCATTTCATAGTTGGCGATATTTTTGATCGAAAACAGTAGCTTGTCATTTTTTTCAAGCTGAATGTATACCCTTGTTCCTTCAAGCGTGTATTTCAGGCTGTTCATAATCAGATTATCAAATATCCGATGCAGTTTTTTCCCGTCGGCCCGCGCATAGATCGCTTCGTTCGGAATGCGAAGAACAAAATCCAGTCCGGAGGCTTGAATCTTGCTGTCAAGCTCTGCCAGGGTCTGCTTGAGCAGCTGCGTAATATTGATCTGCTCCATATTAAGCTGCACATCGCCGCTCGCCGCCTTGGCAGCTTCAAACAGGTCTTGGATCAGCACATTGAGGCGCTGTGTTTTTTGCTCCAGAATCTTTACATAGTCCTGCGCATATTCGGGCTGAAGGTCTTCTTTTTTTAGCAGATCGACATAATTTACGATCGAGGTCAGCGGTGTTTTGAGATCATGCGACACATTGGTAATCAGCTCCGTCTTCATCCGTTCGCTTTTCATGCGCTCCTCCATTGCCGTGCCGTAGCCCTGACGCAGTCGGTTGATATTATGCGCAAGTGATTGAAACGGATGGTTTTCCTTTTCCTCGATCTCGATGCTCACATTTCCCGATACGATTTGCGAAAGCGCTTCCCCGATCTCGTCGATATATGCCATTCGCTCATCCAGCAATGTCTTATGCAGCCTCCATACCATAAACAAAATGGCGGCTCCTCCGATCAGCGAGCAAACGAAATACAAATGCCACATGTCCCCGAGGCCCATCGAATAGACAAAGACCAGAATTATCGCCGCACCGGTGACAAAGATTGCGTCGAAAAGAGCTTCCGCTCCCTTGGCTATTCCTTGGAGATGACGCTTTCTTTTTTTCTCCCTTCTCTCTACCCAAAAGCTGTTGCGACAATATTCCTCCTTGTCGGCATTTGCAAAGTCGATCAGCGTCAGGATGCCCAGCACGATCAAAAGAGTCTGATATATTGCCGTGGATATGCCGTAATCGCCGCTCTCAAGGCCGAAATTCAGAAATGCCTTGGCTCCGAGAACAAAAAGAATGATCTTTATCTCCAGCTTCAGCCTCCCGATGATCCACAGGAGCTTGTCCGTCATGCCTTCGCTTTTGCTTTCTTGAATCGGATGTTCCTTGTCCGCGGCATCCATATAGCCCCTCTTCCTTTTGAGCGACCACGCATAATACATGCCGCACACGGAAATCAGAAGCTGCAATCCGGCACCTGCGCTCATTTTCAGAAGGTCGCGCTTAAACTGCTCGTGGCCGGCGTATATTCGATCTCCTGCACGCAGCTCTTCCGGAGGAACGCTGATCGAAAGCACAAGGCGGTCGCCTTTACTGTTGCTTGACTGAAAATAATCTCGCACGGTTCGGATGCTGTCATATCTTATCCAGTTATCTTCCTGCGCTTCATATTCGGCAGCATAGGAATTGGAAATGCTCCCAAGGGAATTTTTGATCGTTTCATTTGCGATCCGTCCTCCGTTTGAGATTTCCAGATAATAGTATGCTTCATCTATGTCCGGCTGTTTATTCCCTTGCAGATACACGACCCTGTAATCGTGTTCGATCTGTATATTCAAATTTGCGAAGGCTTCCAAGCGAAAAATAAAGGCTTCCTTTTCCGCAAGCTGCTCCTCAATGATTTCGGATAAGACGGCGGAGCGGGCATTTTCGATTTCCTCCTGCGATATCACCTGATTTTCGCCTTCCGCCTGCGCCGGATTCCGATTTTCATCCTCTCCCGTTTCCTGCTGCTGCGAGACTGTCGGCCCTGCTTCCTCGGCCTTCTGCTCTTTTTGACGCTGCGCAAATTCGATAATACGAGCCTCGATCTCCTCGTGATGCTCCTCCATGTATTGCTTGCTCAGCTCATACGCTTTTGTCTGCTCGTTGTACACAAGCGCATTTTGCCGAAAATAGTCCGTTGTCGTGCCGAGTATTTCTTCAAGCACCATCGTAAATCGGTTGCTTGCATAATAGGTTTTTTGCAGCTTATTTCCGACATGGTACAATCTGCCGAGCGCGCTGACAAAAAATAATGCACAGCCGACAAAAATAAGCATCGTGATATATTTTTGCGTATTGGTTTTTTGACTCGTCCGCATATTATATTTTTCATTCATATCAATACCTCTCTATTTTATAGCCGATCCCCCAAACCACCTTGAGATAGCGTGGCTCCTTGGGATTGATTTCAATTTTTTCACGAATGCGGCGGATATGTACGGCGACCGTGTTGTCGCAGTTGTATCCCGGCTCATTCCAAACGGTTTCATAGATCTGTTCTATCGAAAATACCTTACCTTGATTTTTCATCAGAAATTCCAGTATCCCGTATTCCGTCGGAGTGAGCTTGATGATTTCCTCCTCGATTCTTGCCTCCTTGGTATCCGTATCCAAAATCAGATCTCCGCTTCTCAGCTCGTTGGCTTTATTATTCCGAGAATCGGTTCCCAGCTTGACATAACGCCGCAGCTGAGACTTGACTCTTGCAATAAGCTCCATCGGATTAAAGGGTTTGGTTATATAATCATCCGCTCCGAGGTTCAGTCCCAAAATTTTGTCGGTATCCTCAGACCGGGCGGAAAGGATGATGATCGGAATGTTCCTGCTTTCCCGAATTTTTATGGTCGCCTGCAATCCGTCAAGCTTCGGCATCATGATGTCGATAATCAAAAGGTCCACCCTTTGCTCCGTCAATATCTCCAGCGCCTTCAGACCGTCATACGCCTTTAGGACGAAAAAGTCTTCATTCTTTAAATAAATTTCAATCGCATCGACGATCTCACGGTCATCATCGACCACCAAAACCGTCCTTTTTACCGGTTCATTCAAAACAGTTCCTCCTTACGGTCAGGCCGCCACCACAAAATTTGCCAAATAAAACAACAGGAAGGTGTGTGCAGGATAAAAGGCATAAAAGAAATATTTCAGATCATAGCCTTTTTCATTATTATATCGGATCATCATCGGCAACGCAAAAATCATAAGCCACTGTAAGGGAAAACCGTATTCGGGCATCGACAGCTCTTCCGCAAGCTGATAAACACAAAACAGAATATACAAAATGCCGAGCAGCTCCGTTCTCTCCTTGGAAAAGTACATCAACACCCCTAATACGATATATGCAAAGCCGTATTCGACATGCAAAAAATTGGGGAAAACCGATGCCGTGTAATCTCCGCTTATTCCCCGCAGAAAGGGAACATACACCGGCGCAGCGTAATGTATGAGAACCAGCGCCATGACTCCGACAACGCAAAGCAGCCCTTTTCTCCTATCCTCTATGTATGTCTCGATCGTACTGATAAAAATTCCGACCCAAAGCATCGTGGCAAAGATATTATGATATCCGTACCCGAAGCCGTCGGTCGGAAAATATTTCTCAATGCCGTACATAAAAATTCCCATAAAGACGCTCATCCGATACAGACGAAGCAAAAATTTTTTTCGATCGCTCGTATAATGGTATCCCCAAATCATACAAAACAGAAACAGTGGAAAGGAGATACGCCCGACCGCCCTCAAGAGGAGCGGCATATCCTCAAAATAATATCCGATATGATCGATCACCATTGCGGCAAGCGCAATCATTTTCAGCTTAAAGGTATTCATTGTCCCCCCGATCGTACACAAATTTCATCTGCTCTTATTGTATCGCAAACTCCTTACAAAAAAAGAGAAAAAAGCTTACAAATTTATGAAAAAAAGAAACTGTTACAAAACAGCCTTAAAAAAACGGCAAGCTCATAGGAGCAAACCGTTTTTTGTATAATTCCGTCGCGATATGAGACATAGCAAGTAAACGGAGATTGCGGGCACGCCTTTTCGGAAGATTTTTTCACTCATTCTTATCCGGCAGCGGCATTTCTTCCGCCTTGTGAGCTTGGAGGACAGCTTTGATGTGTCGGATCGAGCGGACAAAAAGGGAGCCGCTGCAAAACGAAAAATCTCATTTTGCAACCGCTCCCTCTCATATTATTTTTTAAGATTTAGATTTTCCCTACCAGGTCGATTCCCGGCGTCAATGTGTCATCGCCCGGCTCCCAGTTTGCAGGGCAAACCTTGTCGCCGTGAGCTGCTACGAATTGGGCTGCCTGAACCTTTCTGAAAAGCTCCTTCGCATTTCTTCCGATCCCCGGCGCGCACACCTCGTAAACGACGATCTCTCCCTGCGGATTAACCAAAATGGACGCTCTGTAAGCCTGTCCCTGTCCTTCG
>JBGZCE010000009.1:0-3363 GCA_041845175.1 Filifactoraceae bacterium
AACAACCCCCGATAAATCCATGTTAAACCTTGAAATATTCATCGGATTGTGACATATTATATTGTGTAAAATTGTATTTTTCGAAAACGGAGGTTTCGCCATGGATAATAACCTTGAGTGCCGGTATCCGATGAAAGAGATAGAAGAACGCTTAAACGCTTTTGAAAAAATGCTTTCCGACATTCTTACGCAGTATGACTCGGTTACGGAGAAATTGGCGGCGCTCAAAGCTGAAGGAAAAGAGAAGACCGTTACCTATCGCCAGCTTTTTACAAACAAACTGCAATATCAAACGATATTGTCGTACTACCGGTCATACGGTCTTTTGGATAATGATAAGAAATAACGGAGGTGCGAAACGGCACATGAAAAATAAATTAGGGCTCACAAGCTCTGCCTACCTTTTGCCCGTGAAGAAGATCACATCAGCAAAAAAAGACTGCAAAGCTTTTTGATAAAGGCATTTTAGATAGTCTCCTTGTCGGCAAGTATCCTACATTGCAGGCAATCCATAAATATCTGTTTGAGGACATTTATGACTTTGTGGGTGAAGGCATTGACCACAGTTACTACTACAAAGGTTACATGACCTTTAAGACGGAAGAATTATGATAACGAAATGAGGTACAAATATGCCCGATAAGAATTGGCAATTTGAACTTGAAGAATATATAAAGCAGGGCGAACCTGAAAGAGCCGAAAAAAGCGAAGCTTGGCAAACCGCTATCGGCTTGCAGGCGGTTGACGGACTGAAAACCTCTGAATATTTGCTGGATACTGCAAAAGATCACATCGAGGGTAAAATCACTATCGACGAAGCTCAGAAGCGTATTCACAGTTATTATGAACAGAGAACTACCCGCACCGAAAACGAAACCAAAGAGGCAGATATCGTTTCTGCAAGAATAACAAAGCTTTTGGGCGAAAAGGCGTTTCAGTTTTCTCCTGCCGAATGGATTACCATTCACCGCAGATTGTTTGAGGGCGTATTCAATCACGCCGGACAAATCCGCCGGTATAACATTTCCAAAAAAGAATGGATACTGAACGGCGAAACGGTTATCTATGCTGATTTCAACAGCATAAAAGACACTTTGGATTATGATTTTGCCACGGAAAAACAGTTTTCTTATGAGGGACTGTCGATTGAAGCATCCGTGAAACATCTTGCAAAATTTGCATCGGATATTTGGCAGATTCATCCCTTTGGCGAAGGCAACACAAGAGCCACCGCCGTGTTTATGATTAAGTATATAAAAACCTTCGGGTTCCGTGTCAATAACGATGCGTTCCGTGAAAACTCTTGGTATTTCCGTAATGCATTGGTTCGATCAAACTATAATGATTTGCAAAAGGGTATTCATTCCACCACAAAGTTTTTGGAATTGTTTTTCTCAAATCTTCTGCTCGGTACAAACCATGAGCTAAAAAATCGCTATATGCACATTGACTTTGCGAATGAAAACACTTCCCAAAGTGCCAAAAGCGAAGTGCCAAAGTGCCAAAATGACACTTTGGAATGTACTTTGGAAGAACTCGCGGTGTTGGATTTAATAAAAAAGAACCCGTCCGTTAAGCAAACTGAACTTGCAAAACAAACAGGAAAGTCTGTCAGAAGTATAAAGCGCATTATAGACTCTCTGAAAGAGAAACAATATATCCGCAGAATAGGCGGCAAACGCTACGGCAAATGGGAAGTATCAGTGTAATAAAAACTTTTTTCAAGGCTGCGATCACCATTCTTGTATCAAGTGTGTCATCTACATCCCCGCCGACAATACAACGGCTGTACCGGTCGATTACAGCAGTCAGATACAAGAATCCGCGCTTGACCGGAATATATGTAATCTCGATAGACCACGCTTGGTTCGGCTTGTCTATGACGGCATATCGTCATTTATAGATTTTCTCATTCGTATCCGTCTGAAAGCACCGTCAAGCGCCGCGCCGCTCGCACGATGATCAAAGGCGACCGTTACAGCTCCGATTCGTCGAATTTCAGATACGCGACAAGGTATCCGATCACAAACAGCACCGCCTTCACCGCCGCCAAAACGAGCATTGCCCGAAGCAGCGCCGAATATCCGTCCGCGAGCGCAACGGTGATGATCGCAAGCGTCAACAGATATGCAACGCTCTTGAACGCGAGCGCGCTCGCATGATCGATCAGCATTTTGCGCTTGAGTGCTTTTTTCTCAATGACACCGATAACGGTCCGCTTGTCCTTATCGGTGAATCGCCGATTTTTCAGCACAAAAAGAATCAGCAGCAGCGCAAGCCCCGTGCCGAGCAGCGCGACCCCCGCGCCGGTCAGCCAGTGCGCCGACAGATCCTCCTTCCACAGCCACTGTCCCAGCACGATCAGGATCGATCCCGCCGCCGCCTGTATCCCCAAAGCGATTCGATAAATCATAGCAATCCCCCGTTTCCATATCTTCGCGATCGGATATGCGATCACATCCTCCGTCAAAAGCCTTTGCTCCTCCGCCTGCGCCAAAATCATTTTCATTTGGAACGGATCGCTCTACAAAACGCTAAGGCTCCCATACCCTTGTGCTTCAAATATCGCCAACGATTTGAAGCTCGTGATTTTCCAAGATTTTCTGCCATCGTTATGACTTGAAGCTCGCAGGTTGTATCTTTTCAGCGTCCTTCCCGATCCGTTTGCCTTCAGCCAAAATAAAAAGCGTTTCGTTTCAGCCGAAGCCTTTTGCTTTGTCGATCCGGATGCCGCCCCGAAATCATCGGCGGCTGCGTACGCGATATTTGTGCTCGATCCGCATCATCGTCGCCATCATTGCGATCGTCAGGATCATCAGCATAACGATCGGCACGAATACCACAGCCGAATCGAGCTTCAGCAGCAGGATCCCCAACAGGCCGATCGCTATGCCGTAGGCGGACACCAGCTTTCCGGCCGCGCGATTATAGGCTCCGACATCGGTGATCTCTTCCGGCGGGATCGGCTTTGCATTCGACCAAAATTGTACCGGCGATTTTTTCCTCGACAACATATAGAGCCCCCACACAATAAAGCCGGCGCCCAACGATTCCCAAATCAAAAAGCCGAACCATTCTCCGTTCATCGTTCCCCTCCTTCGTCTGTGCCAAAATCATTTTCAGCAACTGTGCTCCATTCGAGCATCTCTTTGAAATGTTGCGCTTCCTCTTTGAAAAAGCACCGGCTACGCCGATCCTTCCCCTGCTCCCATTATAGCACAACGCGCCCCTTTCCGAAAGAGCGCACAAAAAGACGGCATATCCTGACGAACACTGCCTACCGCTGTCGTCGCGCATCCGCTGCGGCATGCAGAGCGCAAAAAAGGCAGCATATCGGTTGAATGCTACCTTTCCACAATATCG
>JBGZCE010000010.1:0-15711 GCA_041845175.1 Filifactoraceae bacterium
AGCTGAAGATCGTCGCGATGATCGTGATCGCCGCCACATCCAGATCCGAGCCGTATCGGACAAAGCTGCTGTTGATGTAGATATTCATAAAGGACGCCAGCACCTGCACATAAAACGACGGCGAGCCGTTTATGAAGATCTGCTTCAATATCCGCCCCTCCTCCGGGACGCGCCGCAGCTTCAAATGAATATCCAGATCCCTTTTGTACAGGAAATAGCCCGTGATAAAAACGGTAAACGCCGTCTGCGAGATCACCGTCGCGATCGCCGCGCCCGCAACGCCCAGATCGAACACGAAGATCAACAGCGGATCGAGTACGATATTGAGCAGCGACGAATACAGGATCGCCAGCATCGACACCTTGGTCTTTCCGATCGCGCGGATCGAATTGTTCAGACAATAGCCGGGGATCCCGACGATGCCGCCGACGATCATAATGACGATATACGGCTCCGCATACGGATAGACCGCCTCCGACACATGCAGCAAGTCGAGCACCTGATCCTTAAACAGCATAAAGACCGCCGCAAAAGCCGCCATCAGCAAAATAATATATTTGAATGCGACAAAAAGGATCTCCTCCGCCTCCTGTCGCCTGTTCTCGCCGAGTCGGATCGACACCAGCGTCGAGGAGCCAATCCCGATGAGCAGCACGATCGCCATCTGCATGATCTGGATCGGCATCGTGATCCCGACGCCCGAAAGCGCCAGCGGATCGATCCGTCCGACAAAATAGCGGTCCGCCACATTAAAGATCGCCGAGCTGAGCATCCCGAGCATCGCCGGAATACTGAGCTCCCACAAAAGCCGGTGGACGCTTTTTTCGCCCAACTGATTGCTGTTCATCAATTCCCCTCACCCTTCCGATCTCCCCGCCTGATCAAAAATTTTTCGCGCAAGCACCCACACGCGGACAAGGTCACGCCGCGCCCTTTAGCCGAATATTTCTCCGAGTGCGTGAAGCAAACCGGGCCTTTTATCCGCACCGCGCTTTTTCTTCCTCGTATATAACCTGTCGGTTCCGATTTTTTGTAAAAGCATTTCACGCGCACGAACGGATCATTCTTCCTCCGCAGGCGTCTGCGTGATAAAGCTCTCCGACGCTTCGATGTCCTTGAGCTTTTTTTGGATTTGCCTTGTCCGAACGCCGATCAACTTGTCCAGCTCGCTCGATGCCGTCTCCAGCTTTTTCTGCGTGCTGTCCAGCACCCGCTCGAACTGATCGAACTCCGTCTTGACGCCTCCGAGGATCTTCCAGACCTCGGACGAGCGCTTCTGAATCGCCAGCGTGCGAAAGCCCATCTGCAAGCTGTTGAGCAGCGCCGCCATCGTCGTCGGCCCCGCGATCGTCACCTTGTACCTTCGCTGAAGCTCCTCGAACAGCTCCAGACGGATCACCTCGGCATACAATCCCTCGAACGGCAGAAACATCACCGCAAACTCCGTCGTGTGCGGCACATCGATATATTTTTCCGATATATCCTTTGCGAATGCGCGAATGCGCGCCGCCAATTCATTTTTTGCGCCGCGAATCAGCTCCGCATCGCCGCCGTCATACGCATCGAGCAGCTTGCCGTACGCATCGGACGGAAACTTCGCGTCGATCGGCAGATACACCGTATCGCCGTCCGCCGGCAGCTTGATCGCATATTCGACAAAGCTTCGGCTCCCCTTCTTCGTCATCACATTCTGCTCATACTGCTCCGGCGAAAGGATCTCCTCCAAAATCGCGCCGAGCTGCAGCTCGCCGAGCATACCGCGCGTTTTGACATTGGACAGGATCTTTTTCAGATCGCCGACCCCGACCGCCAGGCTCTGCATCTCTCCCAGTCCCTTGTACACCTGCTCCAGTCGATCGTTGACGAGCTTGAAGGAATCGCTGATCCGATTCTCCAGCGTCGTTTGCAGCTTCTGCTCCACCATCTCGCGCATACGCTCGAGCTTTTGGCTGTTATCATCCTGAATGCGATTCAATCGACTCTCCATCGTCCGGCGAATATTCTCCAGCCGCCGTTCGCTCTCGAGCGCTTCCCCCTGCAGTATCCGATTCTGACTGTCCACCGCCTGCTTGATGCTGTTAGCGGTCTCCATCCGCACATGGCTGAGCTCCGTGCGAAGGCTCTCGGCGAGCTGCTGCGCCTGCGCCGCTCGCTCTCTGCGCTCGCTTGCTCTCGACAGCAACAGCCGGACGATCCCCGCCGTGCTGACGATCAGACAGATCCACATGATTTTTTCCGTCAAAGGCTCCTCCCCGTTATCTCTCGCGCCGTCTGCGGCACGCACACGACGCCGATTCTGATCAAAAATTTTTTTCGATCCGATTTTCTGTCACAAAACTCTTTTTTTACTATATAATTATATCATATCGGATCGCACGGGCACTATCCTCTTTCGAGCTGCCGAAATTTATTTTCGCGGCAGGATCGGCATACACGCCTAAACGCGGATCTCAAATTTATTTCACGGAGCTGTTATGACAAGGATCGCCATCATTTCGGACATACACGGCAATCTGCCCGCGCTTCGGGCAGTGCTTCAGGATATTGAGCAGCAACGGATCGACCGCATCTACTGTCTCGGCGACATCATCGGCAAGGGCCCCTCGCCCGCCGAAGCGCTCGAGCTCTGCCGCCGTCACTGCGACAAAGTGATCCTCGGCAACTGGGAGGACTTTCTGCTCTATTCGGACATCGATCGAAACCCGATCGCCTACTATCGAGATCGGCTGTCGGAGGAGCAGCACGACTATCTCTACTCACTGCCCTATCATATCGAATTTTATCTGAGCGGCAGACTGGTTCGCGCCTTTCATGCGCATCCCGAAAATGTGTATCGCCGCGTTTTCTCGAGCAGCGAGCCGACCCTGCTCGCCGAAATGTTTTTGCCGCCGTCCAAGGCGCACGGCTGCCGAAACGAATTCGCGGACCTTGCGATTTACGGCGATATCCACTATTCCTTCGAGCTTTTTTTCGACGAAGCCTATTACAAAAAACAGCACGAGCATTACTGCCGGATCCGCACGATCAGCTACGACGAATACCTCAAAGGCTATCGGGACGCCGTTCGTATTTCAAAAAACAGACGACTGATCAATGTCGGCAGCGTCGGACAGCCCTTTGACGGAACGCTTGCCACCTATGTGATCCTGGAGGGCGTCTACGGCTCAAGGGAGAAGGCCCCGCTTTCGGTCGAATTCGTCAAGCTGCCCTATGATAATCAGGAAGCGGCGAGGCTCGCGCTCGCTTCGGACATGGAGGACAAATACGATTATTCCCGCGAGATCCTGACCGGAATTTTTCGCGGCTTGAACAAATAAGGAGCGCTTATGAACACAAAACCCCTCGTCATCGGCGTTGCCGGCGGCTCCGGCTCCGGAAAGACCACGCTCGCCAAAAATCTGAACCTTGCGATCCCAAACTCGATCATTTTGTCCCACGACTTTTATTACAAGGACAACAAAGACATCCCCTTTGAAGAACGCCTGAAGCTCAACTACGATCACCCGAGCGCCTTCGATACCGCGCGAATGATCGAGGATCTGAAAAAGCTCAGAGCATTTCAGCCGATCGAGCGCCCGGACTATTCCTTCATCACCTACACAAGGCTCGAAAGCACCGTACGGATCGAGCCCGCGCCCGTGATCATCGTCGAAGGGCTGCTGATTTTTGAAAATCGAAGCCTGTCCGAGCTGATGGACATCAAAATTTTTGTCGAATCCGATGACGACATCCGCTTCATCCGCCGACTGCTGCGCGATGTGCAAAAGCGCGGAAGAACGCTCGAATCCGTCATCGAACAATATCTTGCGACCGTCAAGCCGATGTACGATCAATTCATCGAACCGACCAAGCGCTACGCCGACATCATCGTCCCGCGCGGCGGAAAAAACGAAGTCGCGCTGAGTATGATCCTGGCGCGGATCCATGCCGAGCTTCAGGAGATTCGGTAAATATCGGAAAGAATAAATCAGAAAATACAAAAGGAGGCCCTATGATCCCTTATCCGACCTATCTGACCGATCGTGTCAGGCATTTTGAAGAAAACGACTTTGTATCCGTCGAACTTCGATCGGGAGCCGGCAACGAGCTCTTTGAGATCCATTATTTCGGCGACCTTTTTGAAGCGCCGCATCTTGACAATCCCTACATCGTCGATCGTTATGATGAAGATCGGCACATCCCTTGCCGGGTCGTCGCAAAGGATATCGAAACCGGCGAGGAGATTCTGCTGTTCGATGGCGCGCAGCACGGCTATGACGCAATGTTCTGCGACGAATTCGATCCGGAGGAGCTCGAAGCCAGAAGCCTGACGCAATATCCGCTACCTCCGTCGCGGATCCGCATCGACTTCGGCTACGGCATCGACTACGAGGACGAGAAGGAGGATTATGAGATCGACGAAAACGATCGCGTGACCTTGATCAACGGCGAAACGATCAGCTGGGAGGAAGTCAAGCGAAACGGCTTTGACTCGATCTCCATCGTTTGCGAGGATGAGCAGGGAAGCAAAACGGAGATCGTCGCGCTGGAATTGGCGTAATCGGTATTGCAAAAGCCGGAGCGAACGGAATCGCTTCGGTCTTTTATTTGAAAATTATTTTTGCATGCAGTGATCCGATTCGCGCGGCGCTCGGTTGTTCGCTCAACACAGTGAACCGATCCGCATGATGAACCGCCGGCACTCGATCCGTCTCCGTCCGCACGCAAAATTCAAACGCCGCCGACTGCGCTTCGCCGATCCCGTCGCACGCATTCGGTATCCGTGCGCAAAAAAAGAGTTCAAAGGATGCAGCCAAAAATCGCTTGAAGGGGGTATATTCAGGATCCGCGCGCAAAAAAAGAGTGCACCGAAGTACACTCTTGATCTTATTCTTATGCCAATGCTTTTTTTGCCGTGTCGACCAGCTGCTTGAAGCCCTCCGCGTCATGGATCGCCATTTCGGAAAGCATTTTGCGGTTGATATGGATGTCCGCTTTTTTCAAGCCGTTCATAAATCTCGAATAGCTGAGTCCGTATTGTCTTGTGCCCGCATTGATTCTTGCGATCCACAGCTTTCTGAAATCTCTTTTCTTCAGCTTTCTTCCCTTGTAGGAATGCGCCAGCGATTTCATCACAAACTCATTGGCAGGTCGGAACAGCTTGCTTCTCGCTCCTCGAAAGCCTTTTGCGAGCTTTAAGATTTTTTTATGTTTTTTGCGAGCATTCAGCGCTCTTTTTACTCTTGCCATGTTTTCTTCCTCCTAAATATATGGTAGCAATCGTTCGATTCTGGATTGATCGCCTTTGGTCACGATGCCTGCTTGTCTGAGATTCCTTTTGGTCTTAGCACTTTTCTTCGTCAATATATGTCTTTTGAAAGCCTTGGCTCTTTTCAGCTTACCGCTTCCTGTCGCTTTGAATCGCTTGTTTGCTCCACGATGAGTTTTCATTTTCGGCATAACTCATTCCTCCTTATTATTTTTTCTTGGGCTCCAATATCAGAACCAAACTGTTTCCTTCAAATTTCGGATCTTTATCCGGTGTTCCCGCACTGCCTATATGCTCTACAAATGCTTTGATCACCTGATAACCAATTTCTTTGTGTCCAAGTTCTCTGCCTCGGAATCGCACAGCTACTTTGACCTTATCGCCCGCCTCCAAAAATTTGACGGCGTTCTTCGCCTTCGTCTTGAGATCGTTGTCGTCGATCGCAGGACGCAGTCTGATCTCCTTCAGCACGACGACCTTCTGCTTCTTTCTGGATTCCTTTTCCTTTTTTGCCGCTTCGTATTTGTACTTTCCGTAGTCCATGATTCGGCAAACCGGCGGATTCGCGTTCGGCGATATTTTTACTAAATCAAGATTCTTTTCATTTGCCAAAGCTTGAGCCTCTCGTCCGGACATGATCCCCAATTGCTCGCCGGTCTCACCGATCAGGCGGATCTCCTTGTCCCGAATTTGCTCATTGATCTGCTGTTCTTTGATAATATTCACCTCCATAATTGATTATCAAAAATCCATAAAAAAAGACGGAATCGTAAAAATCCGCCATAATAAATAAATCTCTCATTCATTTTATTATCAGACCTTATGAACTCGCAGTTATAAGGTGAGAGCGGACCTCTACTTCAACAACACCACTATTATACTCAGGCCCGTCGCTTTTGTCAAGCCTTTTTGCGCGCTTTGCCTCCACGCTTCGGTCAAACGATATGAGCGTAAAGATAAAGCGCGCAAATTTTTTTCTAAATGCTTTTGCCGCGATATTGGTAGCTGTATGCGCGCTCAAAGCCTTCCTTGGCGAGCAGGCGCAGCGCGATCTGCTGTTCCTCGCGTATGTCGCAGAGCGCGACCTTGCAGCCTTTGTTCAGTCCTTTGATCAGCATCGCCTTCAGGAGCTTTTTTCCGTAGTCCAGATTGCGGTAGCGTTCTTCGACGGTGATGTCGTTGATGATGAGGTAGTCTCCGATGAAGGTGGCGTAGCCCATCGCGATCAGTCGATCGTTTTGGAGCAGACCGAAGGACATTTTTTCTTCGAGCGAGGCTTTGAGATTTTTTTCAAAAATATCGCCATAGGCGCGATCCATCTGCAGGAGCTCCTTGTAGTCCTCGATCCATTCGTCGGAGAGGCCTTCGTCCGAGAAGATCCCCTGTTCGTAAAAATTGGCGAAGGCAAAGAGCTCGCGTTCCATATTCTCGATCCGAAGCGCCATCACCACGCCGCGATCAATGACGCCGAAGCCGTTGCGCACCAGCTCCTGATCCAAATGCTCGTATGACGCTTCGTGAAGGATCCGATAGCAAGGATCGAGCTTTATTTTTTTGAGCCGCGCGATATGCGATCGTATGAGCTCAGCGCTGTCTTTTTCATCCTTGTGTGTGATCTTGTTGATGACGCATTTGTCATTGACGGTATAGAATCGAACCAGGTACCCGTCTTCTACGATGATCCCGGATGCCGGATCGGCATTGATCAGTAGCTCTTCTATTTTCTTTATCATACAGACCTCCCCTTTTTATCCATTTTATCAAAAATTTGCCGTTCTATCAATCGTGATCGGTATTCTTTTGAAAAATTTCGGTCGCGGCGGCTCGCTTTGTCCGTGCGCAGCTCTGCTCGGCGCTCGGTCACGGCACGCGGTGACTCGATCGGCAACATTCAGCTTGCTCCGCTCGGTTGCTCTCACACGACCGCGCGACGCGCTTCGTGTGCGGCAACGGTCACGCGCCTGCCTTATCAGATCCGCAGCTCGGAGAAGCGATCATGGCGGATCCAATAGATGTAGGCTTGCTTGACTTTTTTGCCTTCCATCGCTTCGATCGCCTGCTTGTAGTAGCCCAGCTGCTCCTTGTGCTTTTCGTCATCGATCAGAGCATCGGTTTTGTAATCGACGAGCACCAGCCCGTCCGCCTCTTCAAAGTAGCAGTCGATGATTCCTTCGATGAGATCTTTGCCCGTTTTCATCAAGAAGCTCTGCTCTCGCTTGACTCTGCCGGAGGCGATCATTCGCTTGCCGAGCTCGGAGTCAAAGAAGTCCCGAAGCGGCTCAAGCCGAACTACCTCCGCCTCCTGCGGCGTCAACAGCTCCTTGTCGACCATGGCTTGGATCCGGTTTTTCAGCTCGTCGAGCGTGTAGCGCCGGATCTCCAGATGCTCAAGGACGAAGTGGACGATCGTTCCGACCTGCGCGGCGGAATAGCCGGCATTTTTTGAAAAATCGGGCTGCCGCATCGCTTGATATTCGATCTGCTCCTCCTGTGTGCGCTGATAGCTCTTAGTCAGCTCGGTGACGCTCACCTTGCTCGGACGACGGATCTCATCCTGATACGGATATTCAAAGTCCGCGTATCGTTCGAGCCTGCGGCGACCGCTCTCGGACAACGGATGTGCCTTCAGATGCTCCAGCAGCTCCTTGCGATGTATTTCAGCCGCCTGCTCGGCGTTTTTGAGCTTGCTCGGCTCGTAGATCCCGATCGTGTATTGCGCCTCGGGATCGTTGAGCGTGATCGGAAGGCTTCGGCTCGCCGCCCCGCGCAGCTGCTCGCCCTTGCGCTCACGAATCAGCACATTGGCGATCCAGCTGAGGTAGTTTTTGCTTTTGACGATGTTTTTGGTGACGGTGCCGTTCGTCAGCTCGTCCGCGAGCTTTTGCACATCGCTCACCGTTCCGACCAGATAGAGCCGATCGACGGCTCGAGTCAGCGCAACATAGAGGATTCGTATTTCTTCGGAGAGGTTTTCGCGTTTTTTCTGTGCACGGATCGCCATACGAAGCATATTGTCCGAGCGCACGCCGAGCTCGGAATTTTTGTATCGCAGGGCGATGCCCATCTCGTTGTGCAGGATCAGATCGGCTGAGAGATCGGTCTCGTTGATTTTTTTGCCGAGATCGCAGACAAAGACGGTGTTGAATTCGAGCCCCTTGCTTTTGTGGATCGTCATTACGGTGACGGCGTTTTCGGATTCGATGATGCTGCTGCTTTGGGTGTCGCCCTTGCTTTTGAGCACGGAGTCTACATGGCGAAGAAAGCCGAACAGCCCGAGCGCTTCGCTCCGGTCGTATTCTTTTGCCCGCTCGATCAGCTCGCGGATGTTGTGCATTCGCTGCGCGGCGTTTTCGAGGCTGCCGACATAGCTCCAAAAGCCGCTCTGCTCGACGATGTGGCGGATAAAGTCCGAAAGCTCGGTCATTTTTTCGCGCCGCACCGCATCGGCAAGGCTTCGATAAAATTCGCGCAGCTTGTCCGAAAGCTCATCTCGTTCATAGTTTGCGTAGTTTTCTGCCGCAACATAAAAGGCGTTTTTGCGATATTTTTTTCGTATGGCGATCAGCTCTTCTTCGTCAAAGCCTCCGAACACGGAGCTCATCGCACCGAGCAGCGCTTCGTCCTGATTTTTGTTGTCGACGATACGCAGGTAGTCGAGCAGGCATTTGATCTCGAGCTTGTCGAAGCTGCCGGTATGATAATCGACATAGTACGGTATGCCGTTTTCGGTGAAGGCTTTTTCAAAGGCGGCGGCTTTGTCCTTGAGCGAGCGCATCAGCACGGCGATCTGATTGTATTGCACGCCTTGGCTGTGCAGCTGCTTGATCTTGCTTGCGGTATACAGGGCTTCGAGCTCGATGGCTTTGGCATCCTCGCTCGCGCCGTCCGCCGCATCGCTCGCTTCGTTTTCCGAGCCGTCCTTTTCTTCACCCGCCGAGCTGTCCTTTTCTTCGGTCAGCAAATGCTTTGTCTTGGCTTTTTCGATGATCGCCAGTTCGATATGGTCGCGGTACGGCTCAAAGCCCTCCGAGCGCCCGGCGATCAGCTGGTGTGAAATGTCCTTGTAGTCGACCTCGCCGTATGCGACGGTCATGATCTCGCCGAAGATGAGGTTGCAGAAGGACAGGATCTCGCGGCGGCTGCGGAAATTGTTGGACAGATCGATGCGCTCGGAGTTTTCATCCTTCGTGTAGCGATGGTATTTTTGGTTGAAGATCGTCGGGTCGGCGAGCCGAAAGCGGTAGATCGACTGCTTGACATCGCCCACGAAAAAGAGATTATTCTCCCGACAGATCGCGCGGATGATCTCCTCCTGCACCATATTGGTGTCCTGATATTCGTCATAAAAAATATATTTGTACTGCGCTCGAAGGCTCTGCGCCGCCGATTCGTGCTTGAGCACTTCGAGGGACAGATGTTCCAGATCGCTGAAATCCAGTACGGCTTTTTCGGTCTTGAGCATCGCGTAATGCGACCGATACAGGAGAACAAGCCTGATCAGCGCCTCCACAATCCCGGCGAGGTACGAAAGATCCTCCGTCAGATATTTTGCATTCAGCAGCGGATTGTCCTTGGTCAGGCGCACATAGATCTCCTTCGCCTCGTTTCGGAGCGCTTTGATCTCCTCCCAGTCCTCGTCCTCGATGCCGTCGGCCTTTTTTTTGGTAAAGCGCTTGAGCTCGCCGTATCGCGCGCCGGCGCAAAAGGCCGCGAGTCCCTGCTCAAGCAACTCCGCCAATTCCGAGATCCGGATCCGCTCCTCGAGCAGATTGGGCTCGAAGCTGAGATCCGAGCCGAGCGAGCGCGCTTTGTCAAGCGCCGCTTCGATGGCGTCCTGCGCAATCTCCAGCTGCTCCTTGATGTCTTCCTGCAGCCCCATGCCCATCGGATGCGCCGACAGGATGCGCATCACCTCGTCGACCGACGATGCACCGCCGAGCGAGCGATAGAGCTCGATCTGACGGTTGAGCCATTCCTCCGGTTCGCTCTGTGCCTGAATGAAGCGGTCGATCGTCAGCAGCATCTCTCGGATCGCATGATCGCCGCGCGCCTCGGAGTAGGAATCGACCAAGGCCGAAAATCCTCTGTCCGCTTCGCGGTAGCTCTGCTCCATCGCCAGCTCCAGCGCTTTTTCGCGCAGGATCGCGCCCTGCGATTCGTTCAGCAGCTTGAACGCAGGGTCGATCTCCGCGAGTGTGAAATGATCGCGCAGGATTTTGATGCAGAAGGAATGCACCGTGCTGATCATCGCGCGCGGCACATTCTGTATCTGCTTTGTCAAAAATTCGATCAGCTCCCGATCCTGCGTGCCGATCATCAGATCTCTTTTTTCCCGAAGCTTGCGCTGGATCCGATCCTTCATCTCCGCCGAGGCGGCATTGGTGAAGGTGACGATCAACAGCTCGTCGATGCCGACGCGCTGCTCGATCATCAGATTGACGATCCGCTCCACGAGCACCGCCGTCTTGCCCGAGCCCGCAGCGGCGGATACCAGCAGATTTTTGCCCCGGCTGTCGATCGCTTGGCGCTGCTTTGGGGTCCATTGTGTAGTCATTTTCTCTATTTCTCCATAACCAATTTTTTCAACACTTCTTCGTCCTTGTAGGAATGCACGATGCGGTAATTCGCGTCCGCCCCCCCCCTCAAAGCGGCAGATCCCACCGTATCGGCAGTAGGTGCACGCCGTATAGCCCGATGCGTCCGACCGCCGAATCGGTGTCGCGTCGATCTCTCCGTCCAGGATCCTTGCAACGCTCTCTTGAATACCCTTTTGCGTATGGGCAAGCAATGCCTCCAGCTGATCGTGCGTGATGCGGCTGCGCTTGCTCCTGGCGTAGACCTTGGATCTGAATTTTTCGCTCCCGTCGTAGTCTTCGTCCATCGCGTGCAGCACGATGTCCTCATCGAGCACGATGCCGTCCATTTTGATCTGCTCCTTGATCTTTTTTTCCAATTCCTCCTTCGATCGTTCTTCGGTGTCGATCGTCGGCCGAGTGATCGGGAAATAGAATGCCCCGGCGGGATATGCCGGTGTTTTGATCAGTCGGCTGCTGCCTCGAACGGCGCTGAGGTAGACGAGCAGCTGGATGTCCAGGCCCGTATAGGCGTCGGAGAGCGAAAATTCCTTGCTGCCCGTTTTGTAGTCGATGACCTTGATATAGGTCTTGCCGCCCGATTCCAGCACATCGATCCGGTCGATCGTGCCCGTCAGGATCACCTCTTGTCCGTCAATGTCCAGAATGATCGGCGGGATCTCGCCGTCCTCGCTGAAACGCGCCTCCTGTGCCAGCAGAATGAAGCGTCCGTGGCGGATATGCTCCACCGATGCCATCCCGATCTGCTTAGCGGTGCGCTTGATCCGTTTGAGCAAAAATTTGTTCCGCTCCTCCTCCGGATCGTATTGCGTCAGATTTTTTTCGACGGCGAGGTCAAAACGGTCGTCCATCAGGTCATCCATCATACGATCGGTCATATCGTCGATCAGACTCGGATTTTTTTTGAGCTCGCCGACCAGCTCCTCAACGGCGGAATGCAGCACCAGTCCGATCTCTGCCGGCTCGATGACATATTCTCTGCGCTCCCTCGCGCGCAGTCCGTATTGAACGAAATGCTTGAACGGACATTCCGCAAATCCGCGCAGTCTCGTCGTGCTGACCCGCATCGGCAGTCGGTACAGCTCAGAGGCGCCGGTAATATTCGTTCTTCCGCGGTCTCCGAAGATCTCGCGGATTGCCGGACGAAGCCGCGGCTTGAAGCGCTCCTGTGTATAATAATAGGCGAAGGCGTCCTTCCAGATCGGATCGAGCGCTTTGCCCTCCGAATAGCCTTTGAGCTCGCGCAGCAGGCGATCGGTCGTCGGGCGCGGCATGGTGAGCAGCTCCTCCGGCTCGCGGTCGCGCATTGTGTTTGCGACAAGCGCGGGAAATATCTGTCGGATTCCCGCGATCAACGGCGACGGCATTTTGCCCGCCTCGACGGAGTAGCTGATGTGAAGATATTCGGTCGCTCGCGTCAGCAGCAGATAGATCAGCAGCAGCTGGTTCTGATCGACTCTGCTCTGCTCGGAGGCAAGCTCCGTTCCCTCCTGCGCGATCAAAAGCTTGTCCTCCTGCGTCAGTAGTCCCGCCTCGCGATAGATCTTCGGGATGCTGCCGGCATTTGTTCCGCAGAGATAGAGGATCTTTTTGCTGTCGCTGCGGCTGCGGTCGATGTCTCCGACGATCACCTGATCCCTTGTCGGCGGAATGACGGCGAGCTTGTGCGAGCTGAGCGCTGAGAGAATCAGCCCCTTGTATGTCGCAAAATCCATCTCCTCCTCGCCGAACACCTCGGCGCATTGTTCGATCACGCGCACGAAGATGTTCCAGATCTGTCCGTTCTCATTCGCCTCGTCCAACAGCTCATGCTCCTTGAGATTTTTGATCAAAAGACCGATCTTGTCGCTCAGATCGTATGCCTCCAGCAGTGCGTGGGTCAGTTTCCCGAATGCTTGCGCGGTCTGCTTCTTTTTCGCCTTTTCCGAAAACGGCGCAAAGATTCCGATCAGCTCGTTGCGAAGGTCGATCACCTCCTGTGTCAGTGTGCCGCTCTCCGCGACCGTCCGTTCCTGTTCGGCGATCCCGCTCTCTGCCGCTCGGATAAGGTCGTCCGCCGCTTTGCGCGCTGTGTCTGCCGAATGCGGCGCATCGTTTGTATTTTCGTCCGTGTTGTCTTTCGTGTTGTCCTGTGTATGACCTCCGACTTCATCCCCCGTTTGCTCCGCAGGCTCCGGGGTAAAGTATCGATCCTCGAAGATCATATTGCGGCGCAGCTTTTTGGCGAGCAGATAGTTTTCAAAATCGTAGATCCGGCTCAGTCGCGATTCGTTCGCGAGATCGTTCTTCAAAAACGACATGATGTATTCGACGCTGAAATCACCGCCGAGCATTTGGAGCGCGGCAACGATCATTTTGACGATCGGACTGCTCATCATATCTCTTTTTTCGTCGATGAAGTACGGGATGTCGTATTGCTCGAAGATCTGCTTCACGAGCGAGCTGTAGCCTGCAAGCTCGCCGGTCGCCAGCATGAAATCGCAATAGCGGAAGCCCTCCTCCACCACGCGACGCGAAATATCCAGCGCCACCTGCTCGAGCTCCTCCGCGATCGAATGCGCGGCAAAAAGACCGATCTGCTCCTGCTCACCGGCATACGCGATCGGGATTGTTCGGAACAGCTGATCGCCAAGATAAGCGATCGCACTCGTATCCTGCTCCCCGACAAGTGCCGTCTCCTCGAAGGCGATCCCCGTCCGATGCGCCGTCGCACGCAGGGTGTTCAGCGTCCGCTTTGTCGGTGCGAATACGCTCTCCTCGCCGCTTCGGCTCGCCGCAGGATCCAAACAGAGCCCGATCGTCAGCTCCGCGCCCGAACGCAGGAGCTGCTCGATAATCTCCTCCTCGACCTTCGTAAAATCCAAAAAGCTGTAGATATAGATTTTTCTGCCCGAAAGATATTCCAGCTCGCCAAGCTCCGACAGCTGTGAAAGCCGATCCTCGTTGTCCACATATTTGCCCTGCATCGCGTCCTCAAAATGCTTGAAGATAATCGCCAGCTCCTTGAGCTTTTCGGCAACGAGTCCCTGTTCCTTCAGCCGCTCCGACAGCTCCGACAGTCGGGAAGAGTCGATCCTTGCGCGCTTCAGCTCGGTGATCTGTGCAAGCAGCGAATCGGTAAAGCCCTCCTTGTCTACGGAGGCATGATACAGCGGCAGCTCTTTGCGATATTTGCCGAGGATGCTTTTGATCAGCATCGTCTTGCCGAGGCGGTCGATGTATGCTCGTTTGATGCCGCCGAGCCTGGACAAGGCTTCGCGCGCCAGCCGCTCGAAGCTCATGATCTGTATTCTCGAAACCGCTGCGACCTCGAGCCGATCCATCAGTCGGATCTCATTTTGCAGGGTAAATTGCTCGGGCACCAAAATATAGACCTCCTCGCCTTGTGCGAAGGATGCGATCGCGCATTCGAAAATGCGATCCTCGACCGCGCGGTTGTTGCCTGATAGTAGGACATTCAGCATAAATTCCACCTTTTCTTCGTTTTGTTCGCTGTGCTCTGCGTGCTTTATATTCGCTCCGAACACTTTGAATCCGTCGTTCTTTATCTTTATCTTTGTATTTGTATTTGTGTTTAGTGCCACGCTTGCACGCGCCTCGCTTATGCTCTCGCGCCACTTGTGTGCTCGCGTTTTTTCCCACCGGCACTCACGCTCGCTCGTATTATAGCCCGCACCGTATAGGATCTCTTTTAATTTTGCTGGCGCAAAGCCCTTCACCGTTTTGGCTCTCTATTGTTCATTTTCTCGCTCTGCGTTGCTCCTGCGCACTTGATTGCGCTCTCACTTTTTACACGCCGCTCGCACTCGTTCGGCTAATATTTTTGTTTCTATCAGTGTACCATATTTTTCGGCGAAACGATACGCCGCGCAAAAATTTGCAAAACAAAACCCTCTGATCCGAAAGGACTCGAGGGTCGTTTGCTTTGTTTCAATTTCAAATCAGCCGATGGATGGCGATGTACAGCCCGGCAAAAAATTCCTTCGTAAAGATCGGCGCCAGCGCCTTGATCCAGATCTCCTCATCCCTTTGCAGGCTTTGGGCGATCTCAAAGGCGAAGTATTTCAGGCGGATTTTTTCATCCGTGATTGCGGCGATGTCGCGATGGATCGCGGCTACAATATCCACGCCGCCCTTTCGATTTTTGGTGAGCGCCGGAAGCTCGACCCGGTCGAGCGCTTCTCGAATTTTTTTGTTGACGGAGTCCAAATTGTAGATCTTTGTCGGATCGAGCGCGAGAATCTCGGCGGCGATCTCGGCGCAGGTGAGCATCTCGCTTGTCTTTTGGCTTCCTCTTTTGTTGCGCTCGGCAAGGATCGCATCCCAGTGCCTTTTCATCATTTTGTCCGCCAGATTCACCTTGGTCTTGCCGATGCGGATGCCGCTTTCGAGCAATTGCTTCGTGATGTCGGCAAAGCCGTTCTGTCCTTTGTTTCGGCTGCTGCGCATAAAGGTATACGCATTGCCGTCGAATGCGCCGAATACCTTGAGCGTATCCAGATAGCCGAGCAGGATGTTTCGTTTTACGACGGAGTCCTCGAAGATCAAGACGCTGCCCAGATCCCAGTACGGCTTGATGTATTTCAGATCGGCGATCTTTTCCGGCGAGCGGACCGGCTTGAGTACACCGACGGCACTGAGGTCGACCGCGATGATGTCGGTCGCGCCCATTTCGACCGCCATATTGATCGGCACATTGTCATGAAAACCGCCGTCGATGTATTTTTTTCCGTCGATCTCATGCGGCTTGAGTGCCGGCGCAAGCGATGAGGATGCGACGATATAGTCTTGGAGCTGTCCGACCTTCATCTCCTCAATCGTTTTGTGGACGGGCACAAAATTTTCCATCTCGACGGTCACCGCGCAATG
>JBGZCE010000011.1:0-4648 GCA_041845175.1 Filifactoraceae bacterium
GCGATCGACAGAGGAGATATCGGTTAGGAGGCAGTATGGCGAAAAAAGTAACCGTCGTCGGCGTAGGGCTCGGAACGGAAAAGCATTTGACGGCACAGGCAAGAGAAATTCTCACCTCGGCGGACAGGGTCTATACCACGGCAAGAATCGGGGCGGGACTCGAGAATATTTTGAAGGAGCTCGTATCCTTCAAGGTGAGCGAGATTCTTCCGATTCTCCGAAATGGCGACGAGGATGCGGTCGTCATGGTGTCCGGAGATACCGGCTTTTACAGTCTGGCGAAAACAATCCGCCGCGGCTTGGCAGGCACCGGCATCGAGGTGGAATTTATCAACGGTATCAGCTCGATGCAATACTTCCTTGCGAAGCTCGGCAGCGGCTATGAGGATGTACTGCTCGCCTCCGCGCATGGGCGGGAAGCAAATTTGGTCGCGCTCTCGACCTACAACAAGCGCGTGTTTGCCTTGACCGGCGGAGAAGCAAAGGTCGCCGATATCTGCCGGACGCTCTGCGAGGCGGATATGGACTTTTTGAAGCTCACCGTCGGCGAAAACCTCGGCGGCGAAGCGGAAAAAATTTACAGCGGCAGCCCGTCCGAAATCATGAAGCGCGAGATCCCCGAGCTTGCCGTCCTGCTGATCGAAAATGAAAACCCCGCCGATCCGAATCGCTTTATCCGCGACGAGGAGCTCGAACGCGGAAGCGCACCGATGACCAAGGAGGAAATTCGACATCTCTCGCTGGCAAAGCTCGACATACAGCCGGACGACATCGTCTACGACATCGGCGCGGGCACCGGCTCGGTAACGCTCGAGATGGCAAAGCGCGCCAATCGCTCATGGGTCTACGCCGCCGAGCAGAAGGAGGACGCCTTCGAGCTCGTGCGCACCAACCGAAAAAAGCTCGGCATCTACAACATCAGGCTGACTCTTGCCAAAGCCCCCGACAAAATGGACGACTGGCAGCCGGCGGACAAGGTGTTTATCGGCGGCAGCGGAAAAAATATGGAAAAAATCATCGACGCGGTCGTGGAAAAGCACCGCGAAGCCTATCGAAGCGCCGGGGACAAAACGAAATACGACAAAGCGAAAAGCATCCGCTTCGTCATCAATACGATCACGCTCGAGTCTTTGACAGAGGCGAATCGGCTGCTGGAGCGGGCTCCCTTTGAAAATGTCGAATATGTCAGCGTATCGACCGCCAAATCCAAAAAGCTCGGCGGCTACAACATGATGATGGCAAACAACCCGATCTACATCATCACGGCGGATTATCCGCTCGATTTTGACAAAGAGGAGTAGAATGATCGTCGACTGAAGGGCTCGGCAATGCTGACCATACGAGAGACGCCTTTGACAAAGAGGAGTAGGATGATCATCGAACAAGCTTCATCATCACGACGGACGCTCGGTTCGACTTGGATAAGGCGGAGCAGAAGGGTTATCGAAGGACTGTGATAAAGTAGGGTATAATGGTTATTGAAGGACTGTGGTCGCAAGAGCGGATCACAAACGCTCGATTTTGCTGAAACGACAGCCTCATCGAACGAATCTGCCGAGCCTGTGCACGCACGAGCTGCGAGCGATTTGGCGAAGCGGCGCAAAGCTTTTGTGCAAAATAAAAGTAAAAAAATCAAGGAGGAACGGATGAATGAGCAAAGCGCACTGTGAAACACCGAGCATTCGGATCGAAAAATACGATCCGAACCACCATGCAAGAGTATTACAGGATTATCGCCTGACGGAGCTTCAATATACGAAAACACCGCTCGATGCCGTTCGGGAAGCCGAAACGGATCCGCAGAAGATCCCGCTCGTGATGCGAAACGAGGCGAATGAGCTGGTCGGATTTTTTATACTCCACACCCATGACGGAGTGACCGAATACAACTACGATCCGGAGAGCTCCGTGCTGCTGCGCTCCTATTCGATCGATAAAAAATATCGCCGCAGAGGGTATGCCAAAGCCTCCTTTGAAGCGATATACCGATTTATTCGCGAAGAGCTCGGCGAGAAGATCACGCAGATCGTTCTGACCGTCAACATCGGCAACGAAGCCGCGATCGCACTGTATGAAAACGCCGGCTTTCGAGATACCGGCGAAACCACGCCCGGCAGACACAGCATGCTGAAAATTTTCTGTCGCTCCGTCGGCTAAGATTCGCAGTGCGAGCAAAATCACAAGCGAGGGTATTAATAGAGCAACCGCGCCGAAGCCGCCGACTGCGATACAAAACCGAAAGAGATCACAGCGGACAGCGAGAGCGACAAAAAGCTATTACGCAGCGAACGGAAGCCGCGATTGCACTGTATGAAAATACCGGCTTTCGAGATACCGGCGAAACCACGCCCGGCAGACACAGCATGCTGAAGATTTTCTGTCGCTCCGTCGGCTAAGATTCGCAGTGCGAGCAAAATCACAAGCGAGAATCCCGGACGCGCATAATTTGAGAATCAAGATCCGTAAATCCGAGCGCAAAATCCGCATTGACAGTCCGATTTTTATATGCTTGATATTTATAACCTGTGGATAAGTATGTGGATAACTTTTGCCCACGAACACGCACGCTTGAAAAGCAAAAAACGCTGTGAAAGTCAATGCGTTTTTGAACAAAAATCTCGACAAAAAACCGGGCGCATTTTGAAAATGCAAATTGAGAAAGTCAGAAATTTCAACACCTTGAAAGGAGATCGACCATGAAATTCGACATTGTTGCACCCAACGAAATTGAAAAAAAGAGCTTTGAAATAATCGGACAAATCATTCGGGAAGAGTACCCGAATTTTGTACTCGATCCGAAGCATGAGGCGGTACTCAAACGAGTTATCCACACTTCGGCGGACTTTGAATACCTGTCCAATCTCGTCTTTTCCGACACGGCGATCGACGCCGGTTCGGCAGCGCTCAAAAAAGGCGCGGTCATCATCACCGACACCAATATGGCGAAATCCGGCGTGAGCAAACCGGCGCTCAAAAAGCTCGGCGGCGAAGTCGAATGCTTTATCGCCGACGAAGAGGTCGCCAGGGAAGCCAAAGAACGCGGCATCACCCGTGCGATCGTATCCATGGAAAAAGCCGCAAAGATCGACAAACCGCTGATCTTTGCAATCGGAAACGCACCGACTGCGCTGATCGCACTGGACGAAATGATCAAGGCGGGAAAAATCAAGCCCGAACTGATCATCGGCGTACCGGTCGGCTTCGTCAATGTCGTTGAGTCCAAAGAGCTGATCATGACATCCGGCATCCCGTACATCGTCGCCAAAGGAAGAAAGGGCGGCAGCAATATCGCGGCGGCGATCTGCAACGCGCTGATGTATCAGCTGATCGAACGCGAAGGCTTTTAACGGGCAAAGCGACAAGGAGCAAGCGATGCTGAACCACAGATAAGGACAGACGCAGCGCCTTGCGGCATTCTTTTTGCGGAGAATCATCGCGCAGGATATGTGATCCGAAAAATACAAGAAACCCGCTAAAAAACGCTCACCGGAGCCTTTGTACCGAAGAGCGAGCCAAGCTGCAAACGCGATATTAATATTCAATCGATAAACAATCAAAAGGGAATTGACTAAGGAGGAAAGAAATGAGTTATAAGTATTTTGAAAACCGAAGCTGTGAATACTATCCATGCCACAATCTGGAAAATATGAACTGCCTGTTCTGCTACTGTCCGCTCTATCTGACCGACTGTAACGGCAACTTCAAGATTCTGTCCAACGGGATCAAGGATTGCAGCAACTGCGTGTTCCCGCATATCGAAAGCAACTACGAAAAAGTCATTGAAAAATTTCGGAAAGCGGCAAGAGAAAAAGCCGAAGAAAATCGAGCTGAACAGCTCGAATAGCAAACAGTCAAATATTTCAAGGGAAAAAGCAAGCGCCTGTCGCGATGATCCGCAACAATAAAAAAGATAACTATTTGAACGAATCAGTCAACGAACTCGGCCGCGGATAGGATATTTTGGCCAAATAAAATAAAAAGGATAGTATTTTGCGCGTTCATATGATATAATGTGAAACGGAAAATATGGAAGCGTATCGAAGTGGTCATAACGAGCTCGACTCGAAATCGAGTAGCCCGTAAGGGCTCGTGGGTTCGAATCCCACCGCTTCCGCCATCTGAAAAATCTCGGCTGAAATCGGTCGGGATTTTTTGTTGCGTCTGTGTTGTGCCGCTACGCCGTGGGTATGATTAAGGCACCCTGCGGTCCGCGTCGGACGGCAGAGATCATACGATAGGAGAAAATAAAAATGAAAGCGATCGAGGTATATTTGGTTACGAACGGAAAAGGATTAACCTTTTAGGGACAGAGAAAATAATAAGAACTTGGAAAGGAGGTAATTCTCATGTCAAATATGAAAAGAACAGGACAAACAGCCCTTTATGAGCGTTTAAGTCGTGATGACGAAATGCAAGGAGAAAGCAATTCCATCACCAATCAAAAACAGCTACTTGAAAGCTATGCGAAAAGAAACGGTTTTGTAAATATCTATCACTATACCGATGATGGAGTAAGCGGAACGACCTTCGATAGAGAGGGATTTCAAAAGATGATAAAAGCAGTAGAAGAAAACAAAGTATCTACTGTGATAGTAAAAGATATGAGTAGGTTTGGCAGAGATTACCTCAAAGTAGGCTTTTACACCGA
>JBGZCE010000012.1:0-3872 GCA_041845175.1 Filifactoraceae bacterium
AGCCGACGCCGGGACTCAATCCGAAGCTCGCCGCCGAGATCCTTGCGGTGTTTCGAAAAATGGCGGATGAGGGCAAAGCGGTGCTGCTCATCACGCATGACATCGACCTCGTCTGCGAGGTGGCGGATCGCATCTCGATCTTTTACGGCGGCACGATTCTCGAAACGGCGAGCGTTCGGGATTTTGTGGCGGGCAACGAGAACATCCGCCATCCGTACACCGGAGCGCTGTGGCGCGCGCTTCCGCAAAACGGCTTTGAAGGCATCGATATGACCGAGCTTGCGAAGCTTTGCCGGGAAAGCGGATACCCTTTGCCGGATCACGACAATATTTTTGAATAGGCGCAGAGGAGAAACAGATGTTGGAAGCAAAAAATATCGAATTCGGATACGATCCGAAGCACAAGATTTTGGATAAGATCAGTATGAAATTTGAGACCGACGAGATCGTCGGCTTGATCGGGCCGTCCGGCTGCGGCAAATCGACCTTCTCCAAGATTCTCGCCGGCTATCTTCGGGCGCAGGGCGGGGCGAGGTGCTGTTTGACGGCAAGGCGCTCCCTAAGCAGGGATATTGCCCCGTGCAGCTGATTTATCAGCATCCCGAAAAGGCGGTCAATCCGAAATGGAAAATGAAGAAAATCCTGGAGGAGGGCTGGACGATTGACAAGGAGACCAAACAGGCGCTCGGGATCCGCGAGGAATGGCTCACGCGCTGGCCCAACGAATTGAGCGGCGGCGAGCTGCAGCGATTTTGTATCGCGCGTGCGCTCGGGCCGAAAACCAAATTCATCATCGCCGACGAAATGACGACGATGCTCGATGCGATCACACAGGCGTCGATTTGGGATGTGATCGTCCGGGAATGCAAGGCGCGCCGGATCGGGCTGCTGGTCGTTACGCACAACCACGCGCTCGCCGAGCGGATCTGCGACCGAATCATCTATTTTGAAGAGCTGAGCGGCGTGCATTCCCACAGTGAATGTTGATCTTTGGTCTGTCGTCTGAAAAGGCGCAGGCTTCAGATAAAAATCGGTGACGAATCGGATTCTCCCGAGCAGGCGGAGCTTGTCGCGGACGACCGATCCGCGGGACGCTCCTGCAAGCAGGACGGCTCGTCGCCCGAGAATTATTAATTTCTATTTTTGTGTAAAAATACCGACTTCCGTCCGGCTCATGCCGGGGGAAGTCGGTATTTTCTTTTGACGCACAGGCTATTCGATTATTTTGTAAAAGCTCAGGCGGGTGCCGTTCTTCAGCGTAAATTCCGCTACATCTCTGTAGTCGACCTCAAGATACGGATAATAACGGGCATGCTGCTCCGGAGTGTAATGATCGATGAGATACTGCACCTTTTCAGGCTCGACAAGGGGATCGAGCCTCTGATCCTCCGATGACCAGTAGACCGATTCGATCATCTCAAGATTCAGCGGCTCCGAGTCAAAGTCCGGCAGCGATCCGAGCACCGCGAGCGTATGATCATAGCAATCGTAGATCGGGATCGAAAACCACGAGCTTTGGGCAAGAGGCTTCGAAAAGAACTGAACATTTATCCGAGCCTTCGTATTTGCAAATTCTTCGCCGGTCGTTTCCGCAATGTCGGTGCACAATGCATTGATCAGGCGCAGCTTATCGTGCTCTTTCAGATAGGCGTATGCGTAATCGGGATTGTCGAAGGTCTCCAGCTGCGCATTATGATCCGTTTCGGCCTCTCGTATCAGTGAAAGCAGCATCGACTTGTATTCCGGACGCTCGTAGATCGCCTGCTCGAATTCGCGCCGGATCTCCCGCGCAAAAGGATAGCTTCTCCTGTAGGCGAAGCCGGTTTTCGGCTTTACCGAGAAGATCTGCATTTGTGTGAAGTAACCATAGTATTCGTCACCGAACGAATAAAAGTTGTAGTCGCCGTTTTTTTCCATGTGCTTGCGCCGAGCGACCTCCTCGATCGAAGCTTGAATATAGCGGGCAACGATCGCTTTCGTTTCATCGGTCTGTGTTTGCAGCAGGACCGGCTTGTCGGAGCTGAAGTCTCTTGCAAAATCGATCGTATAATAGGCAACATTTTCCGGCGCCGTGAAGCGACGATCGTAGCCGAACAGGTCGGCGACGATCGCATAAAAGAAGAAATTCGTCAGAACCAAAAAGAGGATCATCGCCGGCCAGTTGGCGAAGATGCGCTTGATGTCCGAATGCAGGATGCCCTCGATGATCAGATGCCCGAAGAAGCCGGTCGCGGTCGCGCCGACAAACATCAGGAGCATCGAGTCGTCGTAGGAGACGGATCGGAAGATCATCCCGCCCAGAAGCGCGAGTGCAAACAGCGAAATATATTTGAATGCCTGCGCGGTGATTTTTCCCCAAACGGGATTGCCGCGCAGCTCGGACGGTCTTGCTTCAAACAGTCTGCAGCAGATGAAGTACAGCACGACCGCGATCAGAAGCAGGATTCCATACTCCACCGGCAGAAGGAGTGAAAAAAGCATCGTGATGAACGAAGTGCTCGTCAGATATCCCCAATCGGACGCGAGCGTATACCAATAGGATCGCGCCAGCTCCAGCACCGACATCAGGATGAGCTGTACGGATTCAAACAGAGACAGCGCGACCAGGAACGAGGTCAGCCGTGTGCCGGTGATGAGGATTGCCAGCGTCGTTGTCAGCAAAAACAGATTGTAAAACAGCAGATGATGCACAAATGTCCGGGCGACAGGTTGGAAGTTTCCGTAGCCGGAGAGGCTCAGGATCAGCACATAGGCAACGAGCGCGTTGACGACGAAGGAAAAGACGAAGATCAGATTGGCGGACAGATAATTCGCCAAAAACAGTTTGCCCCGTTCGATCGGCAGCGCGTGAAAAAAGTCGATCTGCTTTCCCCTGTGAAGATAGCCGAAGAAATTGAACGCATTGATGATCCCGAAGCAGAGCGTGGTGATCGACAAAAAGGTATTCGTACCGTCGAAGGGACCGAAATACAGAACAAGATCATCCGTCGGCATATATGCCTTGGCGGTCAGGATGCCGTAGATCGGCATGGCGAAGAACATCGCGATAAAAAGCAGCAGCAGCGCCCACAGATTTTTGCGCAGCAAGCTTGCGATCGGCAGCTGTATCGGCTGCGTTGATTTATTTTCATTCAATGATCGAGCGAAGATCATAACCTGCCACCTCCGATTCCGTGATAAAAATTTCTTCCAGACTCAATGGAAGCATTTCGTAAAAAATAGGCTTCATACCGTCGAGCTTTTGAGTCAGGCGCTCGGCAGCATAATGCTCATCGCAACGGATGACGATCGTATAGAGCGAGCCCGTATTGTCCATGCGCAGAACCTGAAACGGAGCAAGATCCGCCGATGAGATCGCGCGATCGAACACGGCCTGCAGCTTGACCGCGCTCGGACGAAGCGACGAGACCTCTCTGGAGAGGATCACGCCGCCCTTGTGGAGCAGTCCGACATGGTCGCAGAGATCCTCCAGCTCGAGCAGATTGTGCGAAGCGATTACCGGTGTGAGCTCGCGCGAGCGGATCGCGTCCGTCAGAAGCGACTTGACCGCCTGCTTGGCGACCGGATCCAACCCGTCAAAGCTTTCGTCGCAGAGCAGATAATCCGTATTGGCGCTGATGCCGAGGATCATCGACAGCTGCTTCTTCATCCCCTTGGAAAAGGTCGAGATCTTGCGCTTCGGATCCAGACCGAAGGCGGCGAGCAGCGAATCGAATCGGCCGCTGTCCATCAATCGGTAGAATTGCGCATAAAACGCGAACATATCCGCAGGAGTCGATGACGGAAGATAAAACTGGTCGTCGGAGATGTAGAAGATGCGCTCCTTCGCCTGTGTATTTTCAAAAATTTCCCGATCCTCCAAAAACGCCTTG
>JBGZCE010000013.1:0-17906 GCA_041845175.1 Filifactoraceae bacterium
CGCTTCCGCGTTCGAGCTCCTCATCGCGGATAAAGCGATTCGGATCGGCGGGACTTTCATTTTCGATCAGTAGGACGGCAAGCTCGGAGATCGCGCGCTTCATAAGCTCGGATGGGCTTCCGCTGTAGATTTTTTCCGATTCGCTGCCGAGGTTTTCGCCAACGGTGAGCTTCAAAAAATCCATATCCGCCTCGCAGAGCGTCCGGCAGATATCGGCAACCCTTGCTTCACCGCCGGTCAAGGCAAACACGCGCTTGTTGTAGGTTGAGAGCGCGACCAAATTGGCTTCACGCCCATGTGCAGAGGCGAGAAGTACATCTTCAAAGCCGCTGCCGAGCTTCGCAAGGAAGTATTGCATCGAGCTGATGCCGTTGACAAATTCCACCTCGATGCCGGTGCCTGCCAAGCCGCGGCGGATCGTTTTTGCCAGACTGTAAAAGCCGGTATCGCCCGACACCATGACGACCGCATCCTCATCGCCGTTTCGGAGAATCGGAAGAATCTCGCTCACCTTGAAGGATACGAGCTCCTTCAAAATATTCTCAAGTCCCTCTCCGATCCTTGCCGTGGTATAGACCCTGTCCGCCGAGGTGAGGATTTCTCTTGCCTGTGCCGTCAAATGCTTTTCCGTTCCGAGCCCTACGCCGACGACGGTTACTTTTTTCGCCATACTGCCTCCTAACCGATATCTCCTCTGTCGATCGCCTCCGCCAGCTCCTTCGCAAAATAGGTGATCAATATATCCGCGCCCGCGCGATAGATCGAAGTCGCCGATTCGCACATCACCCTGTATTCGTCGATCAGACCGAGCTTGCCCGCGCTTTTGATCATCGCATATTCTCCGCTGACGGAGTATGCGGCGATCGGCGCTTCAAATCTTGATTTGGCGCGATGCACGATGTCGAGATAGGCGAGTGCCGGCTTGACGATGATCAGATCCGCTCCCTCTTCGAGGTCGAGAGCGATCTCCCGCATGGCTTCATCGCTGTTGTGATAATCCATCTGGTACTGCTTTCGGTCGCCGAAGCTCGGTGCGGAGCCTGCCGCATCGCGAAACGGTCCGTAAAACGCGGAGCTGTATTTTGCCGCATAGCTCATGATCGGCGTGCGGAGGTATCCGTTTTTGTCGAGCAGACTGCGAATCGCGCCGACCCGCCCGTCCATCATATCGGATGGGGCAACCATATCCGCGCCCGCTTGCACCTGCGACAGCGCGATTTGCGCGATCACCTCGATCGTCCTGTCGTTGTCCACATATTCGCCGTCCAGTATCCCGCAATGACCGTGCGAGGTGTATTCGCACATACAGGTATCGGCGATCAGATAGGCTTCGGGGAAGCGCTTTTTGATCTCGCGGATGCTGCGCTGAACGACGCCGTCCTGCGCATAGCTCTCTGAGCCGCAGGCGTCCTTATGCTCCGGCACGCCGAAGAGCATGAATTTGCCGATCCCCTTGCTCATCGCCTCCTCGATCAGCTCACACGCACGATCCGCGCTGTAATGAAATTGCCCGTCCAAGCTGGCGATCGGCGTTTTGATATTGCTTCCGTCCTTTACGAAAAACGGATAGATGATGCTTTCCTTCGATATTCTCGTTTCGCGCACCATTCGGCGAATGGCGTCGTTTTCTCTCAATCTGCGAGGTCTGTTAATCATGTGTTCTCCTTTGCCCTACTTCAATTACTTTTTCAACCAGCGAGGAAATGGTCGCCCTTTCCGAAACCTCCACTTGCATCCCGTACGAGCGTGCCGCCTCGGCAGTTACATTGCCGATGCAGATCGCATGAATCCGCGAAAAATCCGTCGGCATCGCTTGGACGAAGCCTTCGACGGTCGATGCCGAGCTGAATACCGCATAGTCGAGCTTTTCGAGCTTCGCTTCGATAAAATCCTCCATCGGATTTTTGTAGATCGTATGATAAACGATGACCTCCCGATAAGCGATGCCGTTGTCCCGAAGCGCCTTGGGCAACAGATCGGTCGCCAGATTCCCGCGGATCAGCATCACCCTCTCACCCTTCAAAATATCCTTGGCAAGCCCCTCTCCCAAATGCTCGGAGTCGTATACCTGCGGCATATAATCCACGATCAGCCCTCTTTGCTCCAGCAAATGCTTCGTCTGTTGCCCGACCGCCGCGATCCTGACTCCGTACAGAATGCGAATATCCAGCGCATTTTCTTTTAATTTCAGGAAAAATTTTTCCACTCCGTTCGGGCTGGTGAATACGATATAGGAATAATCGCGCACCTCGCGCATCGCCGACAGAAAGTCGTCGTTCTCTTCGGCGACCACCGTTTCGATGCAAGGAAACTCGATCACCTTTGCCCCCTGCTCTCTCAGCTGATCCGAAAGCTGCCCGACTTTTTCCTTGGGTCTGGTTACCAAAATCGTTTTTCCGATCAGCGGCTTGGTCGTGAACCAATCCATATCCTCGCTCAAGCCCGCGACGGCGCCGACGATCGTGATCGCCGGGCTTTCGATATTCGCCTCGCGCACTCTTTCGTAGATGTTGCGGACAGTTCCGACCACCTTGCGCTGAAAGGAGGTCGTTCCCTTTTCGATCGTCGCCGCCGGCATATTCGGATCGATGCCCGCCTCCAGCAGCCCGTTCATCAGCTCATCGAGCGCAGTCAGTCCCATCAAAAACACGAGCGTGCCCTTATGCTCGACCAGCGCTTTGTAATGAATGTCGATCCGGCGACCCGCCTTGGCATGCCCCGTGATGATATGCAGGCTCGATGTCAGATCGCGATGTGTGACGGGTATGCCCGCATAAGTCGGCACGGCGATCGCCGAGGTGATGCCCGGCACGACCTCGTAGTCGATGTCATTTTCGATCAGCAGCTCCAGCTCCTCCGCGCCGCGCCCGAATAAAAAGCTGTCGCCGCCCTTGAGGCGCACCACGCGTTTTCCCGCGCGTGCGTTTTCCAGAATGATTCGGTTGATTTCCTCCTGCGGCACGGGATGATGGCTCATCCTTTTGCCGACATTGATCTTGACCGCAGCGTCCGGCACGAGGCTCATCACCTCCGGACTGACCAGCCGGTCATAAATAACCACCTGCGCATTTTCAATCCGCTCCTTGCCTTTGAGCGTGAGCAGTCCGCGATCGCCCGGCCCTGCGCCGACCAGACTGACGAAGCCTCGGTTGTTTGTATTTTCTCGATTCATCTCTTTTCCTATCCGTTTGCTTTTATTTTCAATTCCTCCGCAAGCGCCCGCCCAAGCTCCTCCGCCCGGTCGATGTCGCCGCTCCTTTCGCCGCGATGGATCTCAAGCGGCAATACGACTCCGTTCTCAATCGCCTGTTTGTATTCCTCAAACTCCCGCTCGACCACATACAATCCGTGCAGCCGAAGCCGAGCTCCCTCAAGCTCCGCATAAGCGGCGATCGGCGCCGAGCAGCCGCCGTCGAGCGCCCGAACGAAGGCGCGCTCACAGCGCGTGCTGTGATAGGATTCCTCCGAATGAAATACCGACAGCCACTCTCTCGGAAAATCTTCTCTGCCCTGTACGGCGATCACTCCCTGACAATTTGCCGGAAGGATCCTCGTCGTATCAAAAGCTTCGCTGATGCGCTCCGCAAGCTCCAAGCGCCGAAGCCCCGCCGCCGCAAGCACGAGCGCAGAATATTCGCCGCGATCGAGCTTTTCGAGCCTTGTCAGCACATTGCCGCGCACCGGCTTGATGTCGAAATCGGGAAAGAGGCTGCGAAGCTGGATATTGCGCCGAGCCGAGGATGACCCGATCGGCAGGCGCACATCGAGCGCCTTGCCCTTCGGCAGTACCAGCACATCACGCGGATCCTCGCGCTTGCCGGTCGCCAAAATCGGTATGCGCTCATCAAGCTGCATCGGCATATCCTTCATGCTGTGGACGGTGATATCCACCTCACCGTTCAACAATGCGCGGTCGAGTTCCTTGACAAAAAGTCCCTTTCCGCCGATCTTGTCGAGCGTTTTGTCCAAAATGATATCCCCCGTCGTCTTCATCGGCACCATTTCGATCGCAATGCTCGGATCATACGCCGAAACGGCAGATGCCACCAACTGCGCCTGTATCATCGCCAAACGGCTGTCCCTCGTCCCAATTCTAATCTTCTTCATCGTTTCCTCTTCTCAAGCCGTTCCAATTTACTTCCCCGAGCAAGCTGCGGAGCTTGTCCGCCGATCGCCGCACATAGCCGTGGTCTCTCCCGTCGCCGACAAGCCCGATGCTCAAATCCTCTCCCGCCCAAAGCGCGGGAAAATAATAGCTGCTCTCGGAGCTTTGATCCGCAACGCTGATAAAAATGCCCAGCTCGCACGCCTCCCGATAGGCGGCATGATTGACCTCACGGTCGTCCGTTGCCGCGACCGCCAGCACCGAGCCGGCCAGATCGCCCGCTTCGTAGCGGCGGCTAATCACCTCCAGGCTGCCCCGATACTGCGGCGATTTTTCCGCCTCCCAGTCCAAGATGCCCGCCATTTGCAGATTGCTCTCCGCACGCGGCGAAATGACGCGCACCCTCGCACCGTAATCGAGCAGCGCTCTGATTCGGCGGCGTGCGATATTCCCCGATCCGATCACCGTAACCTGCTTGTCCTTCAGGTCGATAAAGATCGGAAATCGCGGCGGATTTTGAAATGAGATTTTCGGCACGGTTACCTCGGTCTGCTCGCTCGACTGCTCCGAAATCCCTATAGCGGAGCCTTCGGCATACGGGCTTTGATCGTCCTGCTTGCCGGAGAGCTTCTCCGATATCGTTTCCGCAGAGCGCTTCTCCAAAAAGCGCGACAGCTCTTCAATCTCAAAATCGGAGCCATGCCCGTCCAAAAAGCGCGACAGCTCATCGACCGTTGCCGACTGCACCCTGATCCGGCGTTCCGTTTCATTTTTTTTCTCGATTTCTTCTTCGGGTCTTCGAATCACGACGGCCTTTGCTCCGACGCTGCGGCAGGCGGACAGCTTTTCATAATAACCGCCCGATGCGCCCGTTTCCTTGGTCAAAAGCAACCGCGCCCCGATCATCTCCAACATACTCGCATTGACCTCATGCGTAAAGGGCCCCTGCATACAGATGATGTTTTTTTTCTTATAGCCGTTATTCATCGCGATTTCAAGCGACGGAATATCCGGCAAAATTCTCGGAAAAAGCCTTTCCTTGTAATCGGCCACCTTTGTGTAGCGCGGCAGATCCTTGCTTCCCGTCGTCAGCAGCACATTGCCCGGCATGGAATCGAGTATCCGGATCGCATCCTCCGAATCCCTTGCCCACACGATCACATCCTCATAGAGGGATGAATCCTCATTGCTTCTCACGATCCGAAGATAGGGCTTTTGCTTCGCTTCGCAGGCGCTCAGAATATTTTTGCTCGCTTCCACCGCATAAGGATGCGTCGCATCCACGACAAGCCTCGCCGAGTCGATCAGCTCCTGCATTTGAGAAGGATTGAGCCGTCCCTCCAGCAGGCAGATATTTTTTTGCGTCAGACTCTCTTCGAAAATACACCGACCGTACTCCGTCGCCACCGTCACATCAAGCGTATGTCCTCTTTGCGCAAGAAGCGCCGCCGCGCTTTTCCCTTCCGAGGTGCCGGCAAAAATCACGATTTTCATTTTTGATATCCTCTGGGTGTAACCAATTTCCCGTTGATCACCTGTGTGCTCTCATTGCCGATGATAACGGTCGTGAACATATCGACCTTGGCGTCGCGAAGCTCCGCAAGCGTCAGCACCGTATGCTCCTGCTCGTCGCGCGCGATATTGCGCACATAGCCGCATTTCGTATCGGGCGATTTGTGCCGCAGCATAATATCGCAAGCCCTTTTGAGATAGTCGGCTCTTTTCATGCTCGACGGATTGTAGAGCGCAATGACGAAATCCGCCTCCGACGCAAGCTCCAGGCGTTTTTCGATTTTTTCCCACGGTGTGAGCAGATCGCTCAGACTGATGATCGCAAAATCATGAATGAGCGGCGCACCCAGCACCGAAGCCGCCGAGCTTGCCGCCGTGATCCCCGGAATCACCTCGATCTCGATCTGAGGATAATCCTTCGCCAGCTCATGGATCAAGCCCGCCATACCGTAGATCCCCGCATCCCCGCTTGAGATCATCGCCACCGTATTGCCCGCCAGAGCCGAGTCGATCGCCAGCGCACAGCGCTTGACCTCCTGCTTCATCGGCGTTTCGATCCGCTCCTTTCCCGCGATCAGATCCTCGATCAATTCCACATAAAGCGGATAGCCCGCGATCACATCGGAGGCCTTGATCGCCTCGATTGCCCTGGGCGTAATCTGCGACAGCTCGCCCGGCCCCGTTCCTATTACATAAATTTTCATACTGACCTCTATTCCTCTTGTTGATAAACTGCTGTTTGTTCCTGCAATGCGTCAAAATTTCCGATCCGATCACATATTCCCGTCGCACCATTTTGCAATCTCGGCAATCAATTCATAGGGAATTTTTCCTTGATACGGAAATTGAATGGCGCCCTTGCTCGTCCTGTAGGGCTTAAGCCGCTCCGCAAAATGCTCGATCGCCGCGGGCCCCGGATAAATTCCCAGATGATTTTTTGCGGCTGCAAAATGAATGATATTCCTTTTTCTCCGATAGGTCGGCATCGACCACGCGATGGTGCGCCGGGCATCGGGCAGCGCCTGACGAAGCACTCGGTCGGTTTCCTCCAATACCGCGCGGATCTCTCCGTCAAAAAGCTCGATATATTCCTCGATCGTTTCAGGTGACTTTCCGCAGAAATGATGCTGATTTTCATTCACAAATTCCCGATCGCAATTCGGACATCGCCACATATCACACATCCTTTCGCATCCGCATCGCTTCAAAGCGATTGCCCTGCCACTCCATCACAAAAAGCTCCCGCTCCGCAAAGCCGAGCTCCTTCCAAAAGCCGGCGGAGCCGTTTTCCTTCAAAAGCACCTCCACTCGGATCGAGCGCGCTCCCTGTCTGCGAAAAAGCTCCTCCAATTCCCTGTAAATTTGCTTGCCGAGCCCCTTTCCCCGCCGATCGCTTCGGAGCATCAACAGCGACAGATATGCCTCCTCGCCGGCGCGATAATCGACAATGCCGCAGATTTCTCCGGTCTGCCCATGCACCAGCACGCAGGAGCGAAAGCCGGCATTTTTCATCTCCTTCAGCTCCTCCCGCACAAAGGAATCGTCCACGCGCTCGCAGGAAAGATGAGTCTTCAGAAAATCGGCATTGCCGTTGTAAATTCGCGCGATCTCCTGCACATCCGAGTCCCGTGCCGCTCGCAGCACAAAGTCCTGCAAGCCCTCCTTCGTACGGATCGAAAAATACTCCGGGGAGTCGAATGCTTCGCGCACTGTCGCGATTGCGATCGTCATGCCGTCCTTTTTGGTTTTCGGTACAAGCATTTCAATAACAGCATTTCCAAAAATTTTTTCATCTCTCCTACAACCGATTTCTTCCGTTTTTTTTGCCGCATCCGTGCTCCCGCAATGCTTCGTCAGATATTCCTTTGCCGAAAGCACGGCGGAGCGTTCACACACATTGTCCACTCCCGTTACCGACTGCACCAGCTCCGACGGCAAAAACGAATGCGCAGTATATTTTTGCGCCTGTGCAAGCTCCTCGGAGGAAAAAAATTCCAGCCTGATTTTTGTATGCTCCCCTTCCGCCGCAAAAAGCGCATGAAACGCCGGTTCATCCTCCTTCAGCCGGATACTCGACAACGAATACACCGCTTTGGGATGGATGTCGTTTTGCCTTAATATTTCCCTATAAAAGGAAATACACTCCCCGCTGTCCTTTCCCCGTCTTGCGCCCAGCCCGACAAAAAAGCGCTTCGGCACGAGCTGAAGTGTCCGCTCCTCTTCGTCGAGCTCGTCCGTCCGATAAGGAGAAAGGATGACCGCCGGTATATTCTTTGTTTCGTTTCGTCTTTCTCTTATCCTCCGTATTATCTCCGCGTGCGCACCGCATCCCTCGTTTCGAGGCGCAAAATATTCCGTCGGCTGCACAATACTTTCCTCCGCGGCATCTCTCGCTTTCAAATCCCGAAAATATTCTATCGGATGCGCTTCAAAAAAAGCATACCTTTTTTGAAGCGCTTGAATCTCCCTTTCGGGCGCGAACAAAAGCACGGTTTTGTTTTCCAGAATCGCCGACGAAACGGGCGCGATGCCCTTGGTCTCCGCCACTTCGTAGCCGTGTTCCACCGCCCACGAGTCGATCGCAAGCTTATCGTTGATGTCGGTCGCCGTGGTCAGCACGAGCGTCGCCCCGATTTCCTCGGACAGCCGTTTTGCCAGATTGTTTGCCCCGCCGATATGTCCCGACAACAGCGGAATCACGAAATTCCCCAGCTCGTCCGCCACCAGCACCGCCGGATCCCTGTCTTTTTGCGCGACATAGGGAGCGATCCCCCGCACGGCAATGCCTGTCGCTCCGATAAACAAAATGGCATCCGCTTCCTGCCATGCTTTTTCGCAAAACTCGGAGAGCGCGGCGCGACCGATTGTGGACGGCGCATCCCCGATCAGCTCGTCATAGATACGCGCGGACAAAAATGCTTCCATTTGCATATCGCTGCAAAAATGATGATACAAGGCTTCTTTTATTTTTCGCTGCAACAGAGCACCCTGTTTTGTAAAGGCGATTGCATATAACTTCATAACTCTTCCTTTTGCTTATCTTAAACCAAAGTCAACTCGCCCAGCGTCGAACGGATAATCTCCAGCATCAGCTCGACAAAGCCCGCGCTGTCCGCCGCTTGATCCGCCTTGGCAAGCTCGTCGTAATAATTTTTTTGTCTTGATCGAATCAGCTCCTCCACCGGCAGCCAGAAAAAAATCTCGTTCCAATGCCCCAGCAGCAGCGTGTGCCACATCCGTCCCAGCCGCCCGTTTCCGTCGGCAAACGGATGAATAAACTCAAATTCATAATGAAATATCGCGCTCTTGATCAGCGGATGCATCGCCGAGCTTTGATACCATCGGAATAAATTTTGCATATGCTCCGGAACGAGCCTTGCCGGAGGTGCCATATGAATGAGCGTCTCTCCGTCGAAAACGCCGACCCCGCCGGAGCGAAAGCGTCCGTTTTCCGGGATCAGTCCGTTCATCATCGATCCGTGCGCCTTGAGTAGATCCTCCACGGAAAAGGGATCCAGCGTCATCATCATTTCATAGGCTCGGTAGGCATTCTGCACTTCCCTGATCTCGTTGGGATTCCCGAGTATCCGCTTTCCGTCCACGATTGCCGTTACCTGCTCGAGCGAAAGTGAATTATGCTCGATCGCCAAAGAGGAATGGATCGTTTTTATTCGGTTTTCTCTTCTCAGCTGCGGACTGAGCTGTGTTTGTCTGTGCACAAAAATCCGCCCGAGCTGTTCGCTGATGTCGGCGACCAGATTCACGATTTTATCCGTCATATGAAACGGCGGTTTGTATTCACTCATACGCGAGCCTGCTTTCTTATCTGATTTTTACTTTTCCGTTCCTTCCCGAAATTCGTGTGTAAAGTCCGGCGCATACAGCTTGGAGCGCTCGTACTTGTCGCCCAGAAAATAGCCGACCGTAATCAGCGCCGTTTTCGTGATATTTTCTCTTTTTGCCGCTTGCGCCAGCTCACCGACCGTCGTACGGACGATTTTTTGATCCGGCCAGGTCGCCTTGTACACGATCGCCGCCGGTGTTTGCGGAGCATATCCGCCCTTGATCAGACGCTCCGAGAGATCTTCAAGCATGCCTGTGCTGAGAAAAATGACCATTGTCGCCTGATGCGATGCCAGCAGACTGATTTCTTCCTTGGGCGGAACGGGCGTTCTGCCCTCCATGCGTGTGAGAATGACCGTCTGTGATACATCGGGCAGGGTGTATTCGCTGCATAGCGCCGCCGCCGTACCGAATGCGGAGCTGACGCCCGGCGTTACCTGATAGGGAATATCGTATTCGTCCAGTCGGTCGAATTGTTCTCGAATCGCACCGTAGATCGACGGATCGCCCGTATGTAGGCGCACCACCTTTTCGTTCGCGCGATAGCCCTCACGCATCACCTCGACGACCTCCTCCAGCGTCATCGATGCCGAATTGTAGATTTTGCAGTCGCGCTTCGCATAGTCGAGCAACTGCGGATTGACAAGCGAGCCTGCATAGATGATAATGTCCGCTTCTTCGAGCAGCCTGCGCCCGCGGACGGTGATCAGATCGGGCGCGCCCGGCCCGGCTCCCACAAAATTAATCATGATATCCTCCCGTCTTATCCTCTTTCACAACAACAATCGAGAAATAACTGTTTTTCTCGTCCACCTCGTCGAGCGAATGATAGATTTTCTCCTCCGGCATCGTTGCTCTTTCCACCATTTTCGCCCGCTCGAGCAAGCCCCTCTCGCGCAGCTTTTCACGCAGCACCGTGATGGATTTTCCCGATTTCATATACACCTTGTTGCCGACATAGTCCATCGACTCGTCCAAAGTATCATGGCTCGCCGGTATGATGACAAGCGGCTGCGCTCCCTCGCAAAGGCTGTCGTTCAAACTTGCCGCAACGGCGCAGAACGAGGTAATCCCCGGAATCAGCTCGGTAGGGTAGCCTTCTCTCGTAATCTTGTGATGGATATAAATATAGGTGCTGTAAATCGCGGGGTCACCGAGTGTTACAAAAGCGACCGTCTTGCCCTGATCCAGATATTTTTTGACATCCTCGGCGCATTCGTCATGACAGCGCTGCACATATTCCTTGTCCCGGCTCATCGGCATCAGATATTCCAAAAGACTTTTTCCCTCGATATACTCCTCGATAATCCTCAGCGCCACATTGCTTGAGCGGCTGCCGTCCGCCTGCATCCCCGAGGTCGGATATGCCACATAATCCGCACCTCGTATCGCTTCGATCGCCTTTATCGTCAACAGCTTCGGGTCGCCCGGTCCGACACCCACGCCGATCAATTTTCCCTTCATATTCCCTCCTGAGAGCCTGTGCGGCTCGTCTTTTCAAAATTTATTCCTCATGACTGCACGCCGAAATCCTCCCAAAGCCTTTCCAAAAGCTCCTGCGCACCATCGCTTTGCAAAACTGTTCCGTGTGAGTTGGTGAACACGATAAATTCTACGCGCGTCCGCTCCTTCGTGCGATGGTCGATGCTTTTTTTCATCGCTTTGCCGATCGACCGCATCGTGTGCGCAAAAATCTCCTCGTCCTCCGCCAGAAGCGCATCGAGCATTTCCTCGATGCTGATCGCTTCCATAATCCGGCCGAGCGTGTCGCGGCTCGCGCCGCAGATCGCCGCATGGCTCGCCATGACCTCCTGTCGGGCATCCGCATAGGAGGAATGCGTATTCATCACCGAAGCGCCCAGCTTGAGCAGCTTGCCTGCATGACCGACGAGCAAAATCTCCTTCAAGCCTAAGAAAACGATATAATCGAGCGAGTCGCCGATATAATTCGATATCTTGACGCTCTTTTCCAAATCGAGCCGGAGCCGCTCCTTCGCGAAGGCTTGGCCGTAATTGCCCGGACAGATCAGAAGCGGCTTCGAGCCTTTGAGCGCACAAAACTGCTCCAGCTCCGTGCGAATCGTATCGACAAGCGCTTTTTCGCTCATCGGCTCCACAATCCCGCTCGTGCCGAGGATCGAGATGCCGCCGACGATCCCCAGCTTCGGATTGAAGGTTTTTTTTGCGATCTCCTCTCCGTCCGCGACCGAGATCTCGATCCGCATCGGCGTATGCCGCAGAAGCTCCCGCAGCTGCTCCGACTGCGCCAGCACGCTCACGACCTCCTGCATGAGCATCTGACGCGGCACCGGATTGATCGCCGAATGTCCCTTGCGCGGCGCAAGCCCCTTTTGCGTAACAAGACCCACGCCCCGACCGCCGACAATGCCGACGATTCCGAAATCGCCCCGCAGTCCCGCCGCCTCGTCAAGCTCCAGCTCCTCAAAGCTGAAATCCCTGAGATTCACTCCGTACCAATAGCTTCTCGGCTTCATCGAAGCCGGCGCGTGCTTTCCCCGCTCCGCCGCCTGAAGCTCCTCTTTGCTCTCACGCGGCTCGGATAACGCATCATGATCAAAAAAAACGCATGACGAAACGGCAGCGCCATGTGTTACATCCGGATCGTCTCCGGACTCCTTGATGGTCGTTGCCTTTGCACAGGGCAGTCCGTCCTTCGTTTGCGTCAAAAGGCAGTCGTCCAGCTCCACCGACACCGTAATCCCCTTGATCGTTCGGATCGAAATGACCTCCGCCCGATATTGCTTTTTTTCACCCTCGCTCTCCTTGACAAAGTCCTTGTACCGCGGCTCGTGCCTGACATCGCCGAGCGATTCCGCGATCGACAGGAGCGCACGTTTGGTCGCGCCCGCCGCGGTCGTTCCGGTCGTGTAGCCGCGCCGCAGGAGCCTTTGTCCCTGAACGATCATCATATCCTGATCCATCATCGCTTTACCAATCGGCGGATCTGCGCGCACATTTGCTCCGGCGTCAGAGCGCGTCTGTCCACCTCAATACCCTCCGCCCGAAGCAGCTCCGCCAGCTCCGAGAGGATCGGCAGCCGAAGCCCCGCCCTTTCGACCAGCGCGCGATCGGCAAAAATCTCCTCCGGCGTTCCCTCTCCGATGACCTCCGAAGCATTCATCACAAATACATAGTCCGCATAGGCCGGCACCAGATCCATATCATGCGTCGCCAGGACGATCGTGATCCCCCTGTCCGACTTCAGCTCGTCGAGCAATGCCATGATCTCCGCCGTTGCGAACGGATCCAGCCCCGCCGTCGGCTCATCCAAAATAATCACCTTGGGCTGCATCGCAAGCACGCCCGCGATTGCCACCCGCTTTTTTTGCCCATAGCTGAGCGCGTGCGTGGGACGCTCTCTCAGATGTGTAATTCCTACTCTTTGCATCGCCTCCTCGACCCGCTCGCGCACGATCTCTCTCGGCAGTCCCAAATTGGTCGGGCCGAAGCTGATGTCCCGAAAAACATCCGCCGAAAAAAGCTGATCGTCCGGATTTTGAAAGACGATCCCCACATTTCTGCGCATTTGCAGCAGCGCATTTTTGCTGTATTGAAGCTGCTCGCCCTCCACGAGGATCTTCCCGCTTCGGGGCTTCAAAATGCCGTTGAGATTCAAAAACAGCGTCGATTTTCCCGCGCCGTTGCAGCCCAAAATCGCCGTCAGGCTTCCTTTTTTGATATTCATATTGACATTTTTGAGCGCCAAGCTCCGCGGATCATAGCCGAAGCACAGCTCCGTGATTTCGATTGCATTCATGCGAGCCCCCTCAATAAAACAAAAATCAACACCAAGCTCCCCGCGAACAATATCCCCGCGCCGACCACTTTTTCATCCCTCTCGTACTCCTCATGCAGCATCGTCAGCTCGCCCTGATAGCCGCGGCTCTCAAGCGCGTCATAGATCCGATCCGTGCGCCGGAGCGATTCGAGCAGCAGCTGCCCCGCCAAAATCCCCGTCGATCGGTACGAGGTACTCAGATCGTGATAACCCAGGCGCGCCTCCTGCGCCGTTTTGATCCTGTGCGCCTGCTCCGTCAGCACGAAAATGAAGCGATACACCAGCTCCGTCAGCTCGGTGAACAGCTTCGGCACGCGCAGTCTTTCCATCGCCGCACCGAAATCCACCATCGTCGTGTTCATCATGAAAAAATACATTGACGCGATGATCCCGAAGCTCTTTGCCACGATTGAAAAGCCCTGATACAGACTCTCCCTTGTCATACCGTAGAAATACTCGCCCAAGCGAATGCCGAGCAGTGGCGCATCCGAGTAACGACCGAGCACGATCGTCAAGGTCGCCAACGCGATAAAGCCCGCCGGCACGCGGAGCATACGCCCGATATCGGGCAGGGTGTGGCCTCCGAAATAAATATTCATCGCAATCATGCCTGCAAATGCCGCCAGACTGATCTGCCATCGATCAAAAAAAATGCACGCAAACAAGATCCCGAAGCTGACCAGCAGCTTGTCCACGGGATCCACCCTTTTGATATTCGATTGATACGCATATTTGTCCGTACCGAGCATATCCCCTCATTTACCATCCCATTCAACATTCGCATCGGGCGCGGCTTGTCGTCACAGCGGCCGTGCCGGAGGATCGGACTCTTCTTTCAATCCGCCTGCAATCGCGCCGGTCCCGATCGTATGACTTCGCTCCGATCGCGCCGTCCGTGCGGCACTACGCGGCATCTGCGCTGCGGAGCCTTCCTCCTGACGAGTGCATACGGCACGCGCGGTGCTTTGAGCGAGCTTGTCGCCACAGCAGCCGCGCCGCGCGCTTTGCCCTTTATGCTTCTTTTTTATACTTCTTTTTCTTTATTCTTTCCCTTTGTGATTCGACCCAGCCCGTATCCGATGATGCCCGCTCCGAATGCCGCCTGAAGCGCAAACAGCATCGACTCGATCTCCCCGCTGGCAGGCTCCAGCAAAGGCTCGAAAATCGGCTCGAAGCTCGGATCGATCTCCGCAACGATGTCCATCGCCGCACCGTCCGCACCGCCGAACTCGGCATCCTTCACCACATACAGCGGAATGATCGCCACAAGCGCCGCCGCGATCACGAGCGCGATCGTTCTGCCGCGCAGGCTGCCACTCTTATTGCTCTCATACAGCCTTTTGAGCTGCGTTTCGTCGCCGTAGCCCATATCCCTGTCCAGTCCGATCAGCTGCTCCGAGCTGTACTGCGCGATAAATCCGAAGATGATCACCGACAATATACCCTCCGCGATCGCAATCGGAACCTGCGTAACCGCAAAAATTCCCAAAAACTTGACCAGCGATGCCGTCATACCGCCCTCCGCCGCAGGAAACGCGACCGCAAGCTGTAATGCCGTAACCACATAGGTCATCAGATCGCCCAAAAATGCCGCAAAAAAAACCGCGATCGGCATCGACAGCCCCGATTTTCTCATCAGGCGATATGTACCGTACGCCACCCACGCGCCGACGATCCCCATCGAGAACAGATTCGCTCCGAGTGTCGTGATTCCGCCGTGAGCCAGCAGCAATGCCTGAAATAATAAAACGATCAGTCCGATAATCGCCATCGGCCCCGGCCCGAACAGGATCGCACCGAGCGCAATGCCGGTCGGATGCGAACAGCTTCCCGTCAGGGACGGTATCTTGAGCGCCGACAAAATAAATGCGAACGCACCCGCCATCGCAAGCAGGATCTTCGCCTTCGGGTGATCCTTCAGCACGCTGTTCAATCGCTTAAAGCCGTAAAATACGAACGGCAGCGCTACCACATACCAGATCGCCGCCCAGCGCATCGGCAAAAAGCCCTCCGCGATATGCATCGCCCGTGCGGGAGCCCACAGCAGCGCCGCCACCGCAAATGCCGCCATCGTCATGAGCAATCGGATATCCGACCGATCCCTCTTCACCTTCTCCAAAAAAACCTTCATAATACCATACATCCTTTCAATAAAATTTTGCTCGCAAAAAAAGGACCCACGGAGGTCCTCAATATTCCTCCATTCACTGTAGAGAAAAACATCGACGATCAGGCAAGTATTCCGACTCAAACCTCATCACGAGCAAAGCGCCTTCCCGATCTCTCAGTGGCATCGTGCTTTGTCGCTCCGTCATTACGGCAGCAGGACTGTGCGGGAATTTCACCCGGCTTCCTATGCGTTGATCGCTTGTTTTATTCGATTGGATGCGCTGTACGAGCATTACACATCTATTATATCCTCTCTTGCTGATAAAAGCAAATGATTTGCCCCCTTTTTCAAAAATATTCCCGCCAAAGAAAACGCGCCTTTTGCTCATGAGTCGAATTTTCTCCGAAGATATGATACAATAATCTCGAACGCCGTCCCTTGTGCCGTGATCTCGTCCGCAAAGACAAACAAGCTTCGACGACCCTTCAAAATCGTAAAGCCCGTTCTTTTCGGACTCCGATGCGACAAAAGGAACACCGGTCCCGAGCGCTTTATCCGAAGAGCTTCGGATCGCTGTTCAAAAATTTTTTCAAGGAGAGCTTATGAAATTATCATTTGAAATCACCGAACAGGATTACATCGACTTCAATATGACGCACTTCGACACCTCAAAAACCATTCGCAATTCCTACCGCAAGAGCTATATCTCCGGCGCAGTGCTTCTTTTTGCGCTGCCCTTCGTCATTCCTCCACCCGTCGAAGGCTACCTTATTCTGTGGCGCGGACTCCTCTGGGGTTCTGCCGTGCTGTGGCTTTTGTTCTATACAAAATTCCTCAAGAACCGATTCCGCCAAAATATCCTCAAAATGCTTCGCGAAAAGGACAACAGCTTTTTGGGGCAAAAGGAACTGGAGCTTCGCGAGGACGGGATCCTGACAAGCTCCTCCGCGAGCGAAACGCTGACCGCCTACTCCGGCATCAACGATATCATCGAAGGCCCGACCGGGATCTATCTCTACAACAGCGCCTTCTCCGCGATCATGGTGCCCAAGAGAGCCTTCGCCGACGAGCGGCAGAAAAAGGAATTTATCGAATTTGTGAAGCCGCGCATCGTACAAAAAGCCATGCCGGCAAAAAAGAGCCTGCTCGATCGGCTCGATTGATCACCCGATCCGGAAGAGCTACGCCCACAACGCAAAAATTTTTCGACCGCTCCTCGATCGGCTCAACCGATCAAATAAATGCAGGCAGTCGAATGCGCAAATCAAATACTTTTGTGCCGTCGTTCTTTCCGTTCATGATGAACGGCGCCGCTTTTTCACTTATTGTCGGCAACGCAGCCCTTTCGCTCCGTGCTTCTCAACACGGCATCTTCGGGCGATAAACAAGGCGCTTCGTAAAAAATCCGAATCAAAATTTACAAACAACACCGAAAGGAGCCTCTCATGTACCACATTCCGCAAAAAATCAGGCTGGCGAATCTTCCGACCAAAATCGAAAAGCTCGAAAGACTTTCCGCCGAGCTCGGCAAAAACATCTATATCAAGCGCGACGATCAAACCGGGATCGAGCTGTCCGGCAACAAGGTCCGCAAGCTCGAATACGCCATCGCCGAAGCCGTTCGCGAGGGCGCAAACACCTTGATCACCTGCGGCGCGTTGCAATCGAACCACGCGCGGGCGACGGCGGTCGCAGCGGCAAAGCTCGGGATGAAGGTCGTGCTCGTCTTGGTCGACGGCGCAAAAAATCCGCCCAACGGCAACTATCTGCTCGATCTGATCCTGGGCGCGGACATTCGGCTGATCCAACCGACCGACTACGCCAATGTCTATGAGATCATGCAGTCCATACGCGCCGAATACGCCGCCATGGGCGATCGGGCATACATCATACCGACCGGCGCCTCCAACGCCATCGGGATGTTCGGCTACATCGAAGCCGTCGAAGAGATCATCGCGCAGGAAAAAGAAATGGGCATCCGTTTCGATGCGATCGTCGACACCGTCGGTTCAACGGGCACCTACGCAGGCCTGGCGGTCGGCAATATCATCCATCAAGGCAATTACGACATTCTCGGCTTCAGCATCAGCGACACCAAAGAAGCCTTCGCGCAGCAAAGCTTTCGCAATATCGAGGATTGCTGCCGATACCTTTCCGCCGACGGTCACACGCACACGCCCGAAAGCCTCGGCATCACACAGAGCTCGCTCAAAATCATCGACGACTATCGCGGCGCGGGCTACGCGCTCAACGACATCTCCGATTTTGAATTGATGAAGGAATTTGCACGCAAGGAAGGCATCTTTGTCGATCCGGTCTACACCGGCAAAGCGCTCAAGGGGCTGATTACGGAAATCAAAAAATCCGCCGCCGGATATGTGCACCCGGTCGCGGACTTCGGCAAGTATCAAAATATTTTGTTCATCCATACCGGCGGGCTGTACGGAATCTTCCCGAAGGCGAGCGAAATTTTTCCGCTGAGCGATCAGCCGTTCCCGGCGAATGTCGACTTCTTCGCCTTCTTCGGATAACACAAA
>JBGZCE010000014.1:0-2818 GCA_041845175.1 Filifactoraceae bacterium
GTCGTCAACAAGGAGCTGAAAGAGGTCGACAAGGTGAATGCCGGCGACATCGTGGTATTTACGAAGCTGGGCGATGTGGTGACCGGCGATGTGCTTTCGTCCAAAGCGGGCTATGGCGAGCGCGACGGATTGTCGTTCCCGAAACCGCAAATGCTCGTGGCGGTCGAAGCGGTGAATAAGAATGATGAGGACAAAATCTCGCAAGGGATTCAGCGACTGCTGGACGAGGATCCGTCCTTTACCTATACAAGAAATCCGGAGACCAAGCAATCGGTGCTCGGCGTTCAGGGAGAGATTCATGTCAACGGCTTGAAGGACAAGCTGAAGGAAAAATTCGGCGTGGATGTTCTGCTCAAGGATCTGAAGGTACCGTATCGTGAAACGATCAAGGGCAGCTCCGATGTACAAGGAAAGCACAAGAAGCAATCGGGCGGACATGGTCAATACGGCGATGTCAAAATAAAATTCTCACCATCGGCGGTGGAATTCGAGTTCAGCGAAGAATTGTTCGGCGGCTCGGTGCCGAAGTCGTATGTACCGGCGGTCGAGAAGGGGCTGCGAGAGTCGATGGAGCACGGTGTGCTGGCGGGCTATCCGGTCACCAATATCAAGGCGGTGCTGTATGACGGCTCGTACCATGATGTGGATTCCTCGGAAATGGCGTTCAAGCTGGCAGCGAACCTTGCCTTCAAAAAAGGAATGGAGGAAGCGAAGCCCGTACTGCTTGAGCCGGTGATGAAGCTGGATATCTATGTGCCGGAGGAGTACATGGGCGACATCATGGGCGACATCAACAAGAAGCGCGGCCGCGTGCTGGGAATGGAAGCCTACAAGAACAACAAGCAGATCATTCGTGCGGAAGCGCCGCAGGCGGAAACCTTCAAATATGCGATCGACCTGAAGGCGATGACACAGGGAAGAGGCTATTTTGAAATGGAATTTGTTCGCTACGAAGAAGTGCCGGCTCAAATGGCTGAAAAGATCATTGCCGACGCAAAGCTTGAAAAATAAGAGGACGGCAGTGGAGCATCAAGCTCCGAAGGCAGCGGAGCAATGCCCGCGGCATCATTGCGGCAAAAATCCGATCATTAAATGAAGAGGATAAAAAATTCATTTTCTCGAAAGGAAGATAAACGGTACTTTTTAAGGCATGAAAGACCGTTGTCTTCCTTTTTTGTGTGTTGCGCCGCAGATTCGGACTGCGATGGTCGTCTGCGCCGGAGCACGGAAGGGCGGATTCCGTCGCGGAAAATTCGCCCTGTGCCGCCGAGCTTCAAGGTGCGGCGAGAGGAAAGGCCGTCGCATAAATCCCGATTTTCATATTTATTTATCGGCTGCGTGCGTTTGTTGAAATGAGTATTCGCATACGAGAGAAGAAGGAATGCTTTTACAAAAGGCTTGCTTTATTTTAACCGATATATTAAAATGACCTTATGCAGAGTAGGCATTGTGCGTCAAGTGTTGTCGGATGGGAAGTTGCCGACAAACGAAGGCAAAAATCAAATCTCAGGGTTTTTGTTGCGATAGAATGCCGCGTCCGCTGAGGAGGAAAAATGAATAAAAGAAAAGTCAGCACAAAGTATTTGGTGCTGGGCGGCATCTTGTCCGCAGCAAGTATCGTGTTAACCCGTATGCTCGGATTTATGATCATGGGCGGCACCGCTCGGATCGCTTTCGGAAATGTGCCGATCGCGCTCGCGGGCATTCTCATGGGCCCGATGATGGGCGCGCTGGTCGGGATCGTTTCGGATGTGCTCGGGATTATGCTCGTGTCACACGGAACACCTTTTTTGGGCTTTACGCTGTCATCGGCGCTGCAGGGCGTGATCCCCGCGCTGATCGTGCATAAATCCTTCACCGACAAATCGGTACCGATCTCGACGGTGTATATGCGCATCATCGTTGCGACGATCGCATCGACGGTGATCGTGTCGTTCATACTCAATACTTTGTGGCTGACGATGCTTCGAGGCAGCGTATTTACCGCCGTGTTTGTCGAGCGTCTGCTCCCGTCCACGCTGATCGGCGTGATCTCGGCCGTGCTGCTCGTGCTGCTCGCCAAAGCGGTGCGCAACCACAGCAAGCTGTCATAGGTGAAAACGATCGAACGAGTTTTCTTTAGTGCTCTTCCAACATAAGGAGGTTTAATATGATAAATAACACGAACAAGCGAAGGATACGCTTGGTGAGTCTGCTGATGGCGGCGCTCATCACGCTCAATCTTTTTTTGCCGTCCGGGTCGTCCTATGCCGCCGACCACGACGCAAGCGTAATGAACAATGTCAGCTTGACCTTGTCGCAGGACGGCGTTCCTATCGCAGATGCAGGAAACCTGGCAGCGGAAAAGGATATCAGCCTGCGTCTGGAATTCTCGATACTTACCGGTACGGGTCCGGGACAGGTGCAGAAGGGACAAACGATGGAGTTTGTTCTGTGCAACGGATTCAAGCTGAACAGAGAATACAGGGATTATGTATTCTATGCGGAGGATACGGATACGGGAGAAAAATTCCCCGCCGGAAAATTCAATCTGTATAATGACGGCGATATCGTAAAAGCTACGATCATATTTGATGGAGTCGATACCGCTTTCACCTTCGGAGATATGGTCATTGCCATGTGTGCTTCCATGAAATATGCCAGAGATGCCCAAAACATTCCGGATGCAGGCATCACCGTTTCATTTTTGGACAAGACCTATACCCTGATGCCTGCCGCTCCGATTTTTGAATACAAAATGGAAAAAACGAGCTCTCTCGTTGACGGCAATCTGAAAAGCAAAAAACTCCAGTGGACCGTTACTCTGTCTGCGACCAAA
>JBGZCE010000015.1:0-8029 GCA_041845175.1 Filifactoraceae bacterium
ACGGACGTCGGGAATGAGAAAAAAAGCTTCGGCGCGGGCGCGATCGTTATCCTTGCCGCCGATCCCAACGAGATCGTCGTGGACGGACGGATCATGCAGGGCGTGTCCGTGTTTGCGAAATGCGAGAGCTTTACAAAATATAACGGGAGCAAACTGAGTCATATCATCGAGGAGCTTGAGGCAAAGCTGCCGTCGGCAAAAGCAAATGAGCACGCGGAGATGTCCGCAACGATCAAAGCCGCGAAGATGCTGTACGATTCTTTCCGTGCCGAACGCGGCGAGGACAAGAGCGGAAAGAACAAGAGCAAACAAAAGCAGGAGTTCGATCTGTCGGAGGAAAATGTCGTAGAGGTCGAGGAGTCTCAGGTGGTGAGCAAAACGGTGGACGACTACGAAGCGATCGTCGAGTACAATCGCGAGGACGAAGCGGAGATCATTGATGTGGAGGAGATCAAAAGCTGATCTCTGCACAAGCCGAAAGCCTTGAAGCAAAATTTCAAACCATGATTTATCGAAAAACATAAAAAAAGCTTGCTTTTTATTTTTTACTGGTATAAAATAAGAACGCAGTTTATTGTTTTTCGATAAATTTTTTGGAGGTTTAGAACATGGACACACTTGCGAGGCTTGCGGAAGGCTTTATCGGACTCTTCCAGGCGGGCGGGAACACACTGGTCGGGTTGATCACGGGGATATTGCCCACGCTGATCGTTTTGATCACGGCAGTCAATGCGCTGATCCAGCTGATCGGAGAAAAGCGCGTTGAAAAATTTATTAAGCTGTTCAGCGGAAATATCATTACGCGCTATACCATCATGCCGGTGCTGGCGATGTTCTTTCTGACCAATCCGATGGCATATACCTTCGGAAAGTTTTTGCCTGAAAAATACAAGCCCGCCTTCTATGATGCCGCGGTGTCGTTCTGTCACCCGATCACCGGATTGTTTCCGCACGGAAATTCGGGCGAGCTGTTCGTCTATATGGGGATCGCAACCGGCATCACCGCGCTGGGCTTGCCGCTCGGCGATCTCGCAGTTCGATATTTTCTGGTCGGCGTAGTCGTGATCCTCATTCGAGGGATCGTGACGGAGCGGATCACGGCGATCATGTGGCCGAAAGAAACTGACAGGGAGGCGATCTGATGCAAAAAGCGGTTCGAGTAAATCGAGGGTCAAACGGCTGGGGCGGCCCGTTGATTTTGAAAAAAGAAGGCAAAAAGGACAAGATTCTTTCCGTCACAAGCACCGGGATCGACGAAGTGGCAATCAAGCTGGCAGGATTGCTTGACGCGGAGTTGGTGGACGGCTTCAAGGCCGGAGCTCCGGACGATGAGATTATCGCGGTCGTGATCGACTGCGGAGGAACGGCTCGCTCGGGCGTGTATCCCAAGAAAGGGATTCTCACGGTCAATTTGACGGCGGTCGGGCAGTCGGGGCCTTTGGCAAAATATATTACAAAAGAGCTTTATGTATCGGATGTCAAGCTGTCCGATATCGAATATATCGAAGTGGAAAATGCCGAAGAAGCGACAGAAAAAAATGCTTCGCCGGCAAGAGAGAAGGATATTGCGGAGCTGAAAAGCGAAGCCAGAAAGCGGATCGAGGACAAAGGGCTCGGGATCGCATCGCGATTTTCGTGGCTGACCAAAATCGGCAAAGCGACGGGGAATACCGTCAACAAATTATATCAGGCTGCGCGCGATACGATCGACATCGTAATCAAAACGATCATCCCGTTTATGGCATTTGTCAGCCTACTGATCGGGATCATCGAAAAATCGGGCATCGGCACCGTGATCGCAAACAGCATGCTGCCGTTCGTATCCTCATTGCCGGGATTGATTCTGATCTCCGTCGTCTGTGCCATACCGGTGCTGTCGCCGCTGCTGGGGCCGGGCGCGGTCATCGCGCAGGTTGTCGGCGTGTTGATCGGCGTGGAGATCGGGAAGGGAAATATTCCGCCGCAATTTGCGCTACCGGCGCTTTTTGCGATCAATCCGCAGGTAGGAGCGGACTTTATTCCGGTCGGACTGGCGCTTGGCGAAGCGGAATCAAAAACTATCGAAGTCGGAGTGCCTGCGATCCTGATCTCGCGACTGATCACGGGGCCGCTGGCGGTCATCATCGCCTACATCGCTTCATTCGGACTGTATTCGTAACAACGGACGAAGGATTCGGCGCTTGCGATCGCTCTCGGACAAGACATCGGGGAAGAGTAGGAGAATATTATGTACAGATCGGTAATCAGCGGATATGGAAAAGACATCGGAGAATTTTTGGAGCAGGGACTTCTGATCGTATTTTCCGAAGAGGTTCCCGATGCGTTGAGAGAGATTTCGATGCAGCATAATTATACCGGCACGGAGGATAATATGGAGGTCGGGGATATTGTGCGCATCGGCTCGCGGACATATCGGATCACGGCGGTCGGCGAAAGCGCAAATGAAACCTTTCGGACGATGGGGCATTGCACCTTTTGCTTTGAAGGGAGCGCAAGAGCCAATTTGCCGGGCGAGGTTCATCTGATCGGCGAAGGATTGCCGCAGATCGCGGTCGGCGCGGAATTTCAGATCAAAAAGAACGATCCGCGCGAATCACGCTCCGGTTACAATAATAAATAAAAATATCCTGTAATAAAACGGATTTCCGAAAATAAAACGGAATTCAATGAACAAAACTGAAAATGAGATGCTCACAATATAAGCTGCCCCTTGAAAGTCGAATTTGTTTTGACTTTCAAGGGGCACTTCAATGTGTCATCTCATTTTTTTGTATTGTATCTTTTTGTATTCGTCTTTTTTTGATTGGATCGATTCGGCTGCGGCTTGTGTCGAATTTGAGTTTTAGCAAGATCGGAGCGGCTTTGCTCAACGAGATCCTCCTCCATATCGTCGTCCGCAATATCCGGTTTTCTCTTGAACAAAAAGAAAATCAGCAACAAAATAAAGGTAGGGATATTTCCGACAAACAGCTGCAATCCGTACCAGCCCCAAACCTCATAGCCTTCAAAGCCGTGGTTTCCGATCAGCTGATTGAAATGCACTATCACATACATCGAAAACGCAAAACAGGTGAAGGGAAGGATCAATCCCAACAATCGCAAGCGCCTCATTGATAAAAATGCTTGCAGCACAAGCACGGAAAGAAATATAAGTCCGACAATTACAATATTTGTTGTTGAAAAGACATCCATCAGAACCTCCCGAAAAACAAAAATTGCGCAACCTTCTGTTTTGTAATTATATGCAAAATAAAGAAATTTTGCAAGTGCAGCGCGAAGAATTTAATATAAATGAAAAGTTTTCGGAAGGAAAGGGGAGAAAAAGTTTTCGGACAAAAGAAGAAGCAAAGCGCCTGAGAAAGGCATACTTCGCTTCGCCGTTTCCGCCAAGAATTTCAACAAGAGAAAATCGAAGCGCTTAAAGAAAGACTTTGTGAAGTAAAGGATCAAGACAGCAAAAAGGACCGAACGATTTCGGTCCTTTGTATCGACAATGAAATGATCATTGAAGCTTATTATCTGAATAATTATCCGATCAATCGAACACCGTGAGACAATCTCGGGAAAGTGGAGATCGATTGAACGCGCACGCTCTGTCCCGGCACCGGCGCATGGACATATTGTCCGTTACCGATATAAATCCCGACATGACCCGGACCGTAAAGCAAATCGCCGGATTTCAGGTTGGATAAGGAAACATATTGCCCGGACTTGGACTGTGCACCCGATGTTCTCGGCAAACTGATGCCGACCTGACGGTAGACATATTGCGTAAAGCCGGAGCAGTCGAAGCCGCTCGGCGAAGCTCCGCCGTATACATACGGAGTACCGATGTATCGAAGCGCAATGCTTGCAACGCCCGATGCGTCACCGCTCAATACGATCTGACCCTTTGTGGTCACCTTCTTCACTTTTGTGCCGTAGTAAACGACTTTGTCCACCGGTTTTTGAGTGACTTCCTGTGCCAGAGTCTTTTTCTCGACATTTACGCCGTTCACCTGTGTAATCTGGCTCAACACCTCACGAACGCCCGGCTTTCCTTCGGAAAGGAGCTTGGTCTCGCCGACATACAGATCCGAATTGGGAACCTTTTTTACGCCGGGAGCTACGGGAACGGTGCTGAATTCTTCGTAAACTGTCTTAACATCAAACAAGGTAGTCTTTGAAGCCGGTGCGCCCGTCGACAAGGTCCTCGATGTGTTGGATCGGGAAACCGCCGTTGAGGGATTTACGGCAGCAAGTGCTTCATTGAGGGGCAATACCTTTGCCTCCGAAACATGATCCAATTTAACGATCGCTACCTCTTGTACAAAGCTGACACGAACATTGCTGACCGTATCGCTGCTTTCCTTTTTATAAGGCTCCTGAACCGTGTCAAGAACTTTTTGTGCATCTTCCTCGCTGCTCACCGCCATAACGAACTCGTTATTTTTTTTGATCGCGTAAGCAGGTATTTTAATATCCAGGGAATTCTCGAAATTATACTGCATCACTTCCGCAGATGTGTAGGAATGATTTCCGATCTTTCCTTTTATGAATGAAACCTCAAAATCAAAAGAAGCGTCTTCACCTTTTTCCTGCAGAATGCTTTCTTTCATATTACTGACAGCAAGCTCTGCCTCGTGCTTCGTTCTCGCATAACCTACATGATGTCCGTTTGAGACGATCTCATATCCGACTCCCGGTTGAAAATAAAAAAGAGCGGACAATACTGTGACCATAAAACATGTCATGCTCCAAAAAGCTTTACTTTTTAATGCTTGGTTTGCTTTACTGATAAGCCTTTGTATCATAGGGTTGTAACCTCCAATTTTTTTGCCATTGCCATTATATCATCATTTCGACGAGAATAAAAGGCAAATATTACAAAAAAGTTACAAATACAAAAATACACATTTTTGTGTCTCGACAAAAACTTTGAAAAAACAATGGGGAATCGAAATGTATTTGAAAGCGTACTCTTTTATCCCATAAAAAATTTACAATTTGTAATCCTTAAAACGATACAAATAAAAAATTTGAACAAATGGATATGAAAAAAGAAGAGTTTAATGGTATAATTGTAATTGCTTTGTCATACTTTCGTTACAAAGCTTTGATATAATATATCTGATAATTTTTGCAAAAGAAAACTGGAGGATTTGATGAAGAAATACATAAGTTTGTTGATGGCGGGGCTGATAGCGTGCGGATTGTCGACGATCCCATCCGGCGCGGCTTCAAAAGATAATGTTACGGTAAATGTGGACGGGATTCCGATGCAGATCGTAGGACATCCTGCCGTGCTCGATACAAAGGCGGGTCGCGTGATGATCCCGTTCAAGTCTTTATTTCTTGCGATCGGCGTGGAGCAAAAGGATATCAAATGGGATGCGGCGACCAGCACGGCAAAGGGAACCAAGGAAGGGGTCGTCGTGGAGCTGACCAAGAACAATCGAAATGCCAAGGTGAATGGAGTTGCCGTGCAAATGGATACGGCGCCGGTGATCATGGGGAGCTCGATGATGGTTCCGCTGTCCTTCGTTACAAAGCAGATGGGCGGAGTAACGACTTGGGTCGGAGCGCCGAGCTACATTGTCAACATCACGATGTCAAACGGTCTGTTCCCGGTTGAAACGCCGACCGTTCCAACCACACCGACCACACCGACGAGCGGCGTGGCACCGGTCAAGGATCCGGGTACAAAGAATAATGAGCTGTGGGGAACCTTCGCGCTTAATAATATGAAGAAGGAAAAAATCGTAGCTCAGTTCAACAGCGATTTTTCGGTCGATATTAAAAATATTTCTACGGGGAAAACGGATAAAGGAGTCTACAGCGTAGCGGGAAGCTCCGTTACGATCACCTCCGCTTTGCTGGGCGGAAGCTACGAATGGAGCACCTCAGTCTATTCGGGAAGCACCTATTATGTGCTCAAGAGCTCCGATTCGTCAAAAACCTTGGTGATGACTGCGATCACCTATGAGCAGTTCGCCAGCGTATACTAATTAACGGACAGGGGGAGAAAAATATGAAAAAGCAAAATAAACTGTTGTCATCATTCATGGCGGCGCTGATTACGATTTCAGGGTTTTCGTATGCGGCGACCTTCAACGATATGAAAAATGACAAGGGGCAGGATCACTGGAGCTTGCCGTATGTAACCGATATCACCGCCAAAGGGCTCGTCGGCGGCTACTCGGACGGGAGCTTCAAGCCGAACAAATCGGTAACAAGGATCGAATCCATCGTATTCATCTGCCGATTGTTCCCGGCAGAAACGGTCAAGGCGACCTATGATGCGAACAAATCCAAATGGGAAGCGAAGCTGAATGAAAATCTGATCCCGGATTTTGCCAAATCGTCCGTGGTGTTCGGATTGGAAAACAACTGGTATACGGAAGCATATCTGAAGGAGTTTATGAATAAGACCTCCAAGGAGCAGCGCGAGGCTCAGCGCTATGAATTTGCAGTGTATTTGGTGCGTGCACTCGGTTGGGATAAGGAAATGAGCAATGCGGCGGTCGTAGCGTACAAAGACAGCGCGAGCATACCGAAGCAAGCCGTACCGTATGTGGAGATCTTAGGCAAAAAAGGTGTGATCGCGACCACCGGCGACTTTAATCCGCTGAAATCGGTCACACGCGGTGAAGTGGCGAAGATGCTGTCGATCGCTTATCCGAGCTCCGTAAAGGCGCGCGGCTCAAGCACAACGAATACGGGAACGACAACTCCGCCGTCCGGCACGACCCAGACCGGAACAATCACCATGCCGAGCGGAACGATCGTCGAAGGTAAGATCAACCAAATCATCATCGACAATTACAATGTGATACTGACCATCACGGATCAAAGCGGAAATCTTCGTCCGTTTACCAACCGCGTGTCGGGCGTTGTGATCAGCTTGGACGGCAAAGCGGCGGCACCGTCGGATCTGAAAGTCGGCTACGCCGTAAAACTGTATACGGATTCGACCACGCTGAAGGGGATCGAGGCATCCTCGACGCTTGCGGCGGTCAACAAAAATTTTGAAGGAGAGATCGTCAGCGTCACCTCTTCAAAAATTCGCATCAAAAGTGGAAATATTGCCGAAGAATATGATTTTGCCGCCAACGCTTCGATCGTGAAAAACGGAAAAGCGGCACGGATCAGCGATCTGGTATCCGGCGACAAGATCTCGGCAAAAATTCAAAACTCGCTGGTCGTATCCGTCGATGCGACGACTGTCAAAAGAACATTACGAAATGTTGTGATCAAAAGCGTAACGAGCTATGCGAACGGAACAGCCACCATCATCGTCACGGATGAGCGCGGCGAACAATATACATTGGAATTTACGGTCAATTCGCTTGCATACAAAAACAACAGCAAGGTAGGGATCTCCTCCGTAGCGATCGGATATGAAGCGGATGTATACGCCAGCAGCAATGAGATACTCGATATCACGATCTATGGTGCGGCAAAAGGAACGGTCATCATCGGAACGATCACGGAGATCGACTTCAGAGAAGACATCCTTTATGTCAAAAGGATGATCGACAACCAGGAAGTCAAAGTATATCTTGCGCGCGGCGTCGTCATCGTGGATCAACTGACCAATGCCGTAAAATCGATCGAGAATATGGCAAAAGGTGATACGGTCATAATCAACGGCTATGAAGGACTGAACTCCTTTGAAGCGACAAGAGTTTCCTTCTACTAAAAAATCCGTGGAGCCGAATGATCCGGAAACGGAGCTTTCTATAAAACTTATAAAAAATCTCGAACAGGAAATTCCTTTGAACCGACCCTCAAAAGTTAGACAAAAGCTAACGATTGGAGGTCGGTTTTTTAATGGCAACATATTGCTATGGGTTTGAAAAGAAAATTGTTACTGCTTATCTTATATAAATCCCATTTTTCGGGGGGAGCAGAAGGTACTATGCAGCGTTGCAGGACCCTTTTTGAATTAAACGGGCTTGCATTGTTCCGTTATTTTAGCAAATGTTATTCCGATTGTAATGTGATAAGACATATGTTACAGAAATAAACAAAAGAGAGAACCCATGAT
>JBGZCE010000016.1:0-6472 GCA_041845175.1 Filifactoraceae bacterium
CGATATTTCATTTCTTCGGTTATACTATTCATAAGAGAGATACTCCTTTTATGATACTTTTGTTTTTTCGTCGAAACTATTGTATCATGGGTTCTCTCTTTTTTTGTTTATTTCTGTAACATATGTCTTATCACATTACACTCTTCAATTTATGGAAAAGGGTGTTCCGCTCAACAACAGGTATTTGTACGCCACCCCATCGGAAAGGCAGCGTATGGACAAAAAGCCGTGTTATCGTCAAAGCGCGATCGTCTTTCTTCTTTTGGGCATTCTGTTTGCAACGCTCGGACTTCAGTCGATCTTCCGGCATCGCATTCTTTTCATATTGTATTGGACTCTCCTCTTTGTGACGCCGGCTTATGCCGTTGCTTCCGCGATTTGGCCGGTCATGCGCAAACTAAAAGACAATGTATCCTGATTGAAAAAGATTTTGTTTGCAGCGGCAGTCTGGCAAACGAACGGCAGGCTTTGATCGTGAGCTGTGCAAATAACATTTTACCATACACAAAATCATTCTATTATGTCATATCAAAAAACGAGAGCTTGTCGGCTCTCGTTTTTTGATGGTTCGCTTTTGTTTCAGATCGTTCGTGTAAGTCGTTATGGCTCTTGCGCATATCCTTTCGATGTGTACTTCGTCCATCGTATTTTGTGACAAAACTGCCTGCTCTGATCGAAGATATCGTACCGATCCGATATGCTTCGTCCGCCGTATTTCGTGATCGGGCCCGTTCTATCGGCCGAAAACTTCTTCGCCGCAGATGTAGACTCTCTCGGTGGTCGCTTGCAGGTCGAACGGATGTCTGTCCCACACGACGATGTCCGCATCGAGTCCGACCTTCAATGCGCCTTTTCGGTCTTCGATGCCGAGCGCTTCCGCCGGGTTTACGGTGATCGCTTTGAGCGCTTCGATCTCATCCATACCCGCCTTGTGTGCCAGCGCGGCGCACATATTGAGCGAGCCTTGCGGGATCACGGGATGGTCGGTGATGATGGATACCTTGACGCCTTTTTCGCTCAGGATCTTTGCGGTTTCGTAGCTCAGATTTTTGAGCTCGGGCTTGCTCTTGACGCCGAAGGTCGGTCCGACCTGTGCACACAATTCGTTTTCAACGATATAGTCCGCAACCAGATGACCTTCACTGCAATGCTCGAGCGTCAGCCGGACGCCGAATTCCTTCGCTACACGGATCGCGGTGCAGATGTCGTCCGCGCGATGGGCATGCGCCTTGAGCGGGATCTCTTTTTCGAGCACCGGAATCAATGCTTCCATTTTGTTGTCGATGTCGAAATGATCGCCCTTGTACTCGGCGTCTTCTTTTTTCGCCAAATAATTTTGTGCCTTTGTCAAAGCGTCCCGAAGAATCGCGGCAACACCCATTCGAGTCATCGGCGCTTTTTTCCCGCTTTGTCCGTACCAGCCCTTGGGATTTTCGCCGAAGGCGCATTTCATCGCCGCCGGATTTTGAATGATCATTTTGTCGACCACATCACCGTAAAGCGAAATCGTGGCGAAGGTGCCGCCGATAACATTCGCGCTTCCCGGTCCCGTGCAGGCTGTCGTTACGCCGCCCTCGAGCGCGTTTTTAAAGCCGGGGTCAAACGGATTGATCCCGTCGATTCCCTGAACATCCGGCGTGACCGGATCGGAGCCTTCGTTGCCGTCTTCGCCTTCCCAGCGCATGGCTTCGTTGAAGAGCCCGATATGCGAATGGGCGTCGATGAAGCCGGGCAGCACATATTTCCCCTGTGCGTCGTATTCCTCTTCATCCTTCGGATTGTCCAGCCGCTCGCCGATCCGCGTGATCTCGCCGTCGATAAATTCAATATCCTTTGTTACAAAGCCTTCTTCCGCGATAAAAAGCTGTCCGTTTCTGATTATCATTGTTCTCTCCTTAATCCTCGATCATGATATTTAATATTTCAACATCGGTCGTTTTCATACCTTCCTTTGCCATCTGCGTGACCGCGCGAATCGTGTCCTCGACCGTTTGCTTGACGATCCCCTCGCCGGCGCCGAATCTTTGGCGATTGCTTGCCAGCGTGTAGCCCATGATCGCCGCGTCGACGGAAGATGCGATCTTTGCTGCGCAGGACGGCTTGGCGCCGTCGCAGATGATGCCCGATACATTGCCGAGCGTGTTGGTGATCGTGTCGATGATTTCTTCTTTGCTTGCATCGTGCAGATAGGCAATCGCCGCGCCGGCTCCGCAGGCGGCACTGACCGCGCCGCAGTAGGCGGACAGCTTGCCGATCCGCGCTTTTTGCATCAATGCGATCAGGTTGCTGAAAATCAGGGCACGGATCAGTTTTTCTTCGGTTACGCCCATATCATAGGCGAAAATGATGACGGGCAGCGAGACGGTCAGCCCTTGGTTTCCGGAGCCCGAATTGATGACGACGGGCTTTGAGCAGCCGCTCATTCGTGCATCGGAGCCTGCCGCCGCGTATGCCTTCGCTTTGACCCGAACATCGTCGCCATAGCTGGCCAGCAGGGTCTTTCCGACATTGGCGCCGTAATCCTGCGTCAAGCCCTCGGTGGCGATCTCGAGGTTGTAGGCGATCTGCATTCGGATCAGCCCGACCAGCTCGTCAATATCTGCCGAATCGGCAAATTCATAGATCTCGTCGAAGCGGTATTCGGACGGCGAAACCCTTTCGCTCTCCGACTGCTCCGCCGCGCTGAAAATCACAGCTCCGTTTTTTCGGATCTCGGTGATATTCGTGTGCGCGTTTCGGATCTCCACCGAAGCATTTTCATCGCCCTTGGACATGGTAATACGGATGTACAGATTCTCGACACCCTCGGCAAGCTTTACCGTGCAGATCTTCTCCTCCAAGAGCTCGCGGGTTTTTCGGATGTCCGCTTCGGTAACGCTCGTCAACACCTCGAGATTTTTTGCCGCATCGCCGCCGGTCAATCCGAGCAGCACGCTCGGCACGATCCCCTTCATGCCGCCGGACATCGGCACGGTGACGCCCTTGACATTTTTGATGATATTCCCGCTGCACAGCACCTCGACATGCTCCGGCAAGTCGCCGAGAATTTCTCTCGCCTTTGCCGCGCCATAGGCGAGCGCGATCGGCTCGGTGCATCCGAGTGCCGGCATCAGCTCTTTTTTCAAAATCCTGACATACTTATGCTCTGACATAGACTCTCCTTTTTCTCTCCGACTTGCATTGTCCTGCGCATCCCGAAGCACTCCGGCAAGCTCTTATGCTATCCGCTTGCCTCGCTCGGTCGGCGCCCTTCTCCGAAAAAGCAAATCGTTTTCCTTCCTATTATATCATATTTGAAATAAATGGGATATTTCCCGACGATTTTTTTGGCTGCTCGCAAGCGAATTTCATCAGTCGGCTTTGCTTTATTTTTGGCGCGCGGTTTCCTGTTGCAAAGCGTTCGGCATTGGGCTATAATCATATCGTAATGAAATGGAGGACTTATGCGAATTATTATTGTCGGCGGCGGAAAGGTCGGCGATTCACTGGCATTCCACCTCACACAGGAGGGCTGCAATGTTACCGTGATCGACACGAATCCGAAGATCATCGAAAAATTTACCCATAATCACGATATCATCGGCATCGCCGGAAACGGAACGACCCGCGAGGTGCTTTTGCAGGCGGATGTACAGGATGCGGATATGCTGATTGCGGTAACGCAGTCGGAGGAAATCAACACGCTCTGCTGCGTGATCGGCAAGGCGCTGGGCGCAAAATTTACGGTTGCACGGGTACGAAAGCCGGAATACAACAGCCAGCTGATTTTTATGCAAAAGAGCCTGAATATCGACATGATTATCAACCCTGATCAGGAAGCGGCGGGCTTTATCTCCAAAATGCTCAAATATCCGTCCGCACTTCAGATCGAATCCTTTGTCAAGGGACGGGTCAATCTGGTTCAGTTTGAATTGAACGAAAACAATCCGCTCGCCGGTCAGCGCCTCTCGGAGATCGCAAAAAATATCGGCACCGATGTCTTCGTGTGCTGCGTCATCCGAAACGACGAGGTATTCGTTCCTAAAGGCGATTTTGTGCTTGCCGAAAAGGATCAGCTCTTTGTCACCGCGACCGCGGGCGATCTGGCAAATTTTTTCAAAGCCGTATGCGGCACGACCCCCAAGATCAAAAATGTCATGATCATCGGCGGCAGCGCCATCGCCTACTATGTCGCCAAAACGCTCGAGGAGCTGCACATGAATGTGCGCGTGATCGAGATCGACCCCGAAAAGGCGAACAAATTGAGCAAGCTGATCCCGCAGTCGATCGTCATCAACGGCGACGGCACCTCGCCGGAGCTGCTGGACGAGGAGGATATCGACCGGATGGACGCCTGTATCTCACTCACCGGCATCGACGAAGAAAACATCATCATCTCGCTCTATGCCAACAGCAAAAACATCGAGAAGGTCATCACGAAGGTCAATCGCCGCGGCTTTGTCAAAATGATCAGCAAGGCGGGGATCGGCTCGATCGTTACGCCCAAGGAGATCATGGTCAATCACATCGTCCGTTATGTGCGCGCGCTGCTGAATTCAAAGGGCTCCAATGTGCAGACCCTCTACAAGCTCGTGGACAATCGGGTCGAGGCGCTGGAATTCAAGGTTGCGGAGAATGCCGAGTTTACCGGGATCCCGATCAAGGACATGCCGATCCGTCCCGATCTCGTTTTGGCATACATCATACGCGGCGGCAAGATCATCTTCCCGCGCGGAAATGATGTGCTGCTTCCCGACGACAATGTCATCGTCGTCACGACGATCAAATACCTTTCCGATTTGATCGACATATTCGATTTTGAAGAGGCAAACGGCACGGATTCGATGCCGATGCAATAAAGGAAATTTTATGAACTACAAAATGGTATGGTATATTTTGGGCTTGATGATGAAGGTCAACGGCTTCGTGTTGCTTGTTCCGCTAACGGTTTCGATGCTGTTCAACGAAAGCTCCGCCATCATGTTTTTGCCGTCGATCGCCCTGTCGCACGGCATCGGAAACCTTCTCGGCCAGCATATTCCCGAAAAAAAGAATATCTATGCGAAGGAAGGCATGGTGATCGTCGCATTTTCGTGGCTGCTCTTCTCACTGCTGGGCGCGCTCCCGTTTTATTTGAGCGGCGCGATCCCTTCCTTTGTCGACAGCTTTTTTGAAACGGTATCGGGCTTCACCACGACCGGCTCCACGATTCTGGAAGACATCGAGGTGCTGCCGAAGGGGCTTTTGTTCTGGCGCAGCTTCACCCATTGGATCGGCGGTATGGGCGTGCTTGTGTTCGCACTCGCCGTCTTGCCGAAAACCAACGCGCGCGCGATGCACATCATGCGGGCGGAGGTTCCCGGTCCGACCGTCGGAAAGCTGGTATCCCGAACAAAAAATACGGCGCGCATTCTGTACGGAATGTATATCCTTTTGACCGTGCTGGAAATGCTCTTCCTATATTTCGGGGGAATGCCGCTTTTCGACAGCCTCCTGACCTCCTTTTCGACAGCCGGCACCGGCGGCTTCGCAATCACCAATCACAGCATCGCAAGCTACAACAGCTATTATATCGATATGGTCATCTCCATATTCATGCTGATATTTGGAATTAATTTTAATTTATATTTTTTTGTATTGACCAAAAACTTTTACGACGCGATCCGCTCCGAGGAGCTGCACTGGTTTTTGGGACTGGTCGGTATTGCCACCGCCATCATCATACTCGATACGAGAACGATGTATTCGAGCCTTTCGGAAGCCTTCCGATATGCGTTCTTTCAGGTTTCCTCGATCATCACCTCGACAGGCTTTGCAACCTACGACTACACCAAGTGGTCGCAATTCTCGCAAGCGATTCTCATGGTGCTGATGCTCGTCGGAGCCTGTGCCGGCTCCACCGGCGGAGGAATCAAAATGTCCCGAATTCTGATCATGTTCAAGGCAGTCGGACGCTCGCTCAAAAAAAGCATGAACCCCAACTGGGTGATCCCGATCACGCTCGACAAAAAACCCTTGGAGGACGATGTCATCCGCGGAGTCGAGATCTATATCATGACCTTTTTGTGCGTGTTTCTGATCTCAAATCTCTCGCTGGTCGCGTTGGGACTTGATATGGAAACCGCCTTCGGGATCGTCAACGGAACGATCAACAACGCCGGACCGGGTCTGAACGCCTACGGACCGGCAGGCAATCTCTCCCATTTGAGCATTCCGATGAAGCTGATTCTCTGTTTCAATATGCTGGCAGGTCGATTGGAATTTCTTCCGATCCTGACGCTGTTCACCGTCAGCACATGGCGCGATTAGTAAAAAACGCCTCGACCAAATCCGATTTACACAAAGCTCATGGCGCAGCGGCAACTCTCCTTCTCGCGCAAAACTCGACTCGCGAAGAAAAACGCGGTGCTTTTGCCCGACCCGACCACGGAGCTTCGCCGCATATTCAAAATCCAAAGACTGTTGTGAATAAACGGAGCATGTCCGAATGAAA
>JBGZCE010000017.1:0-5911 GCA_041845175.1 Filifactoraceae bacterium
AGGCAGGCATTAGAGAACCATCAAAAACGGTATAACGCTACGGCGAAAACCTGTTTGAACTTCAAAAGTCCGAATCAAGTAGTATCGGAGTATTTCTCAAAAGTGTAACATATGTCTTGACAGCTAAGATTGCGGAGCCAAATAAATTCCTGCAAGCAGTTTACAAATCCGATTGATATATGATATAATACGGCGTTGTGAGATTTACGCAATTTTTGCGGGGAGCGATCCTATTCTCCACTTTCTGCTCAAAAGAGCCGTATAGTCCAAAGGGAGGTGAAAGTAATGAGAAATTACGAATTGGTTTATGTATTGAGACCGGCAATCGAAGATGAAGCAAAAGATGCCGTGCTTGACAAGGTCAAGTCGATAATCGAAGCGTCAGGCGAAGTTGAAAAGGTTGATGTATGGGGAGTCAAGAGACTTGCATACGAGATACAAAAGCTGAGAGAAGGCTTCTATGTGCTTGTTTCGTTCAAAGCGACCGTAGATGTTCCGAAAGAGCTTGATCGTAATCTGAAAATCAACGACAATGTAATTCGTCATATGGTTATTAATTTGGATGAGAATTAGGAGCCGAATATGAATATTGCGATTTTGATCGGAAGACTGACAAAAGATCCCGAATTGAGATATATTCCGTCAAGCGGGAGAGCGGTAGCGACTTTTTCCATTGCGGTGGATCGAACCTTCGTTGGGAAGGACGGTCAGAAGCAAGCTGATTTCTTTAATATTGTGGTATGGGGAAAGCCTGCGGAAAATGTGGCGAACTACCTTGCCAAAGGAAGCCAGGTGGCTGTGAGAGGCCGAATCGAAAACAGAAGCTACGAAACACAGACCGGAGAAAAGCGATATATTACGGAGATTATTGCAGACAATGTACAGTTCTTGGGCAAGCCGAGCGGGGCAGCGCCGAGAAATGAATTCAGTCAAGCATCATCAAGCAATACGGATTTTATGCCGACAGGGTATGAAGCGGAGGCCAATGCGTTTTCGCCGAAAGGCTTGGACGAGGATGGATACCGTGCGCTTGAAGACGATGATGTACCATTTTAACAAAGGAGGTTTATCATGGCAGCACAAAAAGGAATGAGAAAAAGAAGAAAAAAATCAGATCCGTTTGCAGGCGATAAGATCAATCAAATTGATTATAAAGATGTAGCGCTTTTGAAAAAGTATATTACCGAAAGAGGAAAAATTCTTCCGAGAAGAGTAACGGGAACATCGGCAATCGCTCAAAGAAAGCTTACGCTGGCGATAAAAAGAGCAAGAAATCTCGCGCTTCTTCCATATTCAGCGGAATAAAACTCAAAATTTGTACTCAATGAAACCCTTTTTGTCGGAGCATCGAGACCGACAGGAGGGTTTTTTCGTTGCGCGAAATTTGTTGTAAACGGTTCGATTAAAGGGTATAATAGGTTTGGATTTTTTTGGAGATACCGGGATTGAAATAAATATTTTGGGAACAGAAATGTCCCTTCGGAGGATTATGAAGAGAATAGCGGTTTTGACAAGCGGGGGAGATGCTCCGGGAATGAATGCGGCAATACGAGCGGTTGTTCGCTATGCGATATTTCACGGATCGGAGGTTTTTGGGATCATTCGAGGGTATAAAGGCTTGATGTCGGGGGATATGGTTCCCCTCAATGTGTCATCCGTCGGAGATATCATCCAGCGCGGGGGCACCATTCTGAAGTCTGCCCGAGCGCTGGAGTTTCTTGAAGAAAGCGGGAAAGAAAAAGCGATCGAGATGCTGAAGGCAAACAGCATCGACGGGTTGATCGTGATCGGCGGTGACGGAAGCTTTCGAGGAGCGAGGGAGATGAGTCTGAGAGGGGTGCCGGCGATCGGAATCCCCGGGACCATCGACAATGATCTGGCATATACGGAATATACGATCGGCTTCGATACGGCGGTCAATACGGCGGTCGAGGCGATCGGCAAGCTTCGAGATACTTCCTCGTCGCATGAAAGGATCAGCATCATCGAGGTGATGGGACGAAATTGCGGAGATATTGCTTTGTACTCCGGGATGAGCGGAGGTGCCGAAGCGATTCTGGTGCCTGAGATCCCGTACAATCTGCCGGAGATTTCAAAAAAGCTTTTGGAAAGTGCAAAAAGAGGAAAGACACAGAGCATCATCGTCGTTGCGGAAGGCGCGGGCTCTGCCGATAAGATCGCGCAGAAGATCACGGAGCTTACCCAAATGGAAAGCCGTACAACGATTCTGGGGCATATCCAACGAGGGGGAAGTCCGAGCAATTTCGATCGCGTATTGGCGAGCAAGCTCGGTGCGGCGGCGGTGGAGTGCTTGCTAAGCGGAAAAAAGAATCGAGTGGTCGGGATAAAACAAAACAGAATTTTTGATATGGACATCGTGGAAGCGTTGGAGCGGCCGAGATATTTTGATCAAAAGATGCATGAATTATCGAAGGTGTTGTCGATATAGGAGGAGAAATGAGCTTTAAGAAAACAAAAATTGTTTGTACCATCGGACCGGCAAGTGAATCGGAGGAGGTACTGTCCGAGCTGATTCGAAAAGGACTGGATGTATGTCGACTGAATTTTTCGCACGGATCTCATGAAGAGCATCAGGCGAGGATTGATCGAATTAAAAAGGTAAGAGAAAATCTTCAGGAAGCAACGGCGATTTTGTTGGACACCAAAGGTCCCGAAATACGAACCGGAAAATTTGACAAGCCGGAGATCCAATTGGTTGAAGGGCAAGCCTTTGTTATCAAAATGAATGAAGTGATCGGCAACGAAAATTTCTGCTCGGTCAGTTATGAAGGCCTGGCGAAGGATGTGGCTGTCGGCGACAGGATACTCATTGACGACGGGTTGGTCGAATTGATCGTAACGCAAGTGAATGGCGATGAGATCATCACTCGTGTTGAGAACGCCGGGATTATAAAAAATAATAAGGGCGTCAATGTGCCGAATGTAAAGATCAACCTGCCGGCAATTACCGAAAAAGACCGATCCGACATATTGTTCGGGATCAAAAACGATATCGACTTCATTGCGGCCTCTTTTGTACGCAAGGCATCGGATGTCATGGCGATCCGAGAAATTTTGGAAGAGTATGATGCAAATCATATTCAGATCATTTCAAAGATCGAAAACCAGGAAGGCGTGGATAATATTGACGAGATCCTTCAGGTATCGGACGGGATCATGGTGGCGAGGGGAGATTTGGGTGTTGAGATCCCGACCGAAGAAATCCCGATCGTTCAGAAGAGACTCATCAAGAAGGCAAATCTCCTGACAAAGCCTGTTATTACGGCGACTCAGATGCTGGATTCCATGATGAGAAATCCGCGTCCTACCAGAGCGGAGGTTACGGATGTTGCCAATGCAATCTATGACGGAACGGATGCGATCATGCTGTCCGGAGAGACCGCAGCCGGCAAATATCCCGTTGAAGCGCTTGAAACAATGGCGCGCATCGCAAAAAGAACGGAAGGGACTTTGGATTATGAAATGATTCTCCAAAGCCGTCAACAGCAAAGAGCCGTCACCATTACCAACGCGATAAGCCATGCCAGCTGTACTTTGGCAAAGGATGTCGAAGCGGATGCGATCATCACATCGACCTCATCGGGCTATACTGCTCGTGCCGTTTCGACTTATCGGCCGAAGGCGCCGATCATTGCGTCGGTCAATCGCGAAACCGTGCGAAGGCAGCTGTCTCTGATTTGGGGGGTGGAAACCGTTTTGGGCGAGCATGTACAATCAACGGATGAAATGTTTGACCAGTCCGTTTCGCTGGCGCTCCAAAAAGGATTTGTGAAGTCAGGGGATAAAGTGGTTATTACGGCGGGAGTGCCGATAGGCAAGGTCGGTACGACCAATCTGATCAAAGTACATGTCGTGTCCGATATTATTGCGAACGGAATCGGAATCGGAAGCAAAAATCTTTCAGGAATTGCCCGTATTGTTCGTGAACCGTCGGATGAGTTTAATCAGGGCGAAATTTTTGTCGGTCGCTTCACCGACATTGAGTACATGGACAAGATCTGCAAGGCTTCGGCAATTATTGTGGAAGAAGGGGGGCTGACCGGCCATGCTGCCATTGTAGGCGTCAGTCTCGGGATTCCGGTAATTGTCGGTGCGGATGGTATTTTGGATAAATTAAATTCCGGAGAACAGATATCCATTGATGTTCAGAGGGGAATCGTATATCGGGGAAAAATAGAAATCGTCTAACGAGTAGAAAAGCATACCGCGAACAGCCTTAGTAAAAAAAGGCTATCCGGTATGCTTTTTGTTTTATAGGATTATTCTTGTTTTGTGATATTAGAGTACATACAACTCATGGGTCTTTAAGGATTTATACTTGAGATAACGGTTCATCCTTCTCAAAATTCCATCCGGTTTTTGCATCGCTGAACCGAATGTAGATCGATAAAACGGCAAAAACGGCAAGAAGGACATTATACCAAACAAATGGAATAATCTGTACAGGAGAAATGGTGCCTCCGGTGAGACCGGCCGCGATAAGCAGCTGTGCTCCGTAAGGAATCAAACCTTGAAAAACACAAGAGAAAATATCCAAGAGGGAAGCCATCCTTCTCGGGTCAACCCGATAGCTTTTTGAAAGATCCTTTGCGACAGGTCCGCTTATAATTATCGAAACCGTATTATTTGCCAGCGCGATATCACATAGAGAAACCAAACTGGAAACGGCAAGCTCGGCAGTTTTTTGTCCCTGAATCGTTTTTTTCATCTTTGTAATCACCCACTCGATACCGCCCTCGTTGCGAACCATATGTGCGAGTCCTCCGGTCAGCATGGAAAGTAAAAAGATCTCAAACATACCGCTGAAGCCGTCGTAGATCGTTTTGGAAATCGTGATCAACAGATTGGAGCCTTCGGCAATGACAAAAGCATCCGTTGCAATGCCGATTCCGCAGGCCAGAAGAATCCCGCTCATCAAAACGACAAAAACATTCATTCCCGTAATTGCGCTGATGAGTACGAACAAGTACGGAACAATTTTTACAATACTGTATTCCAAGGCTCCGAAGTCGACCTCACCGCTCGGTTTTGCAAAAAAAAGCAAACAAATGAGGGTAATTATGGCGGGAGGTAAAGCAATTTTGAAATTCATTCGGAATTTATCCTTCATGGAAACATTTTGAGTTCTTGTTGCGGCAATCGTGGTATCGGAAATGATGGATAAATTATCGCCGAACATTGCGCCGCCGACCAAGGCGCCCAATACCAGAGCGATTGGAAGATTTCCTTTTTCTGCAATACCGACAGCGATCGATCCAAGAGCAACAACCGTACCCACCGAAGTACCGGTTGCGGTGGAGAGAAAGGCTGCGATCATAAACAGCCCTGCCGCTGCAAAGCGGATCGGAATGACGGAAAGTGAAAGATTGACAACGGAATCCACCGATCCGGTCGATTTCATCACCGTACTGAACGCTCCGGCAAGTATGTAGATAAGACACATGATGATTATGTTTTCGTCGCCGCAGCCCTTTGAAAAAGTATCAAATTTTTTGTCGATGCTTCCTTTGAATATTACAAAAGCAACGATGATACCGATAATAATGAATATTGGCGACGGGACGGCATAAAATGCAAGCTCAAAGCCCATGTTGTCGAGAATTACGCCTGTTGCCAAATAAGAAACCACAAAAATCACAAAAGGAATAAGGGCGTAGCTGTTCGGTTTTAACGGATTTGAATTATTCATTGTAATCTCCTTCCAATAATTTTATTTGAATCGGATTTGCGCCGTATTTTTTGCCGGCTTCCATAAAATACTCGATGTTTTCGATTTTAGTGCCTTTAGGGATTTGGCAACCGGTTGAAAGAATAAAGCCGCAAGGGGAGTCCCAAGCCTTTTTAACACATTCTCTTACTGCTGAGTCGATGTCATCTTTATTGCCGAGCA
>JBGZCE010000018.1:0-23233 GCA_041845175.1 Filifactoraceae bacterium
GATATTTCATTTCTTCGGTTATACTATTCATAAGAGAGATACTCCTTTTATGATACTTTTGTTTTTTCGTCGAAACTATTGTATCATGGGTTCTCTCTTTTTTTGTTTATTTCTGTAACATATGTCTTATCACATTACATTTTTAATTTTTCACAAAATAATTTTCAAAAAAAATCCGCTCCGCAAAAAAACACTACGGAACGGATTATTTCCTTATTATATAGCTTATCCTTTACAACTCCATATTCGTATCCGTGCTCTCGCACGATCGGCTGTGAGCGATACTTTCGGAGAGGCTTTTGCATACGCCGTAGCCTTTGCCGTTTGTGTGCAATCGCTCGACTCGCGCATGATCGGTTTTGCTTCAAACACCTTTGACCGACTCCTTTTATTTTTTTGCGCGGGTCACAAAGCGATGATCATCGGCTTGTGAAGATTGCTCGCCAGATATTTTTGGATCAAATCGGAGGTTTTGAGCTTGATATGCGAGGTGTTGACACCGGGATTGCAGGCAAAGTATTCTTCGTCCGCAACCTCCCGATCGATTATCACCTGAACATAATCCTCCCGATCACGAATAATTCCCATCACGGTTGCCGATCCCGGCTGCGCACCGAGTATTTCCTGCAGCTTGTCCGCCGGCGCGAAGGACAGTCCGGACACTCCGATGAGGCGGCCGATCTCTTTGGTGTCCACCGATTTTGAAGCCGGAAGCACCACCAGATAAAAGCTCGTTTTCTTTCGGTTGCACAGCACGATTGTTTTTCGGATCTCGGCGCCGAGCGCTTGATCGATCGCCACGCATTCCTCCATCGTATGCACCGCATCATTGTCCACGCGTTCAAAAGGAATGCCCAAACGATCCAGCTCTCGATACACACACGATTCCAAATCGCCTCGTTCCTCGCTCGGCGCACCGTTAAAAATCTCAGAAATCCACATAACGGCTCCTTTCTTTTTTACAAAAGCCTTTACCGGAGCATTGCCCTCGCACAGCGGCCCGCTCCATCCGAGCCGCCCTTTTCAAATGATTTCAGCCGGCTTCGCTTATTATTCTATTTTCTTTCGGCTTCTTCTTCAACCACTTTGTTCTTGAAATCCTCCGGACTCATGGAAATGGTCTCTCCGCTATCTCTCAAGCGAACCGAAATATTGTTTTCCTCAACCTCTTTTTCACCGACGATGATCATATACGGCACCTTGGCAAGCTGAGCCTCCCGGATTTTGTATCCGATCTTCTCTGCCCGATTGTCCAGCTCCACACGAATCTGTGCGTCAAACAACAGCTTTTCGATCTTCTCGGCATAATCCATAAACTTGTCGGAGATCGGAAGAATCTTCACCTGCACCGGTGACAGCCATACCGGGAATTTGCCCGCAAAATGCTCGATCAGAATACCCATAAATCGCTCGATGCTGCCATATACTACGCGGTGGATCATAATCGGACGGTGCTTTTCGCCGTCTTTTCCGGTATATGTCAAATCAAAACGCTCCGGAAGCTGCGAATCCAACTGAATTGTCGCGCATTGCCATGTACGGCCGATCGCGTCCTTGATATGAAAGTCGATTTTCGGCCCGTAAAACGCGCCGTCTCCCTCGTTGATTTTGTAATCAAGTCCAAGCTCCTCAAGCGCCGCCTTGAGGGTCGCCTCATTGCGGTCCCAATCGGCAATCTCGCCCAAGAATTTTTCAGGTCTTGTCGACAGCTCCACATGGTAGCTGAAGCCGAATTTTTTGTATACCTCATCGATGAGCGAGGCAACTCCTTTTATCTCATCCTTGATTTGCTCCGGCAGCATGAAAATATGTGAATCATCCTGTGTAAATGCCCGTACCCGCATCAAGCCATGCAGTGCGCCGGACAATTCGTGCCGATGAACTCTTCCGACTTCCGCCATACGAAGCGGCAAATCACGGTATGATCGCATTTGGGTTTTGTAGCAAAGCATTCCTCCCGGACAGTTCATCGGCTTGATCGCATAATCCTCTTCATCGATCAGAAGCGTATACATATTTTCTTTGTAGTTGAACCAATGCCCTGAAGTTTCCCAAAGCTGTCTGTTCAGAATGATCGGAGTTTCCACCTCCACATAGCCCGCTTTACGGTGCACCTCACGCCAATATTTCATCAGTTGGTTTTTCAATACGACTCCGTTCGGCAAAAGAAACGGAAAACCCGGACCTTCGTCCATCATCACGAACAGCTCCAACTCCCTTCCGAGCTTTCTGTGGTCGCGCTTTTTCGCTTCCTCCAGCATATGCAGATATTCGTCCAGATCCTTTTTCTTTTCAAAGGCGATCCCGTACAAGCGCTGAAGCATCTTGTTGTTTTGATCCCCTCGCCAATATGCTCCTGCCACGCTGGTCAGCTTGAATGCCTTTACCTTTTTTACATTCGGAAGATGCGGCCCCGCACACAGATCGACAAATTCGCCCTGCTCATAGAAGGAGATTTTTTCTCCTCCGGCCGCAAGCTCCTCAATCATTTCAATCTTGTAATCTTCATTTCTTTCCTTCATCAATCGGATCGCTTCGTCCGGAGGCAGCTCGAAGCGTCGCACCTCGTAGCCCTCGCTGACGATCTTTCGCATCTCGTCCTCGATTTTTTCCAGATCCTCCGGCAACAAGCGATATTCCAGGTCGATATCGTAATAAAATCCGTTTTCAAGCGCCGGTCCGATCGCAAGCTTCGCTTCCGGATACAGTCGCTTGACCGCCTGCGCCATAATGTGGGTCGAAGTATGCCAGAAAATATCCTTTCCATCCAATTCACTGAATTTCAAAAACTCGATTTTTCCGTCCTCATCGATTGAAGATTTCAGTTCTCTCACTTCCCCGTTGAATTTTGCGCCGACGATATCTCTCGCCAGACCTTCGCTGATCGAAGATGCAACATCGAAAACGCTCACCCCGTTTTCAAACTCTCGGATCGAGCCGTCCTTCAATTCTACCTTTACCATAATACTCTCCTTGTCCTATACAAATTTTACAAATAAAAAATCCCATAGACTGAATATCAATCTATGGGACGCATCTGCGTGGTTCCACCCAACTTGGTTCTCTTTTGGCTGTAACGGGCATACCCGCTCAAGATTAATGAGAGCTATAGGGCGGTCAGTTTTGAAACGATCGGATAAAAAGCTCTCAGCGCCGCTTTTCTCTCTGTAAACCAATGGCTTCCTGTTCCCTAATCCTTGCTTATTGGATGATTATATTCCTTCTCAAGCGCTTTGTCAAGTCGTTTTTTGTCCTGAATTACACTTCCGATTTATCAGTTGTCAAGTCATCATTTGTACACGACCGGCACTGTTGCTGTCAGAAATAGGATTGAAAAATATATCGCTTCATCATGTTTTCTTTCTCCTAAACAGAAAGAGGGCATATGCCCCCTTTGAGATAATTAACTATAACCTTTTTCAAAACCATTGTATCATGGCTCTCTCTCTTTTTTGAATATTTCTGTAGCATATATTTTATCACATTACATTTTGCAGTGAATTTGAACAGCGGCGATCAATCTTCGCCCAGCTCGATCGAATAATCACAGCAGCGCCGAATCAATTCATAGTCGTGGCTGATGATCAGCACGACCCTTCCGTTTTCGGCCGCTTTTCGGAAGGCGTCCGAAATAATCTCGACATGATAGCCGTCCACGCCGCTCGTCGGCTCGTCAAAAATCAATATCTCCCGATCGGAAAGCAATCCGCAAGCGATGGACAGTCTTTGCTTTTGTCCGCCGGACAGTGTTGCCGGATGCGCTTCCTTGAATTCATACAGCCCCAGCTGCTTCAAAATATCGGTCGCTTGTTCCGCTCGCTTTGTCGTGATTTCCCGACTCAAAAGAACTTCCTCCGATACGCTGTCTGTAAAAAATTGCGTTGCGGTGTCGTTGGCGCTGTACCAAATTTTTTTGCGGCGTGCCTTCATTCCGCTTTTTCTTCCGTCCAGCCGTATGCTGCCGCCGCTCTCTCTTTTCAATCCGCTCAAAATATTCCCCAAGGTCGTTTTGCCTGCTCCGTTGTGTCCGGTTATGGCAATCACTTGCCCTGCCCATGCGGCAAAGGAGATCTCTTTCAGAATTCTTTTCGCCGATTTGCGATTTTCACTGCGATAGACTCTTTCCGCTTGCAGGATCGGCGTGCCTGAGCCTTCAGGTGGCGGCAGGGAGGGCTTTTCGATCGGATACAGGCTTCGCAGCCCGTAATTTCTTTTGTCCCGCTCCGTCATCTCCTCGATCTGCTCCCTGGTGCGATCCCAAAGCACTCTGCCTTCCTTTATGTAGATATAGCGATCCGCAATATCGTGCAGCCAGCTTAGACGATGCTCGACAATAATCAGCGTTCTTCCTTCCGATTTCAGCTTTTTGAATACCTCAGCCAGTTTTAAAGCGCTTTCTTCATCCAGATTCGCCGTCGGCTCGTCGCAGGCATATATCTCCGGCGAGACCGCATAGACCGAAGCGATCGCGGCACGCTGCTTTTCTCCGCTTGACAAAAGATCCAGCGAGCGATGTCGGAGCGTTCCGAGTTCAAAAATCTCGATCGCCCGCTCCGTTTTTTGAATAATCTCCTGCCTGCTCAGTCCGTAATTTTCGCATCCGAAGGCGATCTCACCGGCAAGTTCCGCAGAAAAAAATTGACTTTGCGGCTCCTGAAATATGCTGCCGATGATCCACCCTCTTTGCCAAAGAGGAATATCCTCCGCATACCTTTTGTCCAGAAAAATGCTTCCCGAAAGCTTTCCTTGATAATACTGCGGTGCCAATCCGTTGAGCAGATGCAATATCGTGCTTTTTCCGCCGCCGGAGCGTCCGGTCAGCACGACGCATTCCCCTTTGCCGAGCTTCAAATCGATGTCGCTTACCCCTCTTTCGCTATTGGCGTAGCAAAAATCCACTTTTTCCATTTCTACCATAGTCGTATCCTTTTCGCGATGACGGCGATAAGCACAAGGCTCCACACGATCTGCCACAGATAATCCGCCGCTCGCATCCTCTTTTCATAATAACTACTTCGCTTTTCGGGACATTCCGCTCCGCGCGTAACAGCCGAAACCGCTAATTGGTCAGCAATCTGAATACAGCGCAGCAGAAGCGGGATCAACACATACTCGCCTGTATAAAACGGATGTCTGAGCACCTGCAACGGCTCGAGCAGCCCGCGATTTTTCATCGAGCTTCGGATCTGCTGCAGCTGCGATCGCATCGTCGGGACAAATCGAAAGATAACCAGCACGCCCAAAATGACAAAGACCGGCATTCGGATCCGAGACAAAAAGGCCGCAAGCTCGCCGGTCGGCGTGGTGATCAGATCCCATGAAAGAAGCATCGTCGGATAGATGCTCCAAAACAAAAAGACATAAAACTCCGGAATGATGATCGTGCGCAATCCGTAAAATCGTATCCCAATCATCGCCAGCACGATCACGACATACGATGCCGCCATGGATTTCAAAATCCTCCATTTGCGCTGATGGATCAGATAGACAAATCCGATCATCGTAAGAACGGCGCTCTGTCGATAGTCGGTGATGAAGAACGAGGCAGGCATTATGCAGAGAAATGCCCACAGCTTCGTTCCTACCGCAAAATCCGAATTTGTCCGCCGCGAATCCTTCGAGCAGGCAATCGCTTCGCTCTCTGCTATTGATTTTGCTTTTAACACTATAGTACGCCCGCTTTCTTAAAATGCTTTTTCGATAATTTTTGCGCCACCCTGCTGCCCAAAAATCCGCACAGTGTCGTATAGATCACGATCAATGCAATCCATATCGGCGTTGTGTAGTATTTCACATACGCGTCGATATATTCCGGGCTCATCCCGCTTTCGACCGCAAAGCCGTAATAGGTATCCCAAAAGAACCAAATCGGCAGCAAATTCGTTCCGTTCGCCAACAGACTGAACACCGTCCAGGCGGCCGTCAATCGCGCCGGGTTGTTTACCGCTCCCTCTTTCCATAAGATCGCTTCGCAGATGATCCCGATCAGCATATAATACGGGAGCAGATAGGCATTGCCCATCAGCATAAACACAAATCCCACGATCGTCATATAGATCATCGAAACACCTCGTTTGCGGACTCTCAAAACCATCAGAAAATAGACCGGCGCCGCGACAAAGACCGTAAAGCCCACCGACAAAACCATACTGACAAAGGCATTGAGCATGCAGATCATATTGATGATGAATTGAATAAAAATCAATAGTACGCTCATCAACACCGTTGTGATCACATCCTTGATCGTCCATTTATTTGCTTGACTCATATTATTTTCCTTTCCGTCCTGCGACCTCTCAACTCGATCGAATCAACTTTCTTCCTCCGAAAACCTTTCCTGACTGCGTTACTTCTTTGCTCTCACAACAAAGGTCGGCGTATGTCGGTACCGGATCGCAAAAAACGGATCCCACAAGCTCTCATCGGACAGATGCGATATTTCCACCTCCGAAAATCCTGCCGCTTCACAGATCGTTTTATCCCAGATCGGTCGATCCTTCGACGCAGTCGGTAGCTGATTCAGAACGCTCATCAGCTCCTTCTGATGATAGTAGTCCTGAAATTCTCCGAATTTGTCGATCAATGCCTTCTCATCCTCCTCGAAAAGCTTTTTGATCTGTTCGTTTCGGATCGGCAACAGCCAATTAGCGTCAAAGTTCAAAAGAATCCCGTCCTTCTTCAGCAGTCTTGCACAGCTTTGATACACGAGCTCCGGCTGCGTAAAAAGCCACGAGGCATGCCGTGATACGATCGCCTCGAAGCGCGCCGGTTCAAAATCAAGCGCGGATACATCCGTCTGAACAAAGCGGATCCGATCGCTGACACCAAGAAGATCCGCTGCTTGCACTGCTTCCTTCAGCATCGCGCCGCTCACATCGACCGCCATGATCCGAAATCCCATTTCTGCCAGGAGCAATGACAAAAATCCGGTGCCGCAGCCCATATCCAGCACCTCTCCCGATCGAAGCGGAAAGAGCTTTTCCGCGAGCAGCTTTTCCCATACCGTTCTTGTTGCTTCGAGCTCTCCGAGCAAAAATTTTCCTTGCTCCTTTGCGCCCTGATCCCATATTTGCTTTATATTTTCCAAGTTCATCATTTCAAACACCATCCGATTGCCTGCTCCCGGAGCTGCACAAATCGTCTGTAGACTCCCTCCTCCTTCATCAGCTTTTCATGTGTTCCTCTCTGTACGATGCGCCCTTCCTCCAATACGACGATCTGATCGACATTTCGGACCGTCGACAGGCGATGCGCGATCATGATGACGGTTTTGTTCTTCGTCAATTCGCGAACCGCCTTTTGCAACTCCTGTTCATTTTCAGGATCGACGCTTGCCGTCGCTTCATCCAGAATCACGATCGGCGCATCCTTGAGCAGGCTTCGCGCAATGGATATCCTTTGCTTTTCACCGCCCGACAATGTCGCTCCACCCTCGCCGACCTTCGTCTGATAGCCGTCGGGCAATTCCATGATAAAATCGTGACAGCATGCCTTTTTCGCAGCCTCGATCACCTGCTCGATCGTCGCATTCGGATTTCCGAATTTGATATTGTTCTCGATCGTGTCTTCAAAAAGGTAGACATTCTGAAAAACGATCGAGAAATTTTTCAATAGGCTGTCGGCAGTATAGGCTTTGACATTTTCTCCACCGAGCAGGATCTCGCCCGCACTCACATCCCAAAATCGCGCAATCAGGCTGCACAAGGTGCTCTTTCCCGAGCCGGACGGTCCGACAATCGCACAGGAAGTGTTCTGCGGAATCCTCAGATCAAGATGATGCAACACCTCGTTTTTTCCGTATGAAAAGCTGACATCCCTCAATTCAATATCAAAGCTTTGTGGAACGATCTCCCTGCCGTTTTCATCCAGGCGCGGGATATTCAGCACCGGCTCCAAACGATCGAGCGATGCATCGATCGCCCGCGCGATCGACGCGACGATTCCCGCCATTTCGATCTGAGAATAGATCATAAAGCCCGAAACGATCAGCAGTAGAGATTTTTCCGGATCGATCCGCCCGACCCACAGAAGGTACGGCGCTATCGCCAAGATCAGCGCACTTGCCACCTTGAAAATGGTCTGATATATGCCGATCAGTGAAGAAAAGACCATTTCCAAATGAATATTCGCCCTTGCGCTCTCCGCGATCGCCCGATCCACCGCTTTTCCGGCTTTTTCACCCAGACCGAAGGCTTTGACGACCGCCATCCCTTGGACATATTCCAAAAATGCCGTCACCAAGCCGGCCTGGGCGGCTTGTCGCTTCGGCGAGAGCTTCTTCGATACCCTTTGCATGACCAAATAGACCGCAAGCGCGAGGAGGATCCCTGACAGAGTAATCAAACCGATATGCCACTCGTAATAGAACAGCCACAAATTGATGACGATCGCGTGAATGAATCCGTTCGCCACTTTGTCAAACACCGTCACCGCCGTTGTCTCGACATCGCTGAGCGTTGTCGTGATCGCAGCGGTGATATCGCCCAAGCGGTTTTCATCGAAAAAGCCCATCGGCGCAAGCCGCAGCTTCTCCCCGATCTCGATCCTTTTGTCCGCACACATGTCAAAGCTGCCGAGAGTCCTTTTGATCGAAGACAGGTTTCCGAATACGATGCGCGCTCCGATGCTGACGATCATGATCCCAAGAGAAATCAAAATCACCGAAGCGTCCATCCTCTGCTCGCTCAATATCCCCGTCAAAACGGTCAGAATCGCCATGACCGGCATCACCGCAAAGATCGAATCAATGAAGCTGTAGAAAAAGGACAGCAACAGATTTTTCTTTTGGTCGCCCGCAAATATCAGGAGCCTTTTCAGCATTGCAATCATTCGATCCCCTCCTTTACATCCTTTGAATCGTTGTACGCATTCCACAAACCTCGGTACAATGCACTGCGCACCAAAAGCTCTTCGTGCCGTCCGATATCGGCAATATGACCTTTTTCCAGCACGATAATCTTGTCCGCTCCGACGATCGTCCCGAGCCGATGCGCGATGACGATCAGCGTCTTGTCCTTAATCAGATTGTTCAAAGAGCTTTGGATCAGCGCCTCGTTTTCCGGATCGGTGAACGAGGTCGCCTCATCAAGCACGATGATCGGGCTGTCCTTGAGGATCGCTCTTGCAATCGTGATCCGCTGCCGTTCTCCGCCGGACAACGCATTGCCGGCATCGCCCGCCTTTGTTTCGTATCCGCTCGGCAAGTCGCATATAAAGCTGTGGCAGCCGGCTTTTTTGCTCACCTCCTCGACCTCCTCATCGCCGGCATTCAATCTTCCGATCCGAATATTTTCCCGAACGGACAAATTGAACAGAAAATTATCCTGGGACACATACGAGATCCTTTCCATCGCCTGACTGAGAGGGATCTTTTTGAGATCGACGCCGCCCAATGTGATGCTCCCGCTGTCGGTGTCCCAAAACGATGCAATCAGCCTCGCGATCGTTGACTTGCCCGACCCCGATGCGCCTACGATCGCCGTTACACTGCAGGGCTCGACGGAAAATGAGATCTTATCCAGCACCGGTTTTTCGTCATAGGAGAAGCAAACCTCCGAAAATTCAAGCCTATTGTCCAAAAGCTTCGCGCGCTCCGTCGGACGGTCGAGCTCCTTCTCCTCGAGCAATGTCGCCACCTCCCTGACGGTGGAATCTACCATCGCGAAGCTGTCGGTATATTCCAAAGCCTGGATAAGCGGCTTGACAAGTCCGAGTGCCAAAATGATACAGGTGATAAAGGTCGATGCTTCCAGACTGCCCTGTATATACAGATAACTTCCGATCGGCAAAACGCCCAGCAGGCAGGACGGCATGATCGCGATCCCTGCGGCATAATACGGATTGGTCTTTCTGAACCAGTCGGCTTTGGAAAGCTTGTTTTCCTCGACCGCTTCAACATATTTCCCGTATGACGCAGCGCTTTGCCGAAAAGCCTTGATGACCTCGATTCCTCCTATGTATTCCACGATCGCCGCATCCATATTTTTGCCCGCATCGAGAACGCGGCCGTATCGCACTGCATAATCCTTCATCATCCCCATATAACAGAATAATCCGATCGGAATGGTGATCAGCGAGCTCAAAGCGATCCTGAAATCCAAGACAAAAAGATATATCAGCATAAAAATCGGGATCAAAGTATTCGCCGTAATCTCCGGGATAATATGTGCCAACGGCAATTCCAGCTTTTCGACCGTATCGACCAATATCGTCTTTAATTTTCCTGACGAGATCTCGATGATTCTTCCCATCGGCATTCTCGATAGCTTCGCCGACATCGCGGTCCGGATATTTTGCAAAATCGTAAACGCGCTTTGATGCGACAGAATCGTCGATGCGGTCGAAAACCAAACCTTACCGAAATATCCGCAAAAAGCGATCAGCGCAAGCAGAAAAATTTCATTGAGCTGATAGCCGTCCCGATACATTTTCCCGAGCACCAGCGACACCGCAAAATATGGAATCATTCCGCAGGTCGCTGCCAAGATCGCCAAGATCACCGATGTAATCATCTTTCCTCTGCACGGCTTTGCAAAATCCAGTAGCCATGCAACAGAGCTTTTGTTGTTCATTCTCTCCTCCTTCTTTTCGATCAAATTTTCTTCAGACTTCTTCGCCCTCAACGGCGCTCTTCTCCCGAGCAATTTGTTTCATGAATATATTTTTGTATTCAAATGCGCCGATTTGAATGATCAAAACCTTTCTTTCATTAATATATTTAGTTTTAGCTAACTCTCCGGCAAAAATTTTTTGCACGAAAAAGCAAGCATTCCTGCTCAATTTTTCGGCAAAAAGCCTAAATAATTTTGAGAAGCCCTTCCCATCCGCAATTAAAAAATACAGCCAGCTCCGCCACATATTCCATCGCCTGCTCCCGATTCATATCATGAACCACCGTCTCAAAGACCGCAGTGAAATAAGCGCTGGTAATCATATGATGCAATTCATCGCCGACATGCCCCCGAATCTTTCCCATATCCTGAAGCATCCGATAATATTTTGAGGTCGCGGAAACCTCAAGATTCACCAAATCATGAATATAATTTTCGTATTTCGTGCCGGTCGAGCAGCAAATGACCAGCTTGAATACATCAAAATGGTCGTAAATATAATTGATGAAATGCCGGAGATATTCCGTCGAAAGCTTTCGACTGTCTTTTGTTCTGCCTGTTTCCATCAGATCGAAATGTGCTTGCTGCGCTGTCTTGAATTGTTCGACCAGACCGTCCGCCACTTCCGATACCAACGCGTTAAAGAGCGCCTCCTTATCCGGATAATAGCCATAGAACGCACCCTGCGTAAAGCCGGCTTCTTTGACGATCCCTCTGAGCGACGCATCCTTAAAGCCCTTCTCCAAAAATTCTTTTTTCCCGATCTCCAAAATCTTTTTCTGTGTTTCCGGTTGCTTATTCATTTCATTCTCCTGAACATATCACTGATATATATCACTGATATGTTATTATAGCATTTTTGTTTTGTCAAGACAAAATGAAAGAAAAAGCCTTCAATATCTCATACGATATCAACGCCCCTTTACCATTTTATTCTTCCGATATTCACCGCGCGAGCGGATAGCGAAAGAACGAAGCGCTCGAGCATCTTGCAAGAAATAACCCTTTGAATTTCATATTTTATTCTCCCGTTTTGTTGCGCAATCGCACTTGCAAGAAATTTCACTCCGTTTATCCTAATTCATTTGACTTAGTTCAAATAATTTTCACGACACAGATCCACATGCAATGCTTCTTTATATTTCTTTGCACAAATTGAATTATTCAAGTTTAAAAATTTCAATTTGTGACCAATTTTTCGTTTTTTGTGTTGACAATTCGGCGCTTTGGATTTATAGTACTATACAACCCGATCAGCACCGGGACATTCAACGGATCGGTCGAGCGCGCAATCGGCACGGATTATTTTGTTCTCTCGGTGAATCGATCGCTTCTCTCACAGCGAAAGTTCGGCTCTCCGAAAAATCGGATCGCTTGCTCAGCACTTTTACATATCAGGCAACGGAGGCTTCGGATGTGCAATTGCTCCCGCGCAACCTCTACATATCAACCTGTTTGAAGCTTTGAGAGGCTCTGAATGGTTATTCCCGAATTTATTTATTGGTTGAAAGGAGTTTCTTATGTTGAAAAAATTGTGGATGACGATGGTAATCATTTTGCCGCTGGCTTTGATCGGCTGTCAAAGCGGAACGGACTCGGGCACCGCAACCGACTCTTGGGATCGAATCAGCGAACAGGGCTATTTCGTGATGGGTCTTGACGATACCTTTGCCCCGATGGGCTTCCGGGATTCCACCGGCGAATTGGTCGGATTCGATGTGGATCTGGCAAAAGAGGTCGCCGCTCGTATCGGCGTAGATGTGCAATTCCAGCCGATCGACTGGGCATTGAAGGAAACGGAGCTTGAAGCCGGCAACATCGATGTGATTTGGAATGGCTATAGCATCACCCCGGCGCGCCAGGAAAAGGTCGCTTTCTCCGAGCCGTATCTTGAAAACAGTCAGCTGATCATCACCTTGGCGGACAGCTCGGTCAATACAAAAGCGGATCTGGCGGAAAAAAGCGTAGCGGTTCAAAAGGAATCCAGCGCATACGATGCCGTTATGGCGGATACGGATTTTGTCGGCTCCTTGAAGGAGGATCTGATCCAATTCGATACCAACAACGAAGCCTTTATGGACTTGGAAGCGAAGCGTGTGGATGCGATCGTCGTTGACGAGGTGCTCGCCCGATATTATATGAAGCTGCGCGGAGAAGAGAATTATAAAGTGCTGGACGAAAACTTCGGTCAGGAAGAATACGGCATCGGCTTCAGAAAATCCGACACGGTATTTCTTGAAAAAGTAAATGCCGCCATGAATGAGATAAAAAACGACGGAACCTTCGATACGATCAAATCAAAATGGTTCTCAAATAATTAGCAGGAGGTGTATGATGTATTTCGAAAGAGTACATCATACAAATTTTTATGGAAATATTCATTGATTTAATGCCCTCGATGCTTCAGGCGCTGGGCACGACGATATTTTATGCCGTGATCGTTTGGACGCTCTCCATTCCGCTCTCGCTGCCCGTCGCTTTGCTTCGGATCGCAAACACGCCGCTCAAGTGGATCGTTCGAGCCTATATCAATCTGATGCGGGGAACGCCTTTGCTGCTTCAGCTGATGTTCATCTATTTCGGACTGCCGTATGTCGGAATCACCTTTCAGCGGGAGCAGGCCGCGATCATCGCCTTCGTATTCAACTACACCGCTTACTTCGCCGAGATCATGCGAAGCGGGATCCAGCATGTCGACAAGGGACAATGGGAAGCCGCAAAGGTGCTGGGCATCTCCAAGCTGCAAGCCTTTACAAAAATCGTGATGCCGCAGGTAATCAAGAATGTGCTGCCGGCGCTTACGAACGAAGCCGCCACACTGATCAAGGACACCTCGTTGATCTATGTTTTGGGCATCAGCGAGCTTTTGAAAACCGGTCGAACCGCCGTCAACACGCTTTCGTCATTGCTACCTTTCGCTATGGTCGGCGTTTTTTATCTGATCCTCATATCCGCAACAAATGCCGTTTTTAACTATATCGAGAAAAAATATTCCTACTATTAACGGAGGCTGCTATGTTGAAAATCACAAATCTGAATAAAAACTTCGGCAGCAACGCGGTCTTGAAAAATGTCTCGTTCGAAGCTTGCTCCGGAGATATTCTGGCCATCCGCGGAGAATCCGGAGCCGGGAAAACGACATTGCTTCGCTGTATCTGTAATCTTGAATCCGCCGACAGCGGCAGCATCATAATCGATGAAATTGAAATGATGGATAGGGTCGGCAACAAAAAAAATTCCGACCTTCATCAGGATAAGGTCGGTTTGGTATTTCAAAGCTATAATTTATTTCCGCATAAAAATATTTTGGACAACCTGACACTCTCCGTCCTCTGCCAAAAAATTATGAGCAAAGCGGATGCTACCGCAAAAGCGATGCGCTTTTTGGAAAAGCTCAAGATAGCCGACAAAGCCACCATGTACCCGCACCAATTATCCGGCGGACAAAAGCAGCGCGTCGCAATCGCCAGAGCTATTATGCTCAACCCGAAGGTACTGTGCTTTGACGAGCCGACCTCCGCGCTTGATGCCAAAACCACCGAAGAGATCATTGACATCATTCGCACGCTGTCGAGCGAAGGGATCTGTATTTTGATCATTACGCACGACAACGACTTTGCAAACAAGGTTGCGACAAAAATCATTCATTTGGAAGAAGGTCGGATTGTTGCATCTTAAGCTTTGGCGATTTAAAATTAATTAAGCAACAATGTGGAGGCTCGTTCGTTTATTCTTTTCGCCCCTTTTACCGCAGCAAAGGCAACGCAGCGATAATAAATTGAACCGTTCATCGGAAATGGTTGCTTAGAGAATAATCCGATTGAATTTCTCCATCAAAAAGCACTCAAAACATTTGTACCGACCTTCATTCATTGGATTTTTGGGTCCAACGCTTTGGAGGCGATACAATTTGAGTGCTTTTTATTTTGATTTACGAACATTTTTTGTTTTTGTCAACCTCCAACAGCTTCTCAAAATAAAGAATCCGTCTTTCTTCATAGCCTATGCAAAATGAAAATATCCCATTTCCATTTATTTTTTTATTTCATTGTTATCGAGCGGATTCGCGCCTATCTGTCGGAGCGAGCAGGATTCCATTTATTTCTTGTATTTCTTTTATTTCATTGTTATCCGAACCGATCTTTTCAGTTCAATGCTTCCGAGTTTCGTATGGCGGGATTGCTCTTTTTCAACGCCGAATACAGATATACCAGCGCAACCGTCAGGAATATATGCGAGATTCCCGCAACGCCCGAAATCGCTTTCGAAACGCCCCTCGAAAGCTCCATGCTCAATGCTTGCGGGATGCCTCTCACATACAGCATCATTACCATACTCGGCAAAGCAAAATTATAGAGCTTCAAAAAGCGTCGAAAGTTTTTTTGCTCCCCCATGTCCGAAACAACGCTCAAGCCGGCAAGGATCAAAAACAACAACGCTCCAAGCGCAAACAGATGCAAATGCGTAAATGCCAGCGTAGTTCTTCCGGTAAATTGCATATACTTTGTAAATTCCCGATAAAAAACTCCGCTTGCAAGAGCTGCTATCAGATACGCAAATGAAATGTTAATCAGCTTTTTCCACATACCTTCCTCCTACTTCGATGCTCCGCTTTCTTTTTTCATTGCCGCATATCCGATATATACCGTCCACACATAGGCACAGGTCTTCGGAATCATCAGCATTCCGATCGGAGGGATCGCGTCCGCCCACAAGACGACCGGAATATAAAAGGCAAAGCTCAAAACGATCGTTAACCACATAAAACGAAAATCTTCGTCCCGGTGTTCGCGAGCGCTGTAATAAAATAAAACGATTACCAAAAGCCCCAGCACCGCAAACGGAATATTCCTGTATATTCCCCATGACAGCGGTGCGTCAGGGCTTGTCCAGGCATTTTGCGGCATCAGGCAAAGCAGGATACGCAGGCTTGCCAGCGCATACACGGAATTGGTCAGACTTTTTCGTCCCTCCACATGATACCGAGCACGCCATACGAAATAGAGGATGACATAAAAAACCGTCATCGTGATCGAAGTGATAAATTTTCCGATCCCAAGCGGAACCGCAAAGCTTTCAAGCCCGACCGTATTGAGTGCGATCGCTCGCGGAACGAGATGAAATGCATCCCCAAGCCCAAGCACGATCGCCATTATTCCAAACAAACGATATTGCCTTTGCCCGTTTGAATTCTTCAACATCGAAAGACCTATAACAACGACCGTCGTCAAATACACCACATCAAAAATCGTTTCAAAAATCGCTTGCATACACCCTCCTTTGAACGCTGTTCATTTTCATTTCAAATAAAAGCCCTCTCGGGCAATTATTTGTATATCGTCCGTCTGATCAGCTCAAGCAAAAAAAGGCAAGACTCCGACCGATCGACGATCGCTGTCAAAATACTTGAGAAAATAAAACGCACATACTCCTCTTTTGAAAACTCCGCAGTAAATATCTCCTGATCAACGCGAGGATCCTTGTCAAGAACCTCCAGCAGCCTTTGCTCGATCAGAGAAAAAAATCGCTTCATCGCTTGCCTTGCGCGCATCTTGTCCGAGGATGCGATATTCATCGAATGCATCATCAAAAAGAGCGGATATCTTTGGCTTCCGGTGCTGATATTTCGAAACAGATCGCCGACCGATCTCAAAAAATCGGACTGCTCGGATCGATCAAAATCGCGGAAAACAATTTCTTCCCAGATCGATTCGACCACCTGTGTCATCAGATCGTCCTTGGATGAAAAATAGTTGTAAAGCGATCCGACCGCAACATCGCAGCGCTTCGCCACATTGCGCATATTCAAAGCATGAACTCCGAGCTCGGCAACGATGGCTCTGCACGCTTCCAAAATTTCCTGCTTTGAAGTAACCTGTTTGTTCATCCGCCGCCCCCTCTGTCTTGAACAATGTTCATTATACCGATCCATCTCCGTTCTGTCAAGTCAAGCGATACTGCGCCGGTAGCGAAATATCTGCCGAGCATGCGACAGCTTACCCGTTTTGAAGCGCCTTGTCCAGCTTCTCCATAAACATGGCTCTCACCACTTCAAACTCACCCATTCCTCGCATATCGATCTTGACATCATAGCCTCTTTCGATCAGCATGCTTTTCCACGAATCCTCCTCGTCCGATGCCATATCGTTTTGTGCGTGGTCGCCCGCCACGATCATAAACGGACGGAGCAAGATCGTTTTGTATCCTTTTCCGTCGATCTCCTCAAGAATCTCTTCGATCGTCTTTGTACCCTCTACCGTTCCGACAAATATCGGTTTCCCAAGCTTGTAATACTCTTCTTGCAAGCGACCGTATGTTTTGTCGGCAATCTCGTCCTCCGAGCCGTGCCCCATAAAAACCAACGCATCGCAACCGGCAAGATCATTAAGCTGCGGATCACGCGCAATTCGTTCATAATCCTCTTCTTCATACAACAGCGGCTGCGCCACCGGCCCGAATTCTCTCGACAGCTTCGCATACTCGATCCCGTCCAAAATATGCAACGACAAGGTCGCGATATGCTCAAAGCCGCGACTGCGAAGGGACTCCAATCCTTCTTGCGGCGAACAGATCTTCATATTATCACGATTCAAAAGCTTTCTCCGAATGATATTGGATGTGAATGCACGCTCAAATACATTCTCCCCGTATTTTTCTTTCACCAAATTCTCGATCGCCTCAATACATTTTATTCTCGTTTCTTCATAGCTCGTTCCGAAGCTTGCCACCAAAATTCCTGTTTTCACATTACCTCCCCGGTTTCATCAAAATTCATGTATTAATGAAAACATTCTTCCGAAAAAATTCAAATCACCCTTCCGATACACACCCTTCCAAAAATTTTCCGAGTCGAACGCTTCCTTCCTTATTATGTCATATCCTTTATCAAATTACAACTCAAAGACCTCAGTACACGCTTGTCCCCTTCTCGATTCAGATTTTGTTTTATCGTGGCGGCATTTTTCGTTTTTTATTAAAAAGCGTCTGTTAATTAACTCCGTTTTTACTAATACTAAAAGTTTTTAATTCCTGAAAAATTTTTTTACAAATTTCATACATTTTTCCATGCTCATTTTTTGAGAGACCGATTTTTTATTTTTTCATCTCGATCCGGTGAGTCAGTCTGCTTAAAATAGCGCGCTCCCACTTTTTATAATCAATTTTATTTTTTCTGAATATTAATCAACCGTTAAACTAAAAGATTGCAATTTGTAACTATATTGTCGCAGAAGGCTTGCTATTTCTTGTCGATTTTGCTATAATCCAGAAGTGCTTTTGAAAAAAACTGAAGAAACACTGAGGTAACAGAAAAAGGAAAAAGGAGTAAATTTATGAAAAAGATAAGCCTTTTTACTTTTATGCTTGTTCTGATGATTACGATCTCGGCGATACTCAGCTTCGCGGACGACTCCGAGAACACATCATCACAAACCGAAATTTCCGAAGAAACAACCAATGAAGCAGATGAGGAGGTCGTCACCGACGAAGAAGATCCTCAAGGAAGTATCGAATCAACAGAAACACCAACCGATGCTGACACTGTTGTCAGCGAAATTGCGACAACCGAATCGATTGAATCCGTGGTCGCAACTTTAGAACAAGATGAATTAAAAGTAAAAAAACTGAATGCTGTCATGGCATTTATAAAAAGCAAAAACGGAAGAATAAGCGACGCCGTCGTAAGAAAGGTTGCGGAAGCAGCCCTCTATTCAAACGAAAAAAACCAGCTGGATCTTTCTTTGATCTTGGCGGTCATGTGGAAGGAAAGCACCTTTTATCCGACCGCCGTCAGCCCGAGCTGCTACGGTCTGATGCAGATCCACAGAAATACCGCAGCAGGCTTCGGATATCGGGTTTCCGATATTAAGGATCCTTATCGCAACGCCGAGCTGGGCGCACGGATTCTGAAGGGTCATATTCGAAGCTACAATGATCTTGTCTTGGGGCTGACCGCCTACAATCAAGGGGTCGGAAATGTGAACAGAGGAAATTACAATACCGGATACGCATACAATGTGATCAAAAAACAAGCGGAAATTCAGGCTTACTTGAACAAGGCGCTTGGAACAGCATAAAAGTGAAATAAAACATCGCGAGAGGATTCCCGCGATGTTTTTTTGCGCGCCGAATCCGGCAGCAGAGAACGGGCTGATGCAAAGCAACCCATAAGAATGGCAAACGCATAATGAAGCGATCCGCAAAAGTCAGACCGAAAATCTAACGATTGGAGGTCTGTATTTTTACGCCTAAATACAGATAGCTGTGCATTTAAGAAGAAATCGGCGGATGCTTATAAAACAACAAAGGAGAAGATAGAACGGATGAATCCTGTTCAATACAGGCTTAGTCTCCTGACTATATAAAAACAGCGTAGCAGTCAATAAACCGCTACGCTGAAAAAGTTTAACTTTTAGGGTCACATCAAGTATTCTTACGAAGTTTTTCAACTGCATTTCCTTCTGTTTACCATAACAGGATTGCTGTGCCTTTTCTTTAAGCTTTTTTCGTATATTTTGCACGATAATTGCCCGGTATTTTCAGCAAATGATTGCAAAAAGCACTCCGATTCTGAATGACACCCTGCTTTACTCCATAATCAGAGTGATTTCTTTGCTTTGATCATCCCACAAAATTTGTTTACCTTGCTCCAAGCCCAATGCTTTCGCAATATCGCTGACCGAGAGGTAGGTTCTCTCGTTTTTCAAAACCGGAAGCACTTCGCTCGGCACTTCTTCTCCGTTGACGATAATTGCCTGTCTGCTTTTCAGTATGAGGATCTCTTTACCTTCGCCGGTCAGTCGCACTGTTTTTTGCGGATGATTCCACTGTACCGTCAAGCCGAAAAGCTCGGCAATTTTTCGCAGCGGCAGCATTGTTCTCCCGTTTTGAATAAACGGAACGGCATCCATATTGCTTCTGTGAGTTTGCCCATTTGCGCTTTGTTCCAAGGCGCTTGATCCGATAACCAATCGCACGATCTCCTTCTTTGCCGATACCGGTAAGGATTTGTTATCCTCCTTGCCGGAAACGGCTGTTACGGAATCCGGACGAACGCTCGATTGTCCTCCGCCTCTGCCGGAGCCGGCGGAAGCGGTATTGTTCGAAAAGCCTGCCACTTGCTTGTAAATGAATTGTATCTCGTCAACGGCTTTCAATGTTTCATTCAACACTCGAACATCCGTTAACTCTCCGATTTTTTTCTCTTTGACCGCTCGGTATCCTATAACCTCATAATTTTCAATTTCAAGCGCTTTTGCGCCATAAGCGACCGCTTTCCCCCAATCATAGCCTCGAAGGGTTCTTGACGGTGCGATTTCCTGTCCGTTTTCAAGACGATACGAAATCGATATCTCTCTGATAGCTTCTTTACCCATCGGGCGCTTCGGCGGCTTTGAATCATTCAGCACCTTGACCGTCACGACCACTTCTTTATCAAAATTTTTCCCGTCCACGGCAAACTGATAGGTGAACTGTTGATCCCCTTCCAAATTATTCGGGCAGATGATTTCCAATTTTTGGTTGTTTCCGTTTCCGTGAATCCCCGTTCCGTCAAATCCCACCATAATAAACTGGTCTGCACTGTCCATCGACGGATCATTGGTCGGCGTCCACTCAATGCCGTTTTGATCAATGATCCTTACCTTCGTCAGATTTTTCCCCAGATTGGTTCCATATACAAATATAAATGTCTTTTTGCTCTCTTGATTGGTCGGAAGATCGGCATGTGTAGTATCCGGCTCGTCATCATTCGTTCCGCCGCCTTGCGTTCCGTAGGATTGAATCGTTAAATAGCTCAATGTCGGATCGGTCAAGCTTTTCCCCTCCGATAAAACGGATGCTATTAATTTTTTGGTTCGATCATAAATATTATGTCCCACCAAAGTGGTATAGCTCTTTCCGCCATCCACCGACACCCGAACCGAATAGGAAACGGTTCGATTTGTCGTATTGCCCGGAAGCTCAAACGAAAATTCCTGTACATTCTCCGTTTTTTTATCAAAGCTTACGGGAATCGTCTCTCCGATATCCTTTCCGTTTCTCAGAAATTTTACCTTCGTATCTCCAAAATTATCTCCCGTCAAGCGAATGGCCACTCTTCCGCCTGTATGCTCCAAAATCTCGCCTTCCAAAAATTCCGCTTTGTGAACGACCGCCTTGCTTTTTTCGATCAAAAAATCAAATGTTCTGCCTTCACGCCCGTTTGCATCCGCGATGGCCCTTTCGCCCATTTGCAGCTTCGATTTTGTCGCTTCCACCGTGATCGGTTGATGCAAACTGATGATGATTTGATTTCCTTCGATCCGAACCCGATCTTTATCAGTAAGGGAAACAAAGCCCTCCCCCTCCTTCTTAAGCAGCTTGATGGATTCACGCACATGCTCCATACTGCGAACCGCAAAAATCGGCTCATCGAATAAGACCACGAGCTCCGATCCCCCGTTGCGATCGTAAATAACATTCGGCAGCAGGCTGATCAATTCTCCGCTGACCTTGTCTCCGACCGTTATTTCTTTTTTATGAGAATATGAGCCGTCCACCCCTACCTTAATTTTATACTTCGTTTTTCCTTCCGATGCCGGGAATTGGATATCCGCATTCAGCGCTTTTTCCATTCCTACAAAGGATATCCCCTGCGATAATTGCGGTTGCTCGATTTCCTGATTATTTTCCATCTTCACGATTTGGAGCGACACTCTGTCCTTATCCAAATTTTCACCTCGGATGGTCACACTGACTTCTCCGCCCTCTTTCGGCAGATTATCTTTATTAACATATAGACCGGCTATGCGCATTGATGTATCCTCGCGACCTTGAACGCGCACGATTTTTGCCGGCTTCTCAGAAAAGAACTCCTCCGAGCCCGTGCTGTTGAAGCGCAGGCGATATTCTTTTTCCTTTGTTGTCAAATTCTCCGGAAAGCTCAATGTGATTGTTTTTATGTTTTTTTCTCCCGTTACCGTAGCTTCTTTTCCGATATCCGTCGTTTCATAATCACCGTCTTTTTTCAGCTCCACCAACACCTTGATCGAGCTCGCCGGCCGCTTGGAGAAAATACGGAAAGGCACCGTTCCGCCGTTTGGCTCCAACTTCACTTCTTCGGCTTCGATCAAATCAAAGGAATCGTCACTCGATCCTTGATGCGGATCCTCCACAGGCTCTTGGGATTTCTTTTGTACCTTCACAGAGCAAGAATATGATTCATCAAAATTCTCCGACTTGTCGGCATTGAAATATACTTTGTAGGTCAAATCCTCCGCAGTGCTGTTCTCCGGAAAAGTAAGGCTTGCCGATATCCCTGTTGAAATAGGGAACACTTGACAGCTCTTTTCGATTTCAGCTTGACGAACACCGTTTAGCGTTACCTTGACCCCGATCCGATCCTTGTCCAAATATTTGCCTGACAGGGTAAAGGTTGCTTCCCCCCCCCTAAAAATTCAGTGGTCAATGAATAAACTCGCTCGAGCTGCGGCTGCTGAGGTTGCTCGTTGCCGGAGCCTTCCGCCTTGCTTACCGTGATCATCAGCTTGTTCGATTCTTCAAACCGGTCCGATTTGTCGGCATTGAAATATGCTTCATATACCTGATCCTTATCTGTATTATTTTCAGGTATTGTCAGGAAAACGCCTTGTCTCTCAGGCGATGAAGTCATATTGGTATTCGCTTTCATTGATGCTTCAATAGCAGTGATGCGCTCCCCTTCGCTGACGACCTTGACCCCGATCTTGTCAAAGGATAAGTTTGTTCCCCGGATTAAGACGGGTAATTCCTCTCCACTGCTCGGTAAAGAAAGCTCCGTTTCTCTTCTTGATGTGATCTTCGTAATTGTTGCCGCTTTGGATTCGCCTTCTGCGAATATATGTAGCGGAAGGCAGCACAGCAATACTGCCATAAAGCATGAAATCAATTTTTTTTGCCACTTATTCATTTCTATCCTCCTGTTCTGATAACAAGGACGCTCTTGCAGAACATTCCCCTCAAAAATGTTTGATTTTTTGATGTAGCCGATAGAATCCACATTACCATCACCAAAAATCGCTTTGCGCTTGCATCCTTTTCCTCACGGCTTTCATTTTATCATAAGCATTATGGCGAATTAATGTGTAGCCTTATAAAATTTTTTTATGCTTTGTATCATTTTTTTCAATAAATATCCTTGTCTGCGTATCCGCGATGGCATTTCAGTTTTTTGACTTTCCTTTTCTCATTTGCATCGCTTCGATATGAAGGAAAATGCTTTTTGTAACAAATCGGCTTCCGCAAGCTTTGCTTTCATAAAAAACCATGCGACTTTCCAATAAATTAAGAACGGGCTGATGCAAAGCAGCCCATAAGAATGGCAAACGCATAATGAAGCGATCCGCAAAAGCCTGAGCGAGCTCCAGCCGGCGATCGGCTCAGGTGGAAACGGTTTTGCTCGCGAATGAGGAATCGCTTTTGAGCGGCGAGAACGATCGAAGCGCGCCTGGCATAAGCGGTTTTGCATACGAAAAAAAAAGGCTGATGCGGAATGAAAAAATCTCATACCGCATCAACCCCTTCTCGTTATTTTTCTTTACCTCGGCAACAGAAGACAGCGACCTTTTAGTAATTTATTGTCGCTTACCGCGCCCTCGCTTAATTCC
>JBGZCE010000019.1:0-14312 GCA_041845175.1 Filifactoraceae bacterium
GAAAAAGGTCGGCGTTTCGCTGAATCCCGCAACACCGATCAACACCTTGGAATACATTTTGGCGGAGCTGGATATGGTGCTGATCATGAGCGTCGATCCGGGCTTCGGCGGGCAATCCTTTATTGAAGCCTCCGTGCAAAAAATAAAAGATCTGAGGGCGATGATCGATGCCAAAGGACTTTCCGTCGACATACAGGTGGACGGCGGGATTACCAAGGACAATATCCGTCGAGTGGTCGAAGCCGGAGCAAATATCATCGTAGCGGGCTCGGCGATCTTTGGGAAAGAGAATATTCAAGAGGCAGTCTATGAGCTTAGAGAAAATGCGGAAAAATAATGCGCGCGCGTTGATCGTTGCAAACGGCGAGCAGGAGATAGGCTTTTTGAAATCGGTGGCATCCGACTATGCGTTTATCGCTTCGGCGGACGGCGCAGCCAATCATCTTTTGTTAGTCGACATTAAACCGGATCTTCTGGTCGGCGATTTTGATTCGATCGGAAAAGAGGTTCTTGAACATTACGAGCGGCTTGGGATCGAAAGGATCTCGTTGCAAAAGGAGAAGGATTTTTCAGACACGCAGGTCTGCGTGGAGGAAGTGATACACAGAGGCTATCGCTCGATTGATCTGATCGGCGGCTTTGGCGGTCGGTGGGATCATACGATGGCGAACTTCAATCTGTTGTTTTGGGCTTTTGAAAAAAAAGTCGAGCTTCGTATGATCTCGGCAAAGAATACGGCGCAGCTCCTCGGTGAGGGAAAACATCGGATCCCCAAAATCGATCATGCTCATTTTTCATTCTTTTGTTTCTTCGAGGATGCGGTGGTCAGTATCGCGCGTATGAAGTATACGATAACGGATCGGGCAGTCAAAAGGGGAGACAGCCTGGGCTTGTCCAATGAATATCTGGACGGGGACGGCGAGATCGAAATAAAAAAAGGCTCTATCCTGATGATAAACAGCCTTAAAGACAAATGATTCCTCTGTAAAATAACAAAAGCTTGAACCTCGGCAGGACAAGCTTTTTTTCATTATGCTCTTTGAACTTTTCCGGAGCGCAGACATCTGGTACAGACCTTGACTTTTTTAGGCGAACCGTCCACGATCGCTCTGACCACTCTCAAGTTAGGAGTCCAAGTTCTTCTTGTATGACGATTGGAGTGACTCACATTGTTTCCTGAAATTTTTCCTTTACCGCATACATCACAAACTCTTGCCATGCAAACACCTCCTTTAATATGGAATCGTAAATCTAACAAACACTATAATAACATAGCTTTGGAACAAATGCAAGAAAATATTTTCTTGAATTAAAGTTGGATTTAAGATAGAATATATTAACGGTAGGAATTAGAAAAAGGAGGCTCTATGCTAAATATAACGAATGAATACGGAACGATTTCCGTCAATCGCGAAGTGATTGCAAAAATTGCAAGCATTGCCGCTTCGGAATGCTACGGATTGGTCGGTATGGTGTCGAAAAACAAACAGGGCGTGCTGGAACTGCTCTCGCGACAAAACGATTTTAAGGGCATCGATGTCATGATCGACGAGAACGATTCCATCACGATCGAAATGTCCGTGATCATACAATATGGGACCAAAATATCGACCGTAGCGGATAATATCATTGATACGGTGAAGTACTATGTTGAAAATCAGACGGGCTTCCGAGTGCATAAGATCGGCGTTTCCGTTCAAGGCGTAAGAGTACAAAAATAACCGGAGGAAATGAATGAACACAATAAACGGAGCATTACTCAGAGAGATGATTCTCTCCGGGGCGAATAAACTTACGAATGATAAATCACTGATCGACAAGCTGAATGTATTTCCCGTTCCGGACGGAGATACGGGAACCAATATGTCGCTGACGATCGCTTCCGCCGTATCGGAGCTTGGAAAAGAAAAGAATAATGATTTGAGTGCCATCGGAAAGGCGATATCCAAGGGCTCGCTGATGGGCGCAAGAGGAAATTCGGGCGTTATCCTTTCGCAGATCCTGAGAGGCTTTGCCAAAGGGATCGAAGGAAAGGAGTCTTTGGATCCGAAGGATTTTGCAAAAGCGCTGAAGGAGGCTTCGAATGTTGCATATACGGCGGTGATGAAGCCGGTCGAGGGGACGATACTGACGGTTATTCGAGAAACCTCGTCCTTTGCGGTCCATTATGCCAAGCAGCATCCGAGTGTGCCGATGGGCGAATTTCTGAACGCGCTGCTCGGTGAGGCGAAAGCTTCGCTGGCGGGCACGCCGGAGCTTTTGAAGGCGCTGAAGGATGCCGGCGTCGTCGATTCCGGAGGAAGAGGACTGTTGTCCTTCCTTGAGGGGATGGTTTCCGCATACGAGGGGAAAACCATCGAGCGCAAAGAGGCGGGCGAGATCGATTACGATGCGTTTATGGCAAACGACAACCATATCTTCGAAGGCGAGATCGAGTTCGGCTACTGTACGGAATTTATGGTGCTCGACGCCGAAATCGGACCGGATGATCTGAGAGCCAAGATCGAGCATATGGGCGATTCGATGGTGGTCGTGGGCGATGACAATATCATCAAAACCCATATCCATACGAACGATCCCGGTACGGTGCTCGCGATCGCCGGAAAATTCGGGGCATTGGATCGGATAAAAATCGAAAATATGCGTTTGCAGCAAAAAGCATTGATGGAGGAAAAGCCGAAGCAGCGAGAAAAATTCGGAATCGTTTCCGTCGCGATGGGACCGGGGATCAAGAGCATCATGCAAGATCTGTTGGTCGATTATGTGATCGAGGGCGGTCAGACAATGAATCCGAGCACAAAGGATTTTGTGGAGGCGATCCGCCAGATCAACGCGGATAATATCATCCTGCTGCCGAACAACTCCAATATCATCCTGGCGGCAAAGCAGGCGAAGGAGCTTGTAAAGGACAAGCAGGTAGAGGTGATCGAAACCAAGACGATTCCTCAAGCGATCGCGGTGCTTCTTTCCTTCGATCCGGAGCTTGAGCTTTCGGAAAATATCGGGCGGATGAATGAGGCGAAGGGCGCCGTCAAATCGGCGCAGGTGACTTATTCGGTGCGCGATACGACGGCGGACGGGCTCGAAATATCTGAAGGCGACATTATCGGAATATCCGATTCCAATATCGTTTGCAGCGAGGCCGATATCCGCTCGGCGGTGATCAAGCTTTTGGAGGCGATCGTCGACAGCGAGGACATGATCACGCTCTACTTCGGAGAAGATGTATCGGAGGAGGACGCGGCGGCATTGCAAGCCGAGCTCGGAGAGATCTATTCCGATATGGATGTTGAAATTATAAACGGCGGACAGCCGATCTATTATTATATTATCTCGGTGGAATAAAAATTACGAGCCGACCTCGAAGGGAGCCTTATGATCGCTTCGGGGTCGGTTTTTGTATGCGGCGCGCAAAATTCTGCAAGAATTTTTATGATTTTTTCTCAAAACACTTGAAGCACGTTTGTATATTTGATACAATAAAAACAGAATTACCGTTAACGATAACATGGAGGGTAAAAAATGAAAAATAAGGTTGTTGAAATTGACCAGATAATTGATCTTGTAAAAGACGATATGACCATCATGGTCGGCGGATTCCTCGGAGCGGGGAGCCCGGATGTTTTGATCGATGCCGTGATCAAAAAGGGCGTAAAGAATATTACGCTGATTGCGAACGACACCGGCTTTGTTGACCGCGGAGTCGGCAAATGGGTCGCCAATAAGCAGGTCAAGCATGCGATGGCATCCCATGTCGGAACAAACAAAGAAACCGGCAATCAAATGAATTCGGGCGAGATGCAAGTGACGCTCATACCGCAGGGCACGCTGATCGAAAGAATAAGATGCCGGGCGGCGGGCTTGGGCGGCATTCTTACACCGACCGGGATCGGAACGATCGTGGAGGAAGGAAAACAAAAAATCGAAGTCGACGGAAAGGCTTATCTTTTGGAAACTCCTCTCAAGGCGGATATCGCTTTGGTCTATGCGACAAAGGCCGATAAAAAAGGAAATCTTGTTCACTCAAAGGCGACCAAGAATTTCAACCAGCTGATCGCGATGGCGGCGGATCTTGTGATCGTTCAGGCGGATGAGATCGTAGAGGTCGGCGAGATCGATCCGGATGATGTAAATACACCGGCTGCAGTGGTGGACTATATTGTGCAGGCATAAGGAGGAAGTATGTCAAGAGAGTTGATTGTAAAAAGAGTTGCTCAAGAATTGAAGGACGGCGATATTGTAAATCTCGGGATCGGAATGCCGACGATGGTCGCAAACTATATCCCGGAGGATATGGACATTACATTCCAATCGGAAAATGGATTTTTGGGTCTTGGGCCGGCGCCGGCGGAAGGAGAAGAGGATCCGTTGATCGTAAATGCCGGAGGAATGCCTGTGACAATCCGTCCGGGCGGGATGTTCTTCGATTCCTCGACATCCTTTATGATCATCCGCGGCGGACATGTCGATGTTACCGTTCTGGGTGCATTGCAGGTGGACGAGGAAGGCAATCTTGCAAACTGGATGATCCCGGGCAAGCTGGTTCCGGGAATGGGCGGCGCGATGGATCTGGTCGTCGGAGCAAAGAGAGTGATCGTTGCCATGGAGCATACGGCGAAGGGCGCGCACAAAATTTTGAAAAAATGTACGCTGCCGTTAACGGCTGCAGCTCAGGTGAATCTGATCGTTACGGAAATGGGCGTGATGGAGGTTACGCCGCAAGGACTCCTTCTTACGGAAATTGCGGAGGGTATCACGGTCGAGCAGATCCAGGAAGCGACGGAAGCAAAGCTGATTATTTCGGAAAACTTGAAAACGATGACGGTATAAAAAATAAAACGGGACGGTTCATTTTGAAAAGTCTCGTTTTTTTATGTAAATCGCAAAATTTTTTTGATATAATAGAAAGCAAATACAGTTTATAGGAGAATGTGGGATGAAATATGATGTCATAATCGTCGGAGCGGGGCCGGCGGGAATTTTTACCGCCATCGAGATGCTGAAGCGCGGCAGCAGAAAAAAAATTCTTATGCTCGAAAAGGGGAGACGGATCGAAAATCGGTATTGCCCGAAGATAAAAACGAAAGAATGCGTAAACTGCAAGCCGTATTGTCACATCACCACGGGATTTTCCGGCGCCGGAGCATTTTCGGACGGAAAGCTGTCGCTCAGCTATGAGGTCGGCGGCGACCTGCCGATGCTGATCGGGGAGGAGCTTGCTCAGGAGACGATCAACTATACCGACAAGATTTATCTTGAATTCGGTGCGGACACCAGAGTGGAGGGGATCGGAAACTACGAGGAGATCAAGGAAATCCGAAAGCGTGCGATCAAGTCGGGGCTGAAGCTCGTGGACTGTCCGATTCGTCATCTGGGGACGGAGAAGGCGCAGGAGGTGTATTTTGCATTACAGACTTATTTGACCGACAACGGCGTGGAGATCCTGTTCGATCAAAACTGCACGGATCTGATCATCGAAAACGAAAAGTGCAAGGGGATCCTGTCGGAGGATTCGAAAACGCATGAGACGAATCGATTTTTTGCGGACAAGGTGGTCGTAGCCACCGGGCGACGCGGAGCCGAATGGTTTGAAAAATTATGCGTGCAGCACAACATCGCGCATGCTCCGGGAACGGTCGACATAGGCGTTCGCGTCGAGGTTCGCAATGAAGTGATGGAGGAGGTCAACAAGGTGCTGTACGAGTCCAAGCTCATCGGCTATCCAAAGCCCTTCAAAAACAAGGTGCGCACCTTCTGTCAGAATCCGGGCGGCTTTGTCAGCCAGGAGAATTACGACAATGATCTGGCGGTCGTGAACGGACACTCCTACAAGGATCTGAAATCGGATAACACGAACCTGGCGATTTTGGTTTCCCATAATTTTACCGAGCCCTTCAATCAGCCGATCGAATATGCGCAAAAGGTCGGCGAGCTGACCAATATGCTGGGGAACGGGAAAATTATGGTACAGCGATTCGGAGATATTTTGGATGGCAAAAGAACCTGGGAAAAGGAGCTGGCGCAGTCCAATATTGTAAAAACGCTGCCCGATGCGGTCGCCGGCGATATCACCTCCGCGATGCCGTATCGCGCGATGATCAACATCATCAACTTTATCCACGCGATGGATCATGTAGTCCCGGGCTTTGCGAGCGACGAAACACTGCTCTATTCTCCGGAACTGAAATTCTATTCCAATCGCGTCAAAATGGATCAGCAGTTCAACACCAACATCGAAGGACTGTTCTGCCTGGGGGACTCGAGCGGATGGACACGCGGGCTGATGATGGCATCGGTCATGGGCGTGTTGATGGGAAGAGAACTGGTATAGCTTTTGAATGAAAGAGAGGAGCATTATGGATCGCCAACATTTGATAAAAGAGTTTCCGCAGATACAGAATCTGATCGACCTGAAGGAGTTTTTGTGGATCAATCCCGAAAGGAAATCCTTTGACGAGGCAGCCGAAGCCATGTCGCTCGGAATGAAGGATATCATCGAAGCAAGTGAGCGCCTCGAGCGCTTTGCTCCGTTTATACGCTCCGCTTTTCCGGAGACAGAGGACAGCCGAGGGATCATCGAGTCGGAGCTGCTTGAATTGACGAAAATGAAATCGGCAGTCGAAAAATTTTACGGCACCGAGGTGGCAGGCAGGATGTTCCTGAAATGTGACCACGCGCTGCCGATCTCGGGTTCGATCAAAGCGCGCGGCGGGATCTACGAAGTGCTGAAGCATGCAGAGGAGCTGGCGATCGGAGCCGGAAAGCTTGTATCAACGGATTGCTACAGCAAGCTGGACTCCGACGAGCTGCGCGAATTTTTCGCTCAATATCATGTGGCGGTCGGCTCAACGGGCAATCTGGGACTCAGCATCGGAATCATGAGCGCAAAAATCGGCTTCAAGGTCAGCGTTCACATGTCGGCGGATGCAAAGCAATGGAAAAAGGATCTGCTGCGCGCAAAGGGTGTGGAGGTCATCGAATATCAGGAGGATTACAGCAAAGCGGTGGAAGAGGGACGAAAGCTTTCGGAGGCGGATCCGAAAAGCTATTTCGTCGATGACGAAAATTCCGTCAACCTCTTTTTGGGCTATTCGGTTGCGGCACTGAGACTGCAAAAACAGCTGGAGCACCAAAATATTCGAGTCGATCGGGAGCATCCGCTGTTCGTGTATCTGCCTTGCGGGGTCGGCGGCGGGCCGGGCGGCGTCGCTTTCGGATTGAAGCAGATATTCGGGGATGCGGTGCATTTTTTCTTTGCGGAGCCGACACATTCGCCGTGTATGCTGCTGGGCTGCATGACAAAAACGCATGATCGGTACGCCGTGCAGGATTTCGGGATTGACAACAAAACGATTGCTGACGGTCTGGCGGTCGGCAGAGCATCGGGATTTGTAGGAAAAACCTTGGAGCATTCCGTCAGCGGATGCTACACCATCGAGGATGAAAAAATGTTGGCGCTTTTGGCATTGATGACGGATCATGAAGCGATTTCGCTCGAGCCGTCCGCGCTTGCCGGCTTCGGGATCCTCAACTTCTTCGGATCGGAGGAATTTGAGGCTTATCTTGCGCAAAACAAAATCGAGGCACAAAATATATCCCATCTGATGTGGGCAACCGGAGGATCAATGGTTCCGAATGAGGTCCAAGCAGCGGATTACCGAAAGGGAAAAGCATTGCTTTCGGAATAACGAATTTCGGAAATAAAAACCGAAGGCAGCGGTCGCTTGCGGAAGAAGTGATCGGCCGGCAGGAAGAAGCATTGGTCATCGAACAGAAGATTGCAGCAATAGAAATTGAAAGCAGCGGCCGTTTGCAAGAAAGGCGATCCGTCAGCGATGACAAAATGGCGAGAGCATAACGGAGCTTGCGCATAGTGATGTGACTTCGGTCGGATCTTCAGCGCAGCGGCGAGACCGCTGCGCTGTTTTTGTACCGTCAAAGCGTTTGATTTTGAAAACGGAAGATAAATTGACTGCGGATTTTTGAAACGAGCGTCGGACACGCAAAAAAGAAAATCCGTCCGATGATGCTTCCCATAATAAATGCGGACGGCAGCATAGTCATTTCGGAGGTTCTTCGAGGATATACGGGTGTCGATGTCATTCGATAAGCTCCAAGGGAAAGGAATAATTGACAGCTCAGGCAGCGTGTGATATAACAATATTAGCCTTATCTAACTGAAAAGACTTATCGCTTAAAGAAATCATAGAACAAATCAGACGAACAGCCGCGGCTGTTTTTTGTTGAAAGCGATCGGAGCATGGCCAAGCGATGACTGTGCGAAGCGGAGTGCGCTTCGATCGGGCAGGCTTAGGCAAGCTCGGTTGCAAAGCGAAGCGCTGAGGCGTGACCGCGGAGCACGGCGAGAAGCTCCGATCGAGGCAATGGTTTGCGACTTCAAAAATAGTTGGATTTTGCCAAGCGATGATTGTGCAAAGCGAGGTGCGCTTCGATCGGGCAGGATCGGTCGTGTTGAACAGGTTCGGCTAAGATTTCGCTGAGAAAATTACTTTTATAAAAGGAGACAAGATGATAAAGAAAAGATTGATTGAGCTTCTATCGGATTCCAAAAAATATATCGTCCATCAAGTGCTGTGGCAATGGCTTTCACTGATCGTGCAGATCGCTGTTGTTTTTTCGTTTGCCCGAATTTTGGAAGGAATGTATTTTCAGATCATCGATCCGAGGCTGATGCTCCTGCTGTCGGGCGTGATTATCGCCGGCATCGGCTTGAGATACTTCTTCGACAAAAAAGCGGTGTATGCATCATACCACGCGAGTGCCGATGTAAAATACATTTTGCGGGAAAGAATCTATAACAAGCTGCTCAAGCTCGGCGCATCCTACAACAAGAGCGTGAACACCGCGTCGATCGTGCAGATGGCGGTCGAAGGCGTTGAACAGCTGGAGATCTATTTTGGAAAATATCTGGCTCAGCTTTTTTACAGCCTGCTGGCGCCGCTTACGCTGTTTGTCGTATTGTCCTTTGTGAATCTCCGGGCTGCCCTGGTGCTTTTGTTTTGCGTTCCGCTCATACCGCTTTCCATCGTTTTTGTACAAAAGATCGCAAAGCGATTGCTGAACAAATATTGGGGGATCTATACCGGCCTGGGCGACAGCTTTTTGGAAAATTTGCAAGGGCTGACGACGCTCAAGATTTACCGCGCGGATGAGGCGAGCGCCGAAAGGATGGACGAGGAGTCCGAAAAATTCCGAAAAGCGACCATGCGCGTGCTGACGATGCAGCTGAATTCGACCTCGGTCATGGATATTATTGCCTATGGCGGAGCGGGGATCGGGATGATCACCGTGATCGTTCAGCTGGCGGACGGCAGGGTGTCCCTGGCGGGCGCGATCATAATCATTCTGCTGGCATCGGAATTTTTTATTCCGCTCCGATTGCTGGGCTCCTTCTTTCACATCGCGATGAACGGAATGGCGGCGAGCGACAAAATTTTTGCATTTCTGGATCTGCCGGAGCCGGCAGAAAGAAAAAATAAAATCTCAGGAGAACATATCGATATTTCGATGAAGGATGTGCGATTCGGCTATACGAAGGAGCGGGAAATATTAAAAGGGATCTCGATCGACTGCAACAGTGGGAGCTTTATCTCCATCGTCGGCGTGTCGGGGAGCGGGAAAAGCACGATCGCCAAGCTGCTGATGGGGAAAAACGACGGATATGAAGGCAGCATCACGGTGAACGGTGAAGAGCTCAATGCAATCGATGAAAGCAGTCTGATGAAAAATATAACCGGTGTATCGTATAACAGCTATCTGTTTAAGGGAAGCGTGGCGTACAATCTGCGAATGGCAAAGCCCGATGCGACGGAGGAGGAAATGAAGCTTGTCCTTGACCGCGTGAACCTTCTCGGATTTTTGGAAGCGCAGGAGGGGATCGAAACGCTGATCCATGAAAATTCATCCAATCTTTCCGGCGGGCAAAGACAAAGACTGTCGTTGGCAAGAGCGCTCTTACATGATTCACCGGTCTATATATTCGATGAAGCAACCTCCAATATCGACGCCGAGAGCGAAGAGATCATTATGCAGACCGTTCATGAGCTTGCGAAAAGCAAAACCGTCATCTTGATTTCACATCGACTTGCCAATGTGGTGCGATCGGACAGAATCTATATGCTCTCCGGCGGAGAGATCGTCCAATCCGGAACGCATTCGGAATTGATCGCGGCGGGCGGAGCCTACAAGACGCTGTTTGAATATCAAAAAGCGTTGGAGGAATTTTCGCCGAAAAAGAAGGCGTCCTTTTCAACGGCGGGGCAAAATGAAGAAGGAAGCGAAAAAGCATCGATCCTTCGAGAAACAGTCAAGGAGGCGCAGTAATGAAGCATTCGGATAATAAAAACACAACGCGACGAAGCGGGCTTGAGATCATGGCGAAATTGATCGGACTGATAAAGCCTTTGCTTCCGATCATGCTTTTGGCAATCACGCTGGGCGTGCTCGGCTTTCTCTTCGCCATTTCGCTGACGATCCTGGCGGGCTACGGACTTTTTGAAGGTGTTTTTTTCGGGCCGTCCGATTTGTCGATCGGCATGCCGGGCTTGAAGGGGATCTTCACGCTGATTATTACCTTTGCCGTGCTGCGGGGGATTCTCCACTACGCGGAACAATACTGCAATCACTTCATCGCCTTCAAGCTCCTGGCGATCATTCGGCACAAAGTCTTTGCCAAGCTCCGACAATTGAGTCCGGCAAAGCTGGAGGGAAAGGACAAGGGCGATCTGATATCCGTCATCACCTCCGATATCGAGCTGCTGGAGGTATTTTATGCACATACGATCTCGCCGATCGCGATCGCGGTCATCACCTCCCTCGTTATGCTGGTATTTATTGCACAGCAGTCCGTGCTTGCGGCGCTGCTTGCACTGGTCGCGTATCTTTGCGTCGGCGTGCTCATCCCGCTTACACACGGAAAAAAGGGCGCAGCGGACGGAATGGAGCTGCGGGAGGGGATCGGCGAGCTGAACGGATTCGTTTTGGATTCGCTGCGAGGACTCGATGAAACCATCCAATACGCTCAGGGAAATGACAGACTGACGAAGATCAAAGAACGATCGGAGGCGATCGTGCAAAGACAAAAGAAGCTGAATCATCTGGAAGCGTCCCAGCGATCGAGCACGACGCTGGCGATTTTGATATTCTCGTTTCTGATGCTGCTCTTGATGGGATTCGGATATCTGTCGGGACAAGTCGATTATACACGAATGCTGATCGCCGTATTTGCGATGATGGGATCCTTCGGTCCGGTGGTGGCATTGGCGAATTTATCGAACAATCTTCATCATACCCTGGCAAGCGGCGAGCGCGTGCTGAGTATCCTGGAGGAAAGCCCGAAGGTGGAGGAGGTATTCGGAGAAGCTGCGATCGAATTTGAAAATGCGGAACTGGATGACATTGACTTTGCCTATGAGGAGGAGACGATTCTCAAAAACTATTCGATGCACTTTGAAAAAGGAAAGATATTCGGCATCCACGGCGTGAGCGGCTCGGGAAAATCGACCGTGTTGAAGCTCTTGATGCGGTTTTGGGATGTCGATCGCGGAAGCGTAAGGATCACGGATCGCGATATCAAAAAAATCAACACCGCCGATCTGCGAAATATGCAATCCTATGTAACGCAGGATACGCATTTGTTCAACGACACATTGGCACACAATATCGCGATCGGTCGGTCGGATGCTACGAGAGAAGAGATCGAAGCTGCAGCAAAAAAGGCGTCGATCCATGAATTTATATCGGCGCTGCCCAACGGCTATGAAACCGTTGCCGGAGAATTGGGCGATACGCTATCGGGCGGCGAGAGACAGCGGATCGGGATCGCGCGCGCATTTCTGCATGACGCACCGTTTCTCCTGTTGGATGAGCCGACGAGCAATTTGGACGCGCTCAACGAGGGGATCATTTTGAGATCACTGTATGAGGAATGCGATCAAAAAACGGTGATTCTCGTTTCGCATCGAAAATCGACAATGAATATTGCGGATGAAGTATACCATATGAAGGAAGGCCGAATATCCTGAGAAAGAGAGAAGCATAAACAGAAAGAAGCGACGATGGCGTATATGGCTGTTGTCGCTTCTTTTCGATTTGATCGTATTCAGTTCGATTTTGTCCCGTTCCGGCGATCATACGCCGGATGAGTCGCCACAGCGCATCGGATCGACCCGATGCCTTGATCGCGGTCGGATAAAGCGCGGTCGCACTTTTGCCTTGATCATTCATCAGCGTCGTTAGTAGGTACCGCGGAGCTTAGCGAATGACATCGACGCCCATATATCCTCGAAGTACCTCCGGAATGACTACGCTGCCGTCCGCCTGCTGGAAGTTTTCCAAAATGGCGGCGACGGTTCGTCCGACGGCAACGCCGGATCCGTTGAGCGTATGGACAAACTCCGGTTTCTCGCCCTTTCCGCGGCGGAAACGAATGTTGGCGCGTCTTGCCTGGAAATCTTCAAAATTGGAGCAGGAAGAAATTTCGACATAACGATTGTAGCTTGGCATCCACACCTCCAGATCATATTTGAATGCGGCGGTGAAGCCCAGATCGCCGGAAGAAATCTTGACTACGCGATACGGCAGGCCGAGAAGCTGAAGCACCTTTTCCGCATCCGCCGTCAGGCTTTCGAGCTCGGCGTAAGAATCCTCCGGCTTGGTGAATTTTACAAGCTCCACCTTTTGAAACTGATGCTGACGGATCAGTCCACGCGTATCGCGACCGGCGGATCCCGCCTCTGCACGGAAGCAAGGCGTATAAGCGCAGTATTTGATCGTCAAATCGTCTGCGTCCAGGATCTCATCCCGATGGATATTGGTCACCGGCACCTCGGCGGTCGGAACGAGAAAATATTCCGATCCCTCCAATTTGAACATATCCTCCTCGAATTTCGGCAGCTGACCGGTGCCGACGAAGCTTTGGCGGTTTGCGATAAAAGGCGGCAACACCTCGACATAGCCGTGCTCTGCGGTATGCGTATCCAAAAAGAAATTGATCAGGGAGCGCTCCAATCGTGCGCCGTAATTTTTATAAAGCGTAAATCGCGCGCCGGTGATTTTCCCGGCGGTCTCAAAGTCCAAAATGTTCAGTCCCGTTCCGATATCCCAGTGTGCCTTGGCCTCAAAGTCAAAATGCGGACACTCGCCCCGGCGGCGGATCTCGACATTATCCTCATCGCTGTCGCCCTTGGGCACATTCGGATTCGGCACATTCGGGATGCGCAGCATAACATCGCGCAGCTTCGTTTCGACCGCGCGAACCTCTTCATCCAGCTGACCGATCCGGTCGGAAAGCTTTTTCAGCTCTGCCATCAGCTCGGTCGTATCCTTTCCTTCCTTTTTGAACAGCGGAATTTTTTTGGAATTGATATTCGACTCGTTTTTGAGCGCCTCAACCTCCTGAAGCAATTCGATCCGGCGATCGTCGAGTGCGATCGCTTCCTCCAGCGAAAAATCCTTCTCGCCGCGAAGATCCATCCGCAATTTGATCTCATCAAGATTTTGTTTGATTCGTTTAATATCCAGCATAAGTCCTCCTAACCAAGCATCTGAATGCCTGAAAATAAAAAAGCCTCGCCAAATAGGACGAGGAATCGTGGTACCACCTAAATTCAGCCGAAGCTCTTTGGGCGTTAACGCGGCCAACGCGCAGGTTTTCCTGCAAGCTCCGGGATAGATTCAACTGCTGCTTTGCAAATTCGCACCGACCATCTGCTCTCTGAAAAAACGACACAGTCTATAGTTCCCTTCATTGCTTTGAAGTATCATACCATTAAGAAAAAAATTTTTCAAGTAATTTTTGGAAATTTTTTCATAGTCTGCCGACCACGATTCGACAGACGCAGGCGGAAAAGCTGACGGCGATCGGAAGCCGTTGGGGATCGAAGTGCGGCTGTTCGAGGGCGAGCCTCATTTCAACGGGTAGCATCTTGACGGGGAAAGACAGTCAAGCGATGATGAAGCATAGTATAGGTATGGATAGTAACGGGATAAGCATTATGAGAGTGACATGAAAGATGATAGCAATAGGGAAGCAGTAAAAGACAAAACGAACATCAGGATTTTCGGTGGTGGGATTATTTCAAAACAACTGTAAATTTGGATTGGAAATTCTTTAATAGCCAAGTCAATGTAGTAGAAAAAACAAATGGTGAACATGATATCTACCAAATGATCGGGAAAAATAGAACAGATACTACGAAAGGGAGAACATTAAAAATGACGCCTTCCAAAAATTTCCTAGTAGCTGTTGGCAATAATATAACACCTAAGCCGCTAAACTGTCAATACTCAAA
>JBGZCE010000020.1:0-13820 GCA_041845175.1 Filifactoraceae bacterium
ATCAAGCGATTATGAAATCAATGTAGGATATTATAATTGCGATCACATGGTGGCGGGTCCGGTTGCGGAGGCTGCCGGCATTTATGAAGCGCACAATCTGAATGTGACCTTGACCGGAAACGGAAAGGTTCCTCAAGCAATGGCAGCCGGACAGATGGATGCCGGATACATAGGCGCAAGAGGTCTTGTGGCGGCACACGGAGAAGGCTCCCCGATCGTTTATGCGGCAAACAATCATATCGGAGGCTCCATGTATTTGGTGGTGGCGAACGATATTGAAAATCCGGAGGATCTGTATAATCAAAAAATCGCAATGGGCGATCCTTCCTCAACCGAGGGTTGGTTGGCGGGTTACTCGCAGATCCTGAATCTTTCGACGGACCCGGCGGATTATGAGCTGATCCAGACCGGCTCGGACTCCGACAGCTATCTGGCTCTGAGCACGGGGCAGATCAAGGCTTATACCTGCTGTGATCCGTGGGGTTCGATGGCGGAATACAACAATGTCGGCAAGATCATGGCAACCTATTCCGAAATGGATGGCGAAATGGGCATCTGCTGCGGATTTGCATTAAACAAGAATTTTATTCAGGAGCACAGAGATCTTGCGATCGCTTTGCTCAAAGCGCACCAGGACAGCATCAAGTATATTTATGAGCATCCGAAAAAGGCTGCCGAGATTTTTTCCGAGTATTATAATGTGCCGTATGAGGTATCCCTGATGACCATTTACAAAAAATGCAATGACGAGGGAAGAACCTTGACATGGCAATTGAACGAAGAACAGTTCCGCCATGCTTACGAAGTCTATCAAAAATATGAGCTTGTAAAAACGCTTCCTGCCATGGAGGATGTAATTGAAAAGGATCTGTATTACGAAGCGGGATTGGATGATTTCGAACAATTTATCCAAGAAAAGGTCGAGCAAAATTTTCCGCTCGGTATGACCTATGAAGAGTTCGCAAAGAAAGCTGAAGAAATTGACGCATAAGCATTTTGCTTTCTTACTCATTGTGATTTCAGCGGGCTTTATATTCTTTGCTCCGCCGCTTGAAGAGGATACCGCATTCGAGCAGGCGATCCGCATCGGCGTTTCCGATGATATGTCCGGTTTCGTGATCGACTTTATCATTGAAGAGAAACTGCTGCTGCCCGACGAAGAAATAAAGCCCTTTTTTATCCGAGATTGCTGAGCAAGCACCTCTCAATGGGCATTGAGTACGGAAGTGTATCCGATGGCGATCATGTGCCGGGAGGCGGCGCGATCGCTTGTAGAAAACAATTCGGAGCTGGAGATTATCTGTCCGCTGTTCCGAAACACCGATATCATCATCAAGAAGAATACTTCGATCGAGAAAATCGCGATCCAGCAAAGCAAATTTTTTCATGCGGACTATCTTTATGAGAATTATCCCGATCTTCGCGAAATATTGCAGACCAATCGTACCTCACTTGCCTATGCTTACGAGAGCGATCAGGCGGACGCCGTTTTTTTAGATATTACCCGGAGCGGCTCTTTGCACGGGATTCGTGAATATCCGTCCGTCGGAGACACCTTCGTGCTGGTTGCACGCAAGGACTATTGCAATACATCGGAATTTGAAGAATTTGCAAGGATATATAATGAGGCGGTGGATCGTTTGAATGAAAATATTGAAGACAGAAATGCTCAAATCGAACGATATACCGATCTGAAGGAGGTTGACGAAGAAAATTGGAAGGTAACCATATTGAAAATAACAAAACGGAATTCAAGCTGATCAAAGGAAATCTCGGCGACATTTTGCTTAAAACGGCCTTTTATTTACTTCTGCTCCTGGCATGGTATCTTGCCGCGAAAAAGATTTCCATCCCGCTTTTGCTACCGACTCCGCTTGCAACGGCACAGGCTTCGATCCGAAGCCTTTTTGACCCGGAGATTTTATCCAACATCGGTATTACACTGATGCGCGTAGTCAAAGGCTGGTTGATTGCTTTGGCGGTCGGAATCCCGATCGGCATCGGAATGGGCTCGTCCAAAAAATTCAACTACATTTTCGGCGGCCTGATGAATTCTCTGCGACAGGTTCCGATGATGGCTTGGGTCCCATTGACGATCATCTGGCTCGGGATCGGTGACGGCCCTACGCTGTTTATGATCGCTCTCAACGGATTGTTTCAGGTAATCCTCAATACCAATCAGGGTGTCAGCGGAATCTCGAAGGATTATTACAACGCTGCAAAGAGCATGGGTGCCGGCAAATGGAGCATCTTTCGCAATGTCGTGATTCCCGGTGCAATGCCGGATATTCTCGTCGGGGCTCGATTGGCGATCGGCAGCGGCTGGATGTCCGTTATCTGAGCGGAGTTCATAGCGACGAGTGCCGGTCTGGGCTACTCTATGGTAAAAGCACAATCCATGATGCAGACGGATGTGCTGATTGCATTGATGTTCATGTCCGCCATTATCGGATATTTGATCGATTTGCTGCTGCAGCTTCTCAGCAGATATCTTACAGGATGGAGATATGTATCATGAAATTACGAGCAAAAAATATCTGCAAGACCTTCGCAAACCGGAAAAGCCAAAAAATCGTTCTGGAAAATATCAGCTTTGATATCGAAGAAGGCCAATTCGTTACGCTGCTCGGGCCTTCCGGCTGTGGGAAGACGACCATGCTTTCGATCATCGCCGGATTTGAAAAAAGCGATTCCGGCGTAGTGGAGTTGGACGAAGAGATCGTTTCGGGACCGCATCCGGATCGAGCCTTCGTATTCCAAAGCTATGCTTTGTTCCCGTGGATGACGGTAAAGGAGAATATTCTGTTTCCCATGAAGCAAATGAATGTTCCGCATGACGAACGCTGTGCGCGTTTGGAGCATTTGCTGGAAATCTCCAAGCTGAAAAGTCACGAGGAGCTTTATCCCCATCAGATTTCAGGCGGCATGAAGCAGCGTACCGCTCTGGTGCGCGCTTTGGCAGGTCGTCCGAAGGTACTTCTGATGGACGAACCGCTGGGAGCGCTGGATCTTATGATGCGCCAGTCCCTTCAGGCCGAGATTGAAAATATTTGGCGCGAGGAGAAAATCACCGCGCTCATGGTTACGCATGATGTGGACGAAGCCGTCTATCTGAGCGATAAGGTCATTCTGATGTCCACGAATCGCGGCGAGATCGTCCATGAGCTGATAAATGACCTGCCGCGCCCCCGCAATCGCTACTGCGAAAAATATAAAGCGTACTGCGAAATGCTGATAAAGAAAATAATGGAAAAAGGAGTGCTTGTATGAATACACGGATCGATTTGTCAAAGGTGATCAACATCGACTCCACGCTCACCGATCAGGAAAGTGCTTTCAGAAAAAAATTGCTCAACCGAATGATCGAATCGGACAAACTGCCGCGACAAAATGATTTTGAAGGCGAAGAAAGGGAATTGTTCCTGAGCCTTGCAAAAAAGGGTACGATCGTTTTGGAAGATGATCAGGTCGTATTCGCCTATCCCGTATCCGGCAAGCCGACCAGCCATCGCGTTCGGCTGAGCGACCGGCGGGAATTTTTCTCCATGTGTGCGATCGACGCCATGGGATCGACCTTTGTTTTCGGACAGGATCTTGAGATTCATTCCCTATGTCCCGTTTCGGGCGAGGAGATTCGCGTGGTGATCGAAAATCAGAGAATCAAGGAATACTCTCCAAGAACGCTGCACGCAATCCACATGGATCTTGCCGCCGTCGAAAACTGGGCGGCAAACTGCTGAAATGTGATGAATTTCTTTGGTTCAAAGGAAAATATGTCGTCATACTACGAAAATGTCATCTCGGAGCAGGATCAAAGGCACGCTTTTTGTCTGGAGCCGGAGGATGTATTTGCGGTCGCAAAAAAAACCTTTCAAATTCGCTGAATCCATCCTCGCAGACTGCAACGAAGCGTTTGCGCTTGCCGCCCTGCAATGTGATTTAATCAAATAAAATATGTTTGCAAAAATGGATATTCGATCCGATTAAATGACAAAATACGGGAAAGTGATATTATAAAACAACGGCGCTGATTAAAAATAGTATCAAAGGTTGCGAGGAAGTATTTTAAGTTCGGTTAAATGAAGTTTGTGGAATACATAACGGAAAATATGTTTTAATTTCGGAAAGACAGGCATTAATAGGGATTTTGTTGATCCGCTTAAACGCTTAAGTTTGTTATAAGATGCCTGTTCTCGAAACAGACAAAGAAAACAAGAATCAGTGGAGGTTCAAGCTTTTTTATCGTTGAAAAAACCTCTCCCCGACAAATCGTATCATTCGATACGGCACTTCTTGCGTCATATACACTTTGGAAGAATAGTTTTTGTTCCACAATACAAAAAGGGAGCTACCGAGAAATGAAAAAACTCATTTCTCGGCAGCTCCTTTGTTATACCTTTTTTTACGCTCATTTTACCGCACGAGCTGTAATCCCTGCAAGCTCGATAGAGCCGCTTGCACTTGTTTCGGATCGGATCTTTGCCGGCGAGCAGAGCATGCTTTGTTCGCTATCGACTAAGCCGCTTTTTCCGATTTGCTTGCTGACATGAACAATGATACGGAAGTGTAAGCCATAACGCCGACAACGATCCACTTAAGAATAGTCAAGTCGATTCCGGAGATGAATTTGTATGCGACATATACGCCGACTACTCCGAAGATTGTGATCGCAAGCGATGCTTTTCGGTTGTATGCTCCCTCACGAACGAATTTGATCGAAGCAACAGGCATCAGGTATGCGCAAGATCCCATCATGATCGGGAATGCAACGAGCGGGCTCATGCCAAGCAAATAAACAAGCGCCATACACGGAGCGTATAGTCCGATACCGGCTGTCATCAATGCGCCGAGGATGAAGTTCGCAACCACACCGATCACCAATTTCGCTCCGGTAAGGCCGATTGCTTCTCCACCGCCCGGGAAGATTCCTGTCAACTGAGTCACTACGATGATTCCCGTAACTGCAAGCGCACAGCCCATTGCAAGCTGAACCTTTTTGGTCGGAAGCTTGGATACGATCCCTGCGCCGAGGTATGCTCCTGCCGCTGCGGAGATCAGCATGGATGCCAATGTGATCGGCTCAACATCAACGCCGCCGATGAAAAGGAATGCTTCCATAATAACCGGGATACAGCATGCAACATTCAGCGTTCCCGGGATCAAGCGGTCCTCTGTTTGTTTTGTGAATCTAAGTAATGCCGTAGTCGGTGCAAAGGAACCGATCCCCAATGTGTCAAAAAAGTTTACAACGAATCCGATGATGGATGTGATAACAAAGCTTGTTTTTGCTTCCCACTTGTCTTTGTTATCAATCAGGTCTTTTCCGAATACTACGGCAAATGCCAGTGTGAGCACTCCAAGACCGATTAACAAAATTTGAGCTGCTGACATAATAGTCCTCCTACAATTAAATAATATAATTACATTTTATTTTGATAGAGCCGCAGCCGCACAAAATTGTCGATGCGGCTCTAAAAAAATCGTACTGAGTTTTCGAAGCGGACGAGGCTTGTCCTGCCGCTCGGTGATCCGAGCTTTAATCTGTTCGTATCCGTCCTCGAAAGGTATAATGGAACTATTTCTCCGATATTTATTTCAACACGAAGCCGTATTTTACCGGGTCGGTGTCGTCAATCACAAAGTGATTGAATCCGGTGATGTATGCGGAGCCCGCCACCTTCGGAATGACTGCGTCGTATTCGCCGACTTTTGTCGTTCCGACGATCTCACCGTAGAACAGTGTTCCCAGAATACTTTCGTAAACAAATTTTTCGCCTTCTTTGATTTCGCCTTTTGCATGCAGCGTTGCCAATTTGGCGGATGTTCCGGTCCCGCATGGCGAACGGTCTACTTGTCCCTGTCCGAAGATAACGACATTTTTGTAGGTCGCTTCCGGATGTGTCGGCTCGTCAAAGATCTCAACAAGGTCTACCGTTTTGATATGTGCAAGTGTCGGATGCTGAATCTCGATCTCTTTATTGATCTGATCTCTGAGTCGCAATGCGACATCGGTCAATCGGGTGGTGTTTTCCGGCTTGATCTCAAGGCCTAATTGCTTTGCATTCACGATCGCAAAGAAGCTTCCGCCGAACGAAATGTCGAAGGTGATTTCTTTTCCGTCCAAAACGACTTTTTGGTCTTTTTTGTAAAGGAACGCAGGAACATTGACGAATGCCACGCTCTTTACTTTGCCTTTTTCAACCTGAGCTTCTGCACGAACGATCCCGGCAGGCGCTTCCAAAACAACTTTAGTGACCGGCTCGACCATGTCGACCATTCCGGTTTCGATCGCTGCGGTTACTGCTCCGATCGTTCCGTGTCCGCACATGTTAAGGTATCCGCCGCCGTCCATGAAGATGATCCCGAGATCCGCTTCTTCCGATACCGGCGCAAGAAGGATCGATCCGAACATGTCGTTGTGTCCTCGCGGCTCAAGCATAACGGCTGTTCTGAGGTGATCCAGATTCTTCTCTAAGTACTCTTTTTTCTCAGGCATCGTTTTTCCCTTGATGTTCGGGATCCCTCCCACGATAATACGAGTCGGTTCGCCTGCGGTGTGTGAATCAATCGCTTGTAATCCTCTTGAAAAAATCATTTTTCTTTCCTCCTCATTTTAAGCTTCAGAAAAGCAACGGCTTTTCTTGCATCTAATTTATCCGTCGTGTTTTCACCGACCACTTCGGTTTCGAGTCCCGACTCCGATTTGTTGATGTCCACGATCGTATCCATATACTTGTTGGTCACAACGAATTTTGCAACCGTTCCGTTGAAGGTCACGCCGACCGTCGGAATATCTCTTTTTCCGATTTCCTCAAAGGTGTTCGCATAATCGACATGCGAATTTCCCCAGCCGTCGCAGGATAGGATGCAGCCGTCCACGCGCATCGCTTCGAGCATCTGCGCGGTTCTTTTTCCGACCCGCTCCTTTTCCTCATTGGATTGCGGCGTTCCGACAACGATGATGCCTACCAGATCCAAGTCCGTATCTTCGCCCACCACTTCGATCAGAGGATCTCTGAAATGGTGTAAGCTGGTTTCTTTTGTCGATGGTCCTACTCCCATAGCTCCTCCTAATCCATTGCTCTCAGCGCGCCGTCTCTAAATTCGTTCGGCGATAGAACGACCGGCATATTCGCCAGATCGATGATCGAAACTCCGCCCGCAAAACCGGACGGCTCTTTCGGGAACAACAAATTGTCATACATCGCTCCCTGCCCCGCCACCTGTTTTACAATAGCGACTTTTTTGGCTCCTTTTCGGATCTGATCGTAAAATTCATGTGATTCGGTTGCATTTTTCGGATCCTGTGTCTTCAAAATTTCCCGAATCTGTTGGATGATCTCGTCACAGACCCTGAATGCCGCGGTCGGAAGTTGTCGGTCGTAAGGTTCTCCGCCTTTGATCAACACATCGATATGGATGATATGATCGTTTTTGCCCGGTGTGCCGGCTTTATCCGGCACCATCTGCTTGCTGAGTATCCCCTCCGAGGATCCGAACTCGTGCATCTGTCTGCCGTCTTCATCGCATCCCGTCAACATCACATACGCTCCGGTCATGGTGAATGTAATCCCTTCTCCGAGCGTCCCCAAAACTTTAGTCGATATCGGAATGATGTCCATGATCGTATTGATCTCACGCTCATGGTCATGCGGCTTTATGATTTCGATATTTACTTTCTTTACTAAAGGATCTTTGAGCAGCGTTTCCGTGAATTTCTTGTCAAGTTTGAGTATGCCATTCGCAAACTCGAACTTATCATCCAGCACGACTTCCCGAATGTGAAATGCGCGGATGACCAGTCTTCGTAAATCAACAGTTTCCATTATTCACCTATATTAGTATAGCCTGGGAGCCGGTAGCGGCCCCCAAGCTTGCTTGATTTATGATTTTATAATTATACTTTTGCTGCGTACTCGAACGGTAGCGGAACGATCTGTCCTGCGCTGGACATTGCCATCATCGCTTCAAGCGAAGCTTTGACGATCCCTGTTTGCATTTCTTTATCGTTCGGTGCTCCCGCGTTTGCACCCATCGGTACCAATGGAGCAACTGCTCTCGGTGTTCCGTTTTGTCTTACTACCGGAGGTAGTGCTGCAATAATTACGGTCGGAATTCCTGCAGACTCGATTGCTCTCTGCACAATCACGGCAGAGCGGTGGCAGGTACCTCAACCGGCGGTCAGAAGAACATAATCCACGCCTTCTTCTTTAAGCTGTCTTGCAATTTCCGGTCCTGTTTCGTTGGTGAATTTGTCTTGGTCTCCACCACCGCCCATGAATCCGAAATGCTTCGGTGCAACCGCTTTGATAAAGCCGTCCTTTGCCAATTCATTCAAACGGTCGATCGGGAACATACAGTTGATGTCTTTGTTCGCGTCTCCGTTATCGTATCCGCCGTGCGATACCATCAAATCCGTTGCTTTCGTATCTCCCGGAATTATTCTGAAAGTAAAGTCCCCTGCAAGGTTGAATCGGCTGTCCGTCTTCAAATGCACGCCTGCTGCCGTAGCAAGTGCGATCGTCGCTTCGCTGAGCGGCTTTGAAACAGGTGTCCATACAGGTGGCGGTGTGATCGGTACAAATATTTCTGATTGTAGACCTTTTACTACTGTAAGGCTCATTGTTTTTCCTCCATTTCTTTTTGTTTTTGCTTTTTATGCTCAAGCGTCTGAGCATATTTTTCGTTGATCTTTGGACCGAGAACCTCCGGATAGCTGAGCAGAAATCCGACTTCCATACCCAATTCCAATTCATAATCGGTAATCAGCATGCGCATCGGTACTCTCCAATGTCCCATTCTCCCCTTGAGGTCAATTGCCACAAGCCCATCCTTCAACTCTACGATAACGCCCTCGACATAATTTTCCGTCGAAGCATATTTCAATCTGTCCATCGATGCTCCAATTCTATTATTCTACTTCGTAGATTTCCATTCTCTTCTTGCTCTTCGGCAACGATTGCTCATTTGCTGCAAGCTCAAGCTTTTGTCCGGTTGCTTTCTCAATCATTTCCACATTGTTGAGCTTAACATTCGGATTCCATTTTCTTTCAGCTTCTTTAACAGTTTCGCCCGCCATAACGGTCTTGAGCATCGCAAGCGCTCTTACCGCATCCTCGTGGCAAAGTGTGTTGTTTGAAAGAATTTCGTTTTCGATTCCCTGAGCGGATTTGTTGTTGTCGATCATGTTCTTCATGTATTTGTTACCTACAACAAGCGCGCCTTGCACCGCAGAGTAGGAAATACCGACGACCTCAACGCCTCTCATACCGATTTGCTCGTGGTGCGATGCAAAGTCGATGTGGTTGTTTCCGAATCCTTCGGTCGTAATGATCGCTCCGTCGACATCCATTGCTTCGACAGTCATTCCGAGTCGGTTGGATACATAGAATTTCTCAGCATTTACCTGAGGAGATCCTACGAAGATAACGCCTGCAAGGTCGACTTCTTCATCCTTCATTGCCTGAAGCACCAACGGCTCTCTGAAGTAATGTCTCGAGTTCTCTTTGGAAGCAGGTCCGATACAAGTAAGTGCATGGATTCCGCCGTCAAGAACTTCAAGAGGGGAAAGCACTACCGGAAGGTTACCGAGGTCGACATTCGGTTTTGCGCCGAGCGTTCCGACCGGCTCTACCGGAAGAATCAGGTTGTCGTGCATTGCGCCCTGTCCCATGATCTCTTTTACGATAACGATTTTCTTCTTGCCCGGTCTTCTCTTTTGTACAAATTCTTCTTCCGCTACGACCAACGATTCGTCCGCTTTTTTAAGCGCCTGTCTGATCTCTTCGGTGATGTGGTCGCAAGCCTTGTGCGCTGCAAGAGGGCCAGGTCTTTCCATGTTGGTATGCTCTTTGATGACGACCTCCGCTTTGATGAAGATCTCGCCTTTGTCCGGCGCTCCCGGTCTGCCCCACATGATATTTCTGTCGAGCTCGCCTTCGGAAGATCCGAACTCTCCGATCTGAACGCCGCCTTCGTCCGTTCCGGTCACGACCATAACTACGCCGTCAAGCACTCTCGTAACGCCTGTTCCGAGCTCGCCCTCTTCTTTGGTCGCGATCGGCTGAACATCCATGATCGTTTCGGAATAAGTATTGTATTTATCCGGCGTGATGATATCCAATTTCAAGGAAACTACCAGATTCTGAAGATCTACCGCTTCTTTTTCGATCCCTTCTCGAATGTATAGCGTCGTTCCGTCGATTTTTGTTTCCGGTCCGAATTCCACCTTTTCGATTTTGAAATGTCTTCTCTTCAAAGAACGAATCACTTTTTCTTCCTGAGCTGCCGGTGCCGCTGCTGCGCCCGCAACCGCCGCTTCAACCGCCATCGCTGCTCCACCCGCTACGGAAGCTGCCGGAGCTACGCCCATTTGTTGTGCTACGCCGAGAGGAATTTCAAGATTGATGTCTCTTCCCTCTCCGATGTGGATTCTTACCGTTCCCGCGTTTCCTGCTACCGGAGCTACCGCTGCAACTGCCGCCACAGGCGCTACCGCTGCTACTGCTTCCGCTTCAGCCGCCGGAGCCGCTTCCGCCTTCGGCGCTGCAGAAACTTCCACAACTTCTCTTGTAAGCGGTGTAAGAGCGTCTACCGTTTTGATAAGCTTTGCTCCCAACACCTCCTCGATCGTTAATGTGTCATCCCCGATGCTCAGCAAGCCTGAGTCTACCAGATCCGGAAAAATAGCCGGATCTTCCAGGTTCGATACCTCAATAACAGTTCCTGCTTCAAATCTGCAACATGATACTGCAGGGTCCTTAGCATGCGCTTTTGCTGTTTCAAGTGTTATTGACATTTTTTTCCTCCTTATTTTGTTTTTCATATTAAATTATGAGTATTCATAAATTGAATATCGTGGTTCAGAGGATTACTTCTTTCTTCGATACAGTCTATGTCCACCTGCTCTTAGCGCATGGTCTGTACTGTGGTACACCGGAACTCCTAACCTAGGAGCTACTTGCATAACTGTATTCGTTCAATCCTCACAGGTGCCCGTAATGATAACCTCCGCACCTCGTCTTTTCAATTCCAACACCTTTTCCGCCTGGCCCGGGCAAATTCCCGGAAGTGTACAGCGGAATCGTCCGTTGATCTCTTCCATCCGTTTACATTTTACGGATGCTACGACCTCTGCGCCCATTCCGTTTGCGATCTGGGTCAATCGGTCAAGCTGCGCGCCGCATTCACATTCGATCACGCCGACTTTTCTCGTTTCATTCGGGAACGGCACCGCAACGATGATCCCGCCGAGCGTCTTGGTGACCGGCGTATCTTCTTCGGCATGTTTGCCGGTGAATGGCCCGCCCGCAATGATCTCGCCGTGCGGCTCGACATAGCCGCCGGATTTTTGAATATACTCGCTGATCTCAATGCCCAGCGGCACATCCATAAATACCGTTTCATTTTGAACCCGTCCCGTTACGGTCAAGTCCTTCGTGATGACCGGCATTTTGTCTTCGATCGCTCTTGCGACATTCTTCAATGTTTCCACATTGGAGATGATCGCATTCGCTTCACTCGGCAGCGCGCCCAGCGGAAGCTCCACGCCGAGCAGCTCCCGAACGATCACTCGCTCGTCTCCTGCCGGATACATATCCGGAAGGAATTTGACCTCGATTCCTTCAAAAGCCTTCGCCGCTCTTGCTACCGCGATCATTTCCGCCTGATGCTTCGGCTTGATCGCTACATAGCCGTGCGTTGCGCCTGTAATTTGCATTACATATTTCATTCCGCGAAGCACGATCTCCGGATTTTCTCTCAAAAGCTTCATATTGTGTCCCAACAAAGGTTCACACTCTGCCGCATTTGCAAGAATATATCCTCCTTCAAGCTTTGCCTTGAATTTGACATGAGCCGGAAAACCCGCTCCGCCGGAGCCGACAACACCCGCCTCCTCGATCAACGCAAGATGATCCTCGGATTGTAGACGCACATAATCATTCAAATCAATTTCGCCAACCGATTCGATAATAATATTGCTCTCGTCTACTCCCGTCACCTTTCCGTTAACGCTGGAGTGAATGTTTGCGCCCAACCCTGTCGGTTTTGCGATCAGCTGTCCTCTCTTGACTTCGTCACCGGCAGCTACGATCGCTTGACAAGGCGCGCCGACATGCTGCCTCAAAGGCAATACGATTTTCACTCTCCTACCTCCATTTCCTTGTGAACAATACTAATTTTAGATAATTGCTTGACACTTCGAACTGAAAAAAATGTCGAGCAATAACGAATCTCTATGGATATTATATGACATCTCAATATCGAAAGCAAGTGTCCGTTTTTCGTCGCTATTGAGCTTTTTCGCTTCGCCAATCAGATCCTGTTCGTTGGAAATCCGAAATTTTATCTTCTCAAAAAAAAGCCGCGAGTCATGACCGTTTTTCGACAGTGTCGAATTTCGGACAGTCTCGGCGGCTCGACCGTTATCATTCAATTATTTTCCTTTTGTTTTCGGCTTCTCGATCCCGTATTGCTCGATCTTATACATCAGGGTCGTCCGCGGAATATTCAGCAGGCGTGCGGTCTGCGATTTGTTCCACGCGCAGCTCTCGAGCGCTTCCTCGATCACTCTTTTTTCATATTCTCCGACATTTCTCGCAAGATCATTGATCTCCGAATAGGTTTTGGACAGCTTCGCTGCGCGCTCCTTCACGGCATACGGTACCATCTCCGGCGTAATCTCCTTACCGCCGCTCATCAGGATCATGTGCTCCAGAATATTTTTGAGCTCGCGCAAATTGCCGCGCCAGTCATACTCCAAAAGAATATTCATCACGCGCGGCGCGATGCTCGGCTGCGGCACCTTGTATTTTTCGGCAAGGCTTTTCAAAAAATAGTCCGACAGCATCGTGATGTCGGAGCCTCGCTCGCGAAGCGGCGGAATCTTCAGCTCGATGACATTGAGCCGATAGTATAGCTCCTCCAAAAACTCGCCTTCTTCGACCAGCTCCTTGATGTTGCGGTTGGTCGCGGAGATGATTCTTGTATTGATCCTGATTTTCCGCTTGCTGCCGACTCGATAGGCATACATATTTTGCAGCGCGTTGAGCATCTTGGACTGCATTTTGATCGGCATGTCCGCCACATCGCTCAGGTAGAGCGTTCCGCCATCCGCAAGCTCAAACAAGCCTTTTTTTTCATCGCCTCCGGACTCGATTCCGAAAAACTCCTCCTCAAACAGATCCGTAAGGATCGCGCCGCAATTGACATCGACAAACATTCCCTCACGCTTGCTTTGGCTGTGAATCTCGCGCGCAAAGGCCTTTTTGCCGACTCCGCTCTCACCCAGAAGCAGGATGTTCGCATCGGAGCGCGAAACCTTGGCACCTTTGAACATCAGCTCCGCGATCTTCGGACTGCTCCCGATCATCGGCGATGCACTGTCCGTGATCGTCTGATTCTCCAGATAATTGATATGCTCCTTCAGGCGATTGACCTGCTCGTTCAAACTGTCGATCTCGCTCAGATCCTTATCGACGCACATCACGCCGACCATCTCGCCGTCCTTGTACAAAAGCTTCGCCTTCACCAGAATACTGCAGCCGGTTCTCGTCGATTTGTAAATATTCTGCTTCTCGACCTGCGTTTTGAGCACATCAACAATGACGGTGTCCGGGAGCACATCGTCCATCTTTTTGCCGACGATATCTTCTTTTTGAAGATCGTAAATCAGCTCCGATTTTTTGTTCCAAACCGCCACAACGCCGTCCTTGTCGATGACGCATATTGCTTCATCAATATCGTCCAGAATAAAATCCCTTGTGGCAATATCCCACAAAAGCTCTGTCGTACTCATCCTTCCTCCATCGCGCAACGCA
>JBGZCE010000021.1:0-24785 GCA_041845175.1 Filifactoraceae bacterium
ATTGCTTTTAATAAATCTTAAAAAAACGGTTACAAAAATCTGACGCTGCCGCGCGCCGAAAACTATCCGCTCCTTTTGCGCGAAAAAATTTTCACTTTTCGCTTTCAAAAAAGAAATTATTTCTATTGTACATCGCCGGCGACAAATAAGGAAAAAAGTTTCATTGAAAGCAGGCGCTCGCGATTCTATAATCATCTCAAAGCACATACATCGCCGGCTGATAGGGGAGCCGGCTCAGACAGGCGGAAGCTCCGCAGACGGAGCCTTATACAAAATCAGGGAAAGGAATGCGTAGTGACGCTCCCTAAGCGTTCATTATGCAAGGTGGACTTATGAATACCATGGAAATCGCAAACTCTTTGCCGATGTGGCTGGCATGCGCGACCGCGGTCGGGCTGGTGATCGTTCAGGCGTTGATCTTCGCGAAGCATGCATATCATGCGGGGCTTAAAATGGGGATCGAGCGCGAGCAGTTCAAAAGGGCGGTCAAAAGCGCCTCGATCACTTCGATCGGCCCGTCGATCGTTATCCTCAGCGGGATGCTGTCGCTTCTGATCACCGTCGGCGGTCCGATGGCTTGGATGCGCTTGTCGCTGATCGGCTCCGTAATGTTCGAATCCGTCGCGGCGGGCTTCGGGACCTCGTCGGTCGGCGTTCACTTGGGCGTCGATGAGCTGACGCCGCTTGCCTTGACGATGGCGGTGTGGACGATGACGACCGGCTCGATCGGCTGGGTGATCTTTGCAACCTTCGCTTCGAGCCGAATGGATAAGATCCAACATAAGCTGTCCGGCGGCGATCCCAAAAAGCTGGCGGCGATCTCCGGCGCAGCGATCGTCGGTGCCTTTTCGGCTCTGTTTTCGCAGCATCTGATCAAGCTGAACAAAAATGCATTTGCCAGCGTGCTGGGCGGCGTCATCATGGCGATTCTCCTGTATGCGAGTGAGAAGTTCAAGCTCGGCCGGCTGAAGGAATGGAATGTGACCATCGCGATCGTTCTGGCGATGATCGTGACGGCGTGTATATAGGAGGTGAGCTCAATGGAAAACAAATCGTATTTTGAGAATGAGTATATGCCGAAGATGCACAGGATCGGCAAGCTGATCGGCTTTTTGGGCGTTGTGGTCTCGTTTTTGCCGCCGCTCGTGCTGGCACTGGTGTTCGGCCTTTATCCGAAGCTGTCGGCTTTGCTGACCGCGTTCATCTCCGCGCTGACCGCGTTCGGGATCCTTTGGATCATCGAGCCGATCTCCTACTTTTCGGTGCTCGGCCCGGTCGGTACCTATATGGCATTTTTGTCCGGCAACATTTCCAATATGCGCGTCCCTTGCGCTTCAATGGCGCAGATCGCCGCCGGTGAGGAGCCCGGAACCGAAAAAGGCTCCATCATCGCTACGATCGGGATGGCGGTGTCGGTGATCATCAACATCGCGGTTCTGACCCTGGGTATTTTTCTGGGAATCTCGATCCTGAGCATGGTGCCGCCGAAGGTAAAGGAATCGCTCATCTACTTATTGCCTGCGTTGTTCGGCGCCTTGTTCGTCCAATTCGGGATCAAGAGCAAATCGACGACGACGCTGATGCTGGTGTTTGCGCTGATGATGAATGTGGCAGTCATGAGCGGCCTGTTTGCATGGCTGCCGGGCGCGTCCGGCTTTGTCGTCATATTGTCCTGCGTTTTCGTTTCGATCGGAGTGACCATGCGCAAATTGAAGGCGAGCGAAAAAAAACAGGAACAATAGAAAGAGATTTCGTTTGAATGAAATATAACGACGACAGCCTTGCCGCTCGGCTGCCGCACAAACTGCATAGTAATGGGCAGCAAGCTCAAGCACAGCAAAGCCGCTTGCTGTTCGAATATACTGCAAAGACATCGGACGATGTTTTGTTTGGCTATGGTACGGCGAATAGCGGCGGCTTGCCGTTTGAATTTACCGAAAATCGAAGGAGGAACTATGGATTTTTATAAACGCGCACTTGAATTGAACGAAGACAGCATCAAAAACCGCCGCTACATCCATCAAAATGCGGAGGTGGGGTTGGAATTGCCTCGAACAAAAGCCTTTGTCATGGAAAAATTGAGAGAGTACGGACTGGAGCCGAAGGAATGCGGTCACGGCGTGACGGCGATGCTCGGCCGGGGCGGAAAGGTTCTTCTGCTCCGCGCGGATATGGATGCCCTGCCGATGGCGGAGGAGAGCGGACTCGATTTTGCCTGCCCGACGGGAACGGAGGCGCATTGCTGCGGGCATGATCTGCACGCCGCCATGCTTCTGACGGCGGCGCGGATGCTCAAGGAGCACGAGTCGGAGCTGAAGGGGCGGATCAAATTTATGTTTCAGCCGGCGGAGGAGATCTTCAAGGGCGCGGCGGATATGATCAATGCGGGCATTCTGGAGAATCCGAAGGTGGACGCGGCGCTGGGCTTTCATGTCGCTCCCGGAAGACTCCCACAGCATCTCATCGCCTACAACAGCAAGGGAGCGCTGATGTTTTCCGTCGACGGCTTCAAGATCACCGTGCACGGACGAGGAGCGCACGGCGCGTATCCTCATCTGTCCGTCGATCCGATCAATGTCGCCGCTCACATCATCATCAATCTCCAAGCCTTACTGGCTCGCGAGACCGACCCTACACACGCGGCGGTGCTGACGATCGGACAGATCAGCGCGGGAACGGTCGCCAATGTGATCCCGGAGACCGCAACGATTCAGGGAACGATGCGTAACAACAACAAGGAGACCCGCAACAGACTGCTCGAGCGTTTGAAGGAGGTCGCCGCGCAAACCGCGAAGGTGTTCGGCGCGACCGCGGAGGTCGAAATGATTTCCGAAGTGCCTCCTTTGATCGGCGATCCCGAGTTTACCGATGAGATCGCTTCCTATATTATGGAGCAGAGTATTCCGGGGCTGGTCGCAAAAAACGACGTCAGCTCCAACGCCTCGGAGGACTTCGCATTGGTGGTGGATCGCGTGAAGGGAACCTTCATCAATATTTCTGCGGGCTTTGAGGATGAGCGGGGCAACTATCCGGTACACAATCCGAAGGTTCAATTCAACGAATCGGTTTTGGCATTCGGAGCGGCGTCCTTTGCACATTCGGCAGTACAGTGGTTGAAAAATAATGAATTGAAATAGGAGGATGTATGAATAGCACCGTGTTGACAGATATGAGAAAAAAACGGATATTGGCGGGCTGTACTTTTTTGATTTTGGCGCTGGCAATGATCAGCGAAAGCCTTGCCGTCATTCAGACCCCGATGCTCGAGAAGCTGGGTGCGACCGCATATTTTTCGCTGGTCGCGATCATCGGCTCGATCGGGACGGCGATCTTCACGCCGATCGGAGGAAAGCTCGGCGATCTGTTCGGTCGTCGCAATGTGATCCTCTTCGCAGGGATCGCCGCGATCGCGGCAAATCTCGTCGTAGCGCTCTCCGACAGCTTCGCGCCCTTTTTGATCGGACGATTTGTGATGGGCTCGGCGCTCGGCGCGTATATCTCGACTCCCTATGTGCTGGCGAATGAGCTCAACGCGAAGGAGAATGTGCCGCGTATGATGGGGATCCTCGCATCGGCGATGTCGCTCGGCGGATTGCTCGGCGGCTATTGCGCGGGCGTGCTGTGGAAATCGGGACAGCAATTCCTGTCGATCGCATTCCCGTCCTTCTTCCTGCTGATCGGTGTGCTTCTGGTCGCCTTGAACCTGCCGAACCGAAAGAAGGAGGGCAAGGTGGCCTTGGATAAGGCGGGTATCCTTGTTCTGAGCATCGCGCTCACCGCCGGTCTGGTCGGGATCAATATGGCGACCCGAAACGGCTTTGGTGATACCAAGGCACTCGCGCTTTTGGCAATCGGGATCGTCGCGACCGTCGTATTCGTTCAGGTCGAAAAAAAGGCGCAGGAGCCGCTCATCCCGATGCATCTTTTCAAAAACAGACAATATTGCTCCATGCTTCTCGTCGGATTTATCGCTTACTTCTATGTGAGCTCGATGCGCGTGTACGGGCCGCGCGCCGTCATCGGCGTGCTGGGAATGGAGACCAGTGTCGCCGGACAGCTCCAGATCCCGCGAACGCTCATCACGATCGTATTATCCGCGCTTGCCGGTGTGTGGGTCGGAAAGAAGCAGGCGAATCGCTGGAAGGCGATGGCGATCGCAACGCTTCTGGTCGCGATTCCGTTTCTCGTGCTCTCCACCACGACACCGTCCACGCCTTTATGGCTGTACCTGGCAATGTTCGGCGTAACGGGGATCGCCGAGAGCTTCCGCTCCGTTTCCGTCACACCGTCCGCGCAGGCGGTGCTCGAGCCGAAGGAGATCGGCGTCGGAACGGCACTTGTGAATTTTATGAACACGCTCGCCTTCCCGATCGCCTCCTCGCTGTTCGGGATCGCCTACGATCTGCCGACAAGTTCCGACCCGACCAATGCCGCGCTGATCAACCAAGGGATCAACAATGTATTTCTGACCTCGGGGATCATCGCGCTGATCGGTTTCGTATTCGTCCTGCTCGTCGTGCGGAAATTTTTCCGAAAAGAAGCCTGATCCTCCGATTCCCTCTTTCAATAAAACGAGTTTTCAAGTATGATAGTACAAAGAACACTTGTTTACGGTAAAGGAGGGCGGACATGGGGATCACGGTATCGGAATTGCTGAAGCTGGACTATTTTAAGGATTATCATGTGGTCGCGGGCCACAAAGGTCTTCATAAAGAAATTCAAGGGGTAACCGTGTTTGAAGCACCGGATTCAGCCCCTTGGTCGGTCGGCAAGGAGCTGATCGTGCATTCGGGCTTCGTGTTGTCCAAGGAGCCGGACTGTATGAAGGAATATCTCGAGGGCGGAAAAAATCTGAGCTGCGCCGCGATCATGGTGAAGCGCGGAAGATATCTGGACGAGATCCCGCAAGACATCCTGGCGCTTCACGATCGCAGTGAGGTGCCGCTGATCACGATGCCCTACAAAGTCTCCTGGATCGAGCTGATGAACAAGATCAATACGGCGGTGATGAACCGCGCGATCAAAAGCTTTCAGATCCATCTCGGCGACCATGTAGGGCTGTTTGATCAGACCTACAAGGAACAAAAGATCCGAAAGATCCTCGATGCGGTCGAATTCGAGATGAGCTTTCCCGCCTTTATCTACGATGTGGTGGAGGAACGCGCCTATCACAGCTCGCGTCAATTCGAACGCTTGCAGCAGCAATTCGGATTGGCGCAGACCGATTTTTGGCAGCCGCGACAGGACTTCACCAAGCATACGCTCTGCGACAATATCGACATGGTGCGCTATCGCCTCGTCAACCGCGAACAAAACGAAGAGCCGCGAGTCAGCTGGATCACGATCCCGATTCGAGTGAACCGCATTCTTCAGGCCTATTTTGTCGTGATGGAGGCAAAGGAGTTCATCGACTTTTTTGATGAATTTGCCATTCGGATCGCCTACCTCACCTTTCAGAACATCTACGAGCAGCGCTACTATCTTCGCACGATCGGGAACATCGGGTTTGAAAACTTTATCCACTATTGCCTGCATTACGGATCCGACAACAAAAACGCGCTCTACTATCAGGCGAATATGCAGCGCATCGAGCCGCACCGCAAGCATATCTGTCTGATGTTTCGTCAGGAAAACGCGGATCGCTCCGCCAGAGATTACCGAAAGGACTTTGCCGAATCGCTGGATCAGGTCTCTCGGTATCGCAAGGCGCATCTGGCTTTTTTGGAAGAAAACAAGGGCATGATCTTTTTGGAGCAAAGCGGCGAGAAGGATGCGGAGCAGCTGACACCGAAGCAATGGGCAAGTGCCTTCAAGGAATATCTCGAAGGCAAGCTCCCGCAGCTGCGTCTGGTCTGGGCGGTTACCGACGATCCCGTGAGCCTGCTCGATATCAAGGAGGTCTTTCACAAATATCATAAAATACTGGCAATGGGACAGCGCATCCGTCCGACCGAGAGCATCTGGTCCTACGAAGAATTGGGGCCGCTGATCTGGCTGGACATCCCGCAAGAGGAGCTGGACAAGCTACTGGCGAAGTATCGGCGATTGCTCGAGGACGAGCGCAATCGGGAAATTTTCAAAACGCTGCGGATCTATCTGCAAAACAATATGAACTTCTCGATCACGGCGGAGCTTCTGCACGCACACATCAACACGATCCGCAAAAGGATCGAACGCGCGAGCGAGCTGCTCCGCGAGGATTGGGAAAGCTACCCCGACCGGCTGAAAACCGCGCTGCTGTTGCAATATTTGGATCTGTAAGCTCAGCTGTCCTTTCCGCAAAAATCAAAAGCGATTTGTCAAGCCCCTCCGATTTTGATTCGTTCAAAACCGATCGGCTGAAAATCGCTTTGCTTTTGCAATATTTGGATCTGTAAGGCACGGCGCAGAGCGACTCCGGTCGCCTGCGCCGTTTTGTAAATTTTTATCGAAATAGCACGGTTTTGCCGCGCTCTATCCCTTCAAATACTCTTCCTCGATCAGCGACAAAAAATCCTCGCTCAAATAAAGCTCCAATTTGCTCGCGGTCTCCTCATTGCGGATCGCTCGCTCATCTCCCTGGTACTGCGTCCATGCCATCGCACACCAGCTGATGCCGCGCAGACAGTTGAGCCGAATATAATTCCTCGTGCGCTCCTCGATATCATACAGCTCGATCCGTCCGTCCACCGCGCGGCGATATTGCGTGAGAAAAGCATCGATCTGTCGACTGGTCAAAATATCCTCGGTCTTCCACAGTGTGGTCGTCGGCGCCAAAAAATGTCCCAGATCCTGCGCCGGATCGGCAATGATCGGCTTTTCCCAATCGACAAGACGGCAAAATCCATCGTCCGCCACGATAAAATTGCGGGAATTGAGCTCCGTGTTGATACAGCAGAGCGCAGCATCGGAATTTTCAGCTCGCAGCGCCTCTCCGTAGGTGAGCAGATGCCGCAAGTGCGCTTTGATTTTCGGATCGCTTTTTCCGAAGCCGTCATACGCTGACAGCAGCTCCCTGCATTCGTCGATCATCGCCTGCTTTGGATCGCTCGGCTGCACGAATTTTTGAAGCTCGACCTTTGTCGCATGGATATCCGCCAGCGCTTGTGCCGCCGCCGAGAGATCCTTTCGATAATCCAGCGGTCGGCCGGGCAGATATTCCATAATCAGAAAGCCGTAGGGCAGTTCTTTTTTTGTGGCATCGCAAAAGATCGGCTTCGGCGTTCGCCCGCTTTTGAACAGCTCGCCGAGCGCGGTAAATTCATAGCCGATCTGGTTTTCCAGATCCATCTGACTGCCCGTATTGAGACGAAGCACCCGTTTTTCCTTTTCCGTTTCCAGCAGATAATTGATATTGTACTCGCCCTGTGCGAGCGGCGTAATCAACGCCTTTTCCAAATCGCCGTCGATCGAAAGTTCACTCCGATCGAGCCTTTGGAGATATTCCTTCAGCATTTTTTCATACATTGCCCAAGATCCTCTCCCGGTGTTCCTTCAGCGTTTTTTGAGTATATGCCCCTTGATGGACGCGCATCAGCCATTCTTCCAGATCCGCTTCGGTGTCCACATCCTGTCGCGTCGTTACGAGCCCGCAGCTTGCACCTGTCCTATCAATCGCTTGAACGGTCGCCCGATACACGCCGCCCTGAAAGGGAATAATTTCCAAAAAGGCCTGCGGAATATATCTGCGCATTCCGATCAGATAATACCCCTCATCAACGGTAGGAGCGATTACCGCATCAAGGTCGTCCAGCTTGTTGAATCCGTCGATCAGATCCTCCGCCGTCATTTCGGGAATGTCGCTGCCGAACAGCAGCACCTTTTCGTACCCCGACTCAAAACAAAATTGCATCGCAAGGCTCATTTTTCCCCACAGATCCGCCCCCTGTTGAGGCAGGTAGCGGACGACTTGCGTTATATCGCGCTCGATAATCGCCGCCAATCGATTTTCCGAATCGGCGGGCGTATAAAATACAAAACAGTCCGCTTGTATCGCATCGCTCGCGTTTTGCATCGCCCGTGCCGCTTTTTTGATAAACAGGCGATGCCAGCTCGCCGCCTCCTCGGCTCCGATCGAAGCGGCCAGTCTGGTCTTGGTCTGCCCCGGAATCGGAACTCTTGTAAATAAAATCATTGCCGTCTTGTTCATAGCTCCCCTTCAGATGTCGTGTATTTTCTCTTTTGTGTAAAAAATCACTCTGCCGCCTGGGCATCGGGATCTATACATCATTTTGTAGTCTGATCCCATAAGCGCCAAAGCGCAAACCGCACAGCTTCCGATCAGCATCAGCGTGCAGTAGGCTCTTTACTGTATGTGCAACGGCTCGTACCGATCTCCTCTATTGTAGCATACTGCCCTTTCGCCGGACAATACCCGCAAGCGGATCATAGCAGCTTGGTTTTTGCGCGGTTGAGGAGTGATTTTCGCGTATCGGGCTTTTCCTTTGTTCCCAATATCTCAATCAGCAGGTGTCGCACATCCTTGCAACCGGCGCGTGCAAAATTTCCGCAGCAGGTCGCGCAGTAGGTGTATATCGGACTTTCCTTTGCGTTTGAGATTTCCGCAACGGTTGCCGACATCTCACGGGCAAGCTCGCGCTCCTTGACGATCGCTACGCCGCCGAGCCCGCAGCATTGCACATCGTTCATCACCCGATATTCGTTTTGCAAAAATGGCTCGATGCGCTTGAGCAACCGATTGGTGCGCCGATCGGGACAGGGCGGATAGATCGTCAGCTCGCCATCCGATTCGACGGCTCTGCCCAGTCCGAGCTCACGGAGCTTGTCGTAGATAAAGATGATCTTGCAGTTCAGCCGTCCGCTGAAATAATAGTAGCAGTTCGGACAGAGCAGCACCAGCTCTTCGATTTCGTTTTTTTCAAGCTGTTCCTCGATCTTGGTCGCGATCTGCACTTCGTTTTTTTCAAGTCCCAGCTCGGAGATCGGTTTGCCGCAGCAGTCGAAGGCGACGCCGATCCCGTAGGGCGCCAGCAGCTCGATCAAATGCTTTGTCGTTTTCGGATAAAATGATGGGAAGTTGCAGCCCGGAAAAAGCACGGTCTTTTTTTTCGCCTTTGTATAGTTTTTGAAAAGATAATTGCTTTTTTCCGCAAGCAGGGGCGTATAGAGCTTGTCCCTGAGCCTGCCTTCCTGCTTGCGCACCTTGTCGCGCCTCATATCGAGGATGATGTCGCGGCAGGGGATATCCATCGGACATACTTCATCGCATTTTCCGCACAAGAAACAGTGGTAGGACAGATCGTACAGCTCTTCGACATCGCCGACATCGATATTGTATTTTGTCAAAAAGGTGCAGTGTCTTGTGCAGGCGCCGCATTTGATGCAGTTCTTGGTCATTTCCTTGTAATCCATACGCTCCCTCGCTATGCCGTTTCATCCGCCGGCGGATTTTTCTCCATATATTTCTTGAGCAGATAGCTGATCCCGAACACAAAAATCACCAGTCCCGCGGTTATTCCAAGGTACAGCAGTCTGTTTTCGTTTTCCGTCAGACTGAAGGCCCCGACGGTGAACATCGCCGTGCCGGGTAGCATGAATATTAGTGAATAGACGGTGTATGGCAGCAGCTTCACATCGGTGATCCCATAGGCAAAGTTCTGCAGATTGTACGGAAATACGGGCAACAGGCGCGTGATCATCAGAAGCAGCATCGCATTTTTGTTCGAGCCGCTGAGCAAAAGCGCCTCCAGCTTTTTGTTTTTGCGGATCATCGGCTCGATGGCATCCTTCAAAAAGTATCTTCCCGCCAAAAATGAACCGACCGCGCCGATCGTCGTTGCGATCGAGCACAAAGCGGTTCCGAGAATCGGCCCGAATGCCATCCCCGCGATGATCGCAAAGCTCATTCCCGGCAATGCCAGCAGCACCGAGCCGATAATCGTTGCAGCGACATAAATCAGACTTGCCGCAAGGATATTCTCGTCGACGAGCTCCTGAAGCCGAGTCCGATTTTCCGGATCGAGCAGATCGATGCCGAGCCGGCGGCTGATGAGATACAGCAGGAGCATCCCGATCAGAAAAAGAATCGCCTTGCGGATTCCTTTTTTCGCAAAAAAATTCCTGATTTTATCCATGCAATCTCCTTTGAAAAAAGCCCGAGCAGCGCTCGGGCAATTCGATCCCCAATTATTTTACATTTTGCGCGACCGCTTCCTCCGGCGTCAATGCCTGTACCGGATTGGCAGGGTCTTTTTGCCATACAAACCAGCCGCCGTCATACAGCGTAATGTTCGTCCAGCCGTTTTCGTATGCGATCAGCCAAGGAATACATGCTCTCCAGCCCGTTCCGCAGTAGAAGGAAATTTCATTTTCCTTTGTGATGCTTTGCTCCGCCCACATCGCTTCGGCTTGCGCAAGGTCGATAAAGGTTCCGTCTTCGTTGTAGTAATCGAATTCGTCATGTCCCCACAAAGCGCCGTACGGCTCGCCGGCTCTTTCGATATAGCTGTATCCGGATGTTTTTCCTTCAAACTCGTCCAGACTTCGGATACTGACCAAACGGAAATTAGTGTCCGATGCCAATTTTTCTTTGACCTGATCGATCGTTAAGATCCACTCCGGATGCGCCGGCACCGCCACGCCGAAATCGGTTGCCGGTGTCGCGGTCGGAAGCTCCGTAGTCACTTCGTAGCCTGCGTTTTTCCATGCAGTCAGTCCGCCGTCGATCATTTTTACATTTTCAACACCGAGCCAAAGCGCCGCAAATGCCACACGCGCCGCGCCGGAATCCGAACCGTATACGATCAGTGTCGTATCCTTGGTCACGCCGTAATTCAAAAACGCCGCTTCCACTTCGGCAGCCGGTCGGATGTTCCAATCCACAGGCTCTTCAATCTCGTCGGTGTTCATGTGGAATGCGCCCGGGATATGCTCCGCTTTGTACGCCTCAGCCGACTCGAGCGGTCCCCATGATGCTTCCATGATCACATAGTTTGCGGACTCTGCCTGCTGGCCGTCCATTACACTCTTCACCCACTCCGGCGATACGAACACTTTGTTTTTTGCGACTGCCTCGACCTGTACTGCCGGTGTTTCTTCCGTAGTCGTCGTTTCAGTCGGCTGCTCCGAGGTCGTTGTTTGAGAACAGCCGGTCAACACCAATGCCGCCGCGCAAACGATCATTAGAAATTTTTTCATTTTCCCTCCATTTTTGCTGATGCATCATAATATTTTTTGCTCATACATCATAACAGACTTTACCCGAATCGACCACCGCAATAACCGAACTCCTTATTAAAATTATTTTTTCAACATATAGAAAAAGTTTATAAAAGAGGTCTCATTTTCCCCTTACAGATATTTGCAAAAGAAATTGATTCTTTGCCTCCGATAGCCTTCCCTTTCATAAAAACGAACCGCTCCGGGATTGGTATCCTCCGCCATCAGCTGGATCCTCTTGAAGCCTTCCGCTCTCATTTCGCTTTCCAGCTCCTCCAGCGCCTTTTGCCCGAAGCCCTTTCCCCGATGCTCCTCCGATATGAAAAAGTCGTCGATGAACAATACGCTGCCATGCGCCCAAATGCTGATAAAGACCACGGTGTTGATGAAGCCGATCACCTCGCCGCCCTCCTCTATGAAAAACAATCTGTTCGGCGAATGCTCGTCCTGTATCACCCGATCGAATATAATGCCCGGATCGCCTTTGTCCATAGGATTTTCCCAAACATTCTCATCCTGATATTCGTATGCCATAAACATCCGGTTCAGTCTGCACCATTGTTCCTTGTCGGATAAAATGCATCTTCTGATCAATTTGTCTCACCTCCCTTAGCCTTGTTTTTTATTTAGATACAGAATATAATCGTTCCCCCATACTTCAAGCACAGACAATACATCCTTAAATTTCTCTCCAATTTCACTCAGGCAGTATTCCACTTTTGGCGGAATCTGCTGATACTCTTTTCGAATAATTAACCCTTCCTCTTCAAGTGTCTTTAATTGCCGAGACAGCGTAGTATGTGTCATTTCTTCCGGCATCCGCCGCTGCAATTCATTGAATCGTACCGGCCCTTCGGACAGCAGATACATGATGTACACAGACCACTTGCCCGTTAAGACCTTTTGGGCCGTTACATAAGGGCATTTCCCAAATAAATTCTTTTTCTCCATAGATGCTTTCCTTTCTGACACCGGTATCGATAAATACCGTACTTGTTTTTCTAACCCTACGATATATAATTATACTCGTAAACGAAAAAAACACAACCTGCACTTTGAAAGGAGTTTTCACTATGAACAAAGCAACCGAATATTTGAAGTCCTGCGGCACCTTCTTTTTGGCTACCGATGAGAATGGTCAGCCCCGTGTGCGTCCCTTTGGCGCCGTCTGCGAATTTGAAGGGAAACTGTACATCGTTACCAACAACCGGAAGAAGGTTTACCAGCAGATGAAAGCCAACGGCAAGGTCGAAATCTGTGGAATGCACAAAGGCACTTGGATCCGCGTGGAAGGCGAAGTCAAGGAGGACACCCGTCGGGAAGCTCGCGTCGCCATGATGGACGACAATAAGGCTGTTCTCAGCAGTATGTACACGGTGGATGACAACCTGATGACCGTGTTTTACTTCGAGCATGGTACGACAACCATTTATTCATTTACTGCTGAGCCGGAAGTGATCGAACTGTAAAGGTATCTCCACCTAAAGGGCCGCGTAGGCAGGCACCGTTGTGCTTTCCTGTTCATGGCGGAAATCATTGGAAAGGCTGAAAATGGAACAGACGATACAGCAATTAAAAATATGAAATAGAACAGGCGGATGCGATTTTACTCGGAGCCGGTGCGGGACTTTCCGCATCTGCCGGATTTACCTATACAGGCAAGCGATTTGAAGAAAACTTTTCGGATTTTATAAAAAAATACAGATTTCACGATATGTATTCTCCCGGTTTTTATCCCTTTGAAACCCCGGAAGAGAAATGGGCATTTTGGAGTCGCCACATTTTTCTAAATCGCTATCAGAATCCGCCGAAGCCTGTCTATCCGAATCTACTTCAACTGGTGCGGGACAAAGACTATTTCGTTCTGACAACCAATGTTGACCACTGTTTTCTAAAGGCAGGATTCGACAAAGAACGCCTATTCTATACACAAGGGGATATGGGACTTTGGCAATGTTCCAAACCGTGTTGCCAAAAGACCTATGACAATGCGGAAACAGTCAAGCAAATGGTGAAAGGGCAAAAAGATATGCGTGTTCCGTCTGAACTCGTTCCTTACTGCCCGGTATGCGGCGCGCCCATGTCCATGAATCTGCGGGCGGACGATACCTTTGCGGAGGACGAGGGCTGGCACCAAGCGTCACAGCGGTATCAGGCCTTTGTGGAGAGCCATGCAAAAGAACACATCCTTTTTTGGGAACTGGGTGTCGGCAGCAACACCCCTGTTATTATCAAGTATCCGTTTTGGCGGATGACTTATCAGAACCCGAACGCAGTGTACGCCTGCATCAACGATGGGGAGACATTTGCTCCGAATGAAATCGCGATGCAATCCATCTGCTTGAACGGAGACATCGGAAACATATTGAAGCAGCTTTTGTGATGCGGAAGAATGCTGCAAGCAAACATTATCGGTCGATTCCTTCATTCGTTTTTATGGCGTCTAATTCAGTCCTCTTTCGGCAAGCCATGCTTCAATATGATTCGCAATTTCCAGATTGTTCATTTCCTGGAACATGAAATGACTGTTTCCGGTAATTCCGATCTTCGGCAGGTCTATGACCACGGCATCTCCGCCGTCCGCATTGTATTGTTCGGCGAATGCGACGGCGCCGTCACGCACGCTTTTCCAAAATTCGGTGGATTGAATATCCTCCGGGCCGTTGTCGATGTAATCTCCGAAGTATATGGCAATCGGTATCTTTGCCTCAAGAAGCCTTTGATAGTATTGCGATCCTATCTCCGGAGCTCCTCCCGGCTCGATGGCTACGATGGCCGCAATGTTTTCCGTCGGCGTTGCCCATCCTACGCGGCTTCCTTGAGAATGAGTGATATATACCGACTTGTTTCCCGTCCGATCTCGTACATCCTGCAACACCTCACCCAAAACCTCTCCGAACAATACCTCGTCATAATCTCCCGTGTTCGGCGTCATTTGTCGAAAGAATTGATTTTGAGCCTCATCGCCCTCAGGAAACTGTGAGCCTTCATATCGCTCCGGCGCAACGCGACCGATTCTGAAATGTGTATACCATGCAAGATCTCCCGGAAGATAGTCCTTGGATTCCGGCGATACGCTGTCCATCCTGCTCATGCTTGCCGTACTGCCCGCTTCACCCCGTCTCGGCTGATCCACCAAAAACGCCGCATATCCTTTTCTGAGAAAAATATCGGACCAGCCTTCTCTTGAATCCGGCGTGGTCATCCACCCCATACGGGATTGACCGTACCCGTGCAAATAGACGATCGGGTTTCCGTTATCATTTGCCGGAATCTGATAGAATACATTGGCATGATCCACATGTGCCATATTGCCGGCTCTGGTAAAGTCCAACCAGTTTTTTGTTTCGTCATATTCTCCCGGAATCGGCTCCGTAACCGTTCCTCCCGATGAGAACATTCCCTGCTCGGCGATGACAAGATAAGCACTGTCGTCCTCCTGCTGCCCCGAAGCATCGTCCTGCGTCGTGACCGAGCCGCTCTGAGCCGTGTCGCCCGCATTATCCTGTGCGACGGTATCGCTCCCGCACCCTGCGAGCAGAGATAGCGTAAGCACGAGAAGCACGAACATTCCGATTGTTCTTTTCATGACCCGTTCCTCCTTGTATCATATTCATTCAAGCCTTTTTTCGGTTCCGTTTTTTCACAACTTACTTGATACTACCTATCATATTCAGGTTTTTCAAGGCATCTCCATGAATCCTTGAACCTAACTTTGCATCTCCGGTCTGTCAGGAGATAATCGTTCTGTCGAATTGACAGGATGATCCTCGCCTTCTTGGGGCTTTCATCCATGCTTGAAAGACCGATCCCTCTCTTGCTTAATGAATATTGAAGCCGCAAAGCATTTTGACGAATGCCGGATCGTCGTGATTTACGATTTCGCTGTGCGGCCGATCCTTTTTCGCGATCTTCTCCATTTCCCGATCGGTCAACTCAAAATCCCAAATGTCGATATTTTGCTTCATGCGCTCCATATGAACGGATTTCGGAATAATGGATACGCCACGCTGCACATTCCAGCGAAGTGCGACCTGTGCCGCGCTCTTCCCGTACCCTTTACCGATCTCTGTAAGCTCCGGATCCTCGAATATCCCATGCTTGCCTTCCGCGAGTGGTCCCCATGCCTGCGGAACGACTCCGTATGCCTTCATATTTTCGATTGCGGCAGGCTGTGCGAAAAACGGATGCAGCTCGATCTGGTTTACTGCGGGAATGACCTCGACATTCTCACAGAGGTTTGCCAAAATCGCCGGATAAAAATTCGCGACCCCGATCGCTCTCGTGCGTCCCTCCCGATATGCTCTTGTGATCCCCCGATAGGCGGCAAAGTAATCTCCCATAGGCTGATGAAGAAGCACCAGATCGACATAGGACATTCCCAGCCTTGCAAGAGAAGCTTTTACGGCCTCATAGGCGGTATCCTCCGTTTTTTGATCCTGCACCCATACCTTGGTGGTGATGAACAATTCTTCTCTTGAAACAAGTCCCTCGGCAACGGCTCTTGCAACGGCTCTTCCGACAGCATCCTCATTCATGTAGGCCGCTGCGGTGTCCAGCAGACGGTATCCCGTCTTAATCGCGTTGTAAACCACTTCCTCGCATTGTGCGGTATCGGGTATTTGAAATACTCCGAATCCCTCCATCGGCATTTTGGCTCCCGTGTTCAATGTGATAAATTCCATACTGCTACCTCCCTTAAAATGAATTTCTATTCTCGGTGCCGATTGAAAAATCGGCTGTGATCCGCTATAATTTTTTCAGGACTATCCGCTTTGACTATAATGATATCTTCTGCTTTGCTTTCAATTATATCTCTTTTCTTTAATAATGTATAATACCGAAAGAGAATACTGTTATTCATTTTATTTATACCGGAGGTGTTTTTCGTGATCGAGCTTTATGAATTGCGCCAGTTTGTGGCTTTTGCGAACGCCGGAACTCTTTCGAGCGCCGCGGAGATTCTTCACCTTTCTCAACCAGCGCTCAGCCGAAATATGAAAAAGCTGGAAGAGAATATCGGCGTCCCGCTCTTTGATCGAAAGAAAAACAAGCTGTCGCTGAACGAAAACGGAGAATATGTGCTTGAGCTTGCCAAAAAGCTGCTGGAGGATTCGAATGCTCTGACCTTAAAGGCATGGGATTTTCACAGACGAAATCGCACGATCTCGCTCGGTGTATGCGCTCCCGCTCCGACATGGAGCCTTGCGCCGCTTATTTCCAATCTCTATCCCGGCATGACGCTGCAAACACAAACGGAGGATGGAAAACGGCTTTTGACGGGCTTGGAAAACAGCCTTTATCATTTGATCGTCACACACCGCAAGCCTGAAAGCAAGCAATATTTTTTTAAGGAGTGCGGGAGAGAGTCGCTGATGTTTTCTCTTCCGAAAGGACATCGCTATGCCAAACGCAAGAGCCTGACCTTTGCGGAGATGGACGGTGAAAATATGCTCTTAATGTCGGATATCGGCTTTTGGCGCTTTGTCCAAACGGAGGAAATGCCTCAATCCAATTTTTTTGTGCAAAATGATCGCTTCAGCTTCAGCGAGCTGGCGCAAGCATCCTCGCTGCCTTTCTTTACCTCCGATCTTGCCGAGAAGGTCGTCCGAATCGATGGCCGTGTCAATATTCCAATCGCCGATGAGAAAGCGACGGTCGTATATTATCTGCTCTGCAAGCCGGAAAGAAAAAAAGATTTTTCCGCCTTGTTTGCGGCGCTGTGAGCGGGCCGATCGGGGCAAGAGGTCCAAACACGAAAAAGCTCGGCATGCCGAGCTTTTTCGTGTTTTCGGATACTCCCGTATCGGGCGTTATTTGCCTTCGATTTTCGCTTCGCGGAAATACAAATTCCCCTTCGGCGTCATATACCAGCCCTTGACATAAGGCTTCATCATCAAATTGGTCGATCGATAGTACAGCGGCATGAACGGATAGTCCGCCATCAAAATGTCCTCCGCATTTCTCATCAATTCGATCGCTTTTACCGGATCCTGTTCAATTTTTGCAGCCTTTACCGCCGCATCATAGTCCGGATTTGCATAGTTGCTGTTGTTCAGCGGATCATCAGTCATAAATAGCGGGAAGAAGGTCATCGGGTGCAGATAGTCCGCTCCCCAGCCCATTGCCGCCACTTCATAGTTTCCGGCTTTTACATTGTCATAATAAACCTTCCACTCCTCGGTCGAGATTTCCACCTTCACGCCGAGATTGGTTTCGAGCATCTGTGCCATCGCTTCGACGATCTGTTTTACCTGTGGGTTGGTGTAATAGGATAGCTGAATGGTCGGGAAGCCTTCTCCGTTCGGATAGCCCGCCTCTGCCAGCAGCTTTTTCGCCTCCTCCGCATTTGCGGTCGCCGACAGTCCGAAATCTCCTCTGCCGTCCTCGTATTTTACACCGTTCGCCGAGTATCCCGGGGATACCAGTGCCATCGCCGGCGTTCCGGAGCCTTGCAGAATATTGTCGATCAAGGCTTGTCGATCGATCGCAAGGTTGATCGCTTTTCGCACCAGCGGATCGTTATACGGCGCTTTGGCATTGTTGATCAGATAATAGGTGGTTGCGTATTGTGCAATACTGTAAAGATCGTCGCTCTCGGCTTTGAGCTTCGCCAAGTCGGCGGAAGGCACCTCACGGAAGCCGTCGATCTCGCCGCTTTGGAATGCGCTCAGTGCGGTCGCCTGATCCATGATGTAGCGGAAGGTGATCTTTTCCAGAGTCACCGCGTCGGCATTGTAGTAATGCTCATTTTTTTCGAGCACGACCGACTCGCCCATATTCATTTGCGTTATCTTGAACGGCCCGTTGACGACATAGCTCTCCGGCGACAGAGTCCATTTGTCGCCATTCGCTTCGATCGTCGCCTGCTGTACCGGCGAGAATACATACATCGAGAGAATGTCGATGAAGAACGGTGCAGGATCGATCAATGTGATCTCCAGCGTATCGTCGTCGATCGCTTTTACGCCGAGCTCCTCCGGTGCCTTTGTTCCGTCATAGACCTCCTGTGCATTCAGGATATAGTCCGTTACCATCGTCAAGTACTGTGCAGCCGTTTCGGGCTTGAGAACACGCTGTATCGAGTAGACGAAGTCATGTGCCGTCAGCGCGCTTCCGTCGCTCCATTTCAGATCCGGTCTCAGATGAAAGGTATACACCTTGCCGTCGCTTGAAATATCCCAGCTCTCAGCAAGTCCCGCAACAAGCTCCGAGTTGGAGTTGTATGTAACCAAGCCCTCAAAGCAGTTGGTCAAAAACGGAGCGGCAAATGAGTTGCTGGTAATATTCGGGTCAATCCCGTCCGGCTCATTGTGCAGCACGAAGACCAGTTCCTGTGCCTCCGCCTCCGGCGTTGTCGCCGGTTCCTCCGATTGCTCGGTCGAGCTTCCGCAGCCGGAGAGTGCCAGTACGAAAACGAGCAGCATTGCTAACCATTTTCCTCGTTGTTTCATAGTTTTTCCTTCCTTTCTCAACAGATTAATATAGATGACATGCGACAAGATGCCCGGAGGCGACCTCTCGAAGCTCCGGCTCCGTCTCATGACAAATATCCTTTTTGTGCGGACAACGCGAGCAGAATCGGCAGCCCCTCGGCAGATCGATCGGACTTGCGATGTCGCCGGATATTCCGCGATCCTCCTTCAGCCTTGCCAGCCGCGGCGACGGGATCGGCACGCTTTCGAGCAGCCCCTGTGTGTACGGGTGGAGCGGATTTTTGTATATCTCCACCGATTCGCAAAGCTCGACGAGCCGTCCGAGATACATCACCCCGACCTCGTCGGACACATAGCGCACCATTGACAGATCATGCGCGATAAACAGATAGGTCAGCTCCAGCTGCTGCTGAAATTCCTTGAGCATATTGACGACCTGCGCCTGGATCGATACATCCAGCGCCGAAATCGGCTCATCGCAAAGCACGATATCGGGCTTCAGAATCAGTGCGCGGGCGATCGAGATACGCTGTCGCTGTCCTCCGCTGAATTCGTGGGCATAGCGATCGGCATGCTCCTTATGCAACCCGACCTTTTCAAGCATTTCAAATACAAGCTCGTTGCCCTCCCTCTGCTTTGAAATGATTTTGTGCGCCATCAGCGGCTCTGCGATCAGATCGCGCACGATCATTCTGCCGTTCAGGGAGGAGTACGGGTCCTGAAATATCATCTGCATCCTTCTTCGGATCGGCTGCAGCTCCTTCTGCTTTTTTTGTGATATGTCCTCGCCGTCGATCCGAATGCTGCCGGAGGTCGGATCATAAATCCGTATGATCGTTCTCGCGCAGCTGGATTTGCCGCAGCCGGATTCGCCGACCAGGCCGAGCGTTTTTCCCTTTGCGATCGTAAAGCTGATATCGTCGACCGCATGCACCACGCGGGAGGAGCCTTTGACCGGAAAATATTTGACGAGATTTTTTACTTCCAGCATCGGCATTGTCATACGGACTCACCTCCCTTTTTCGCTTTGCTTTTGTATCGGACGAAGGGATTATCCTCCTCCGGTGCGTTTTCATTGAGCAGCCAGCACATCGAGCGGTGCTGTCCCACAAATTCGTATGGCGGTATTTTATCGACACAGATATTGCGCGCATATTCGCATCGCGGTGCAAAAGGACAGCCCTTCGGCGGATTGAGCATATCCGGCGGCGACCCGAGAATCGGGATCAGCACCTTTTCCTTGTCCTGATCAATGCTCGGCACCGAATGGATCAGTCCGACGGTGTAGGGGTGCAGAGGCATGTCGAAAATTTCATCCGCCGTCCCTTCCTCCATCACCATACCGCCGTACATGACGACCACGCGATGACAAAGCTGTGCGACCACGCCCAGATCGTGGGTGATGAAGATGATTCCCATGTTCATCTCCTTCTGGAGTCTTTTCAGTAGCTGCAAAATCTGATTCTGGATGGTAACATCGAGCGCCGTCGTCGGTTCGTCCGCAATCAGGAGCTTCGGCGAGCAGGCGAGTGCCATCGCGATCATGATACGCTGACGCATTCCGCCCGAAAATTCATGCGGATACGCACCGTACCTTTTTTCCGCTTCCGGAATATGCACCGTCTGCATCAGCCGGATCGTTTCTCTTTTCCGCGCCTCGTTTGAAAGCTCCTTTTTGTGTATTTTCAGCATTTCCGCAATTTGCTTTCCGACAGGGATCAACGGATTGAGCGAGGACATCGGATCCTGAAATATCATGGATATTTTATCGCCGCGCAGCCTTCTCAGCTGTGCAGCGGTCGCCTTCGATATTTCCTGCGACTCGAACAGGATGCTGCCCTCCTTGATTTTTGCGTTCTCGTGCAACAGCCGAAGGATCGAAAGCGAGGTAACACTTTTGCCGCTCCCCGATTCGCCGACGATGCCGAGGATCTCTCCCTCCGCAACGGAGAAGGAAACTCCGCGCACCGCCTTGACCTCCCCGTTTGCCGTATGGAATGAAACGGACAAATTGTCGATTTCAAGTAGCTTGTTCATTATTTTTCCTCCCGTCCGTCCTATTTTTTGAGCTTCGGATCCAGCGCATCGCGCAGGCCGTCGCCCACATAGCTGAATCCGAACATCGTGATACAGATGATCAGTGAGGGAAGAAACAGCTGGTACGGCGCTGTGCGGAGCGTTTGGAGCGAATCGTTGCACATCGTCCCCAGACTTGCCATCGGCGGCGCGATCCCCAGCCCGATAAAGCCGAGAAAGGCTTCAATAAAAATCGCCGACGGTATCAGCATCGTCGCCGTTACCAAAATCGGGCCCATCGCATTCGGAAGAAGATGCCGGAACAAAATCGTCTTCGCATCGGAGCCGATCGTTTTTGCCGCATAGACAAATTCATGCTCCTTGAGCGAAATCATCTGTCCCCGAACGATGCGCGCCATGCTGACCCAATAGACACTGGACAACGCGATGATGATACTGAGAAAGCCGTTGCTGAGAAGCACCATGATCAGAATGACATAGAGTGTCAGCGGGATCGTGTTGATGATATCGACGACCCGCATCATCACCGAATCGACATTGCCTCCGGCATAACCGGAAATCCCGCCGTAGAGGATCCCGATGGTCATATTCACCAGCGTTGCGATAAAGGCGACAATCAACGAGATTGCGGAGCCGTACATCAATCGGGTGAGCATATCCCTGCCCAAAAAGTCCGAACCCAGCACGAAGGTTTTGTTGGGCAGCGTCTTATCCACAGGGAGCTTGTTTCCGCTCTCGTCGATAAAATGCGCCGGCTTTTCAAGATAGCTCACATACACCGACTCGGCACCGTTTTTGAAGATCATCTCTTTTTTCATCGTATCCTCCGAATCAAGCGGAAGCGACTGAAGCAGCTCTCCCTGCTCCGACACCTCGATCACCTTGAGGTTGGAGGACAGATAATAGAGTTTCCCGTCGATTCTTGTAACCGGCAATCGAAACGGAATATTGCCGAAGGCAAGATTTTGCTGATCGAATCGGTAATCGGTGAAATACGGCCCGACAAAAGAAAACAACAGCAGCGCCGCAATGATCAGCAGTCCGAGAATCGCCGTCGGCTTATGGTAAAAGCGAAACCAGACATCTCCCGCAAAGGTTCTGTTCTTGCTCCAGATTTTTTCCTTCAGCTCGCTTGAGCCGGTATATTTATCCCATTCGCCCATACCTTCACCTCCCTCTACTCATACTTGATGCGAGGATCGATCAGCAGATAAAAAATATCCACGATGAACACCATCGCGATCAGAAAGGTCGCATAAAAGACCGTGATTCCCATAATGGCGGTATAATCGCGCTGTCCCACGCTGTCGACGAAATAAACGCCCATACCCGGGATCGCAAAGATCTTCTCAATGACGAAGGAGCCGGTCAACAGCCCCGCCACCGTCGGTCCGAGGATCGTTACGACCGGTATCAGCGCATTTCGGAGCGCGTGATTGACGATAATCTGCGATTCCGTCAGACCCTTGGCGCGCGCCGTGCGAATATAATCCTGTCCCATCACCTCCAGCAGACTGGATCGCATCAATCGGCTGATGAATGCCGTCGAATAGCCCCCCAGCGCAAGCACCGGCAAAATATATCCCTTCCACGATTCCAGCCCGAAGGTCGGCGTCAGCCTCAATTTGTAGCTGAATATGTACATCAGCACCGTCGCTACGACAAACGAGGGTACCGTGATCCCTACCGTCGCGACCGTCATGATCAGCATGTCCTGCCATTTCCCGTTTTTTACCGCCGCCAAAATTCCGAGCGGGATCGAGATCAAAAGGATAAACAATATCGTGATTCCTCCGAGCCTTGCGGACACCGGAAATCCGTTTTCGATAAAATCGTTCACCGACTTTCCCTGGTATTTGAAGGACGGCCCCAGATCAAACCGGAGAATCCCCTTGACATAATCCAAAAACTGCTTCGGCAGAGGATCGTTGAGATGATACTTCTCATTGAGCGCGGCCTCCACCTGCGGCGGAAGCTGACGCTCCTGCGTAAACGGTCCGCCCGGTACGGAATGCATCAGCACAAAGGTGATCAGCACGATGAAAAACAAAGTGACGAGCATCATTGCCATTCTCTTCATCACATATTTCAGCATAAGTCCACCCGCCTTTCCAACCATTTCTTCTCTAAATATTCTGTCTGCTTGAAAAATATTGTAACCATTATAGAGATATTGTCGTGTCCTGTCAATACGATTCGCCAAAGTTTTCGGATTTTTCGGTTCGGCACTTGCTCAAAAAATTCCGACATGCCGATCGCTTCGCTCATCAGCATGCAGGCGGAGCCATACTTTTTCTTGCAAAAAATCCGCTCGGCGGGAGATGAAGTCGCGGGCGGATTGGTTTCGGATCAATGCTTTCCTTCGCAAAAGATATCCGTACGATCGAAGCAAGTTTTTCTCGAAAAATTCGTTCCTGTTCAACAAAAAGTACCGCCCCGAAACGATAATTTTCCTTATGACGCAAATAAGCGCAGCTGCTCGAGTCCATTACTCTCAGACAGCTGCGCTTTTGCTGCGCTGAAAAGGCGAAGCCGAATCCTCCGTCGAGCATTCGGCTTCGTCCATCGGTTTATGCTCCGAGCATATCAAGCCTTTTTTCAGGAATTTGAGGGCAGCGCTCATCCCCGGTCCGGCTTCCGACCGATGATAAAGTCTCCTTCCTTCGCTACAGGTCTATGAACAAGGTCTCTCTTTACCGCAAACGAATCCGACCGGCGCGCCGCATTTCAAAACGGATCGAGCTTCGGATTTACCTACGGCAAAAAACGCGCCGCGGTAGCGCAGGGCGGATAACCGTAGCGCGTGATGCGCGATCAGACCGGCTCCACACCGGACAGCGCATCGTAGGCTTCCTTCTTAAAGCCTTGAATATCCTTTATCCTCGGCAGATTAAGCCATACGCCGCCTTCGGCCGTTCGTTTCAGATATCCGATTTGCAAATGCCGCTCGCTGATCTCATAATGCGCATAGTCGTTCGCAAACAGCTCCGGCTTCATCAGGTAGATCGCCGCCGTGATATCCCAGTTATAGAAGCCCGGCAGCTCACGATCCTTTTCGTTGTGATCGAACCAGTATTTTGTTTTTTCGAGAATATACCGCCCGCTTTCGGTGCGGCGGAGGCTCGTTTCAAATTCCGTGCGGGCGAAAAGTGTTGCCAGACAGTTGTTGCCCGTCAAAATCGAGATATTTTTTCCTTTGCTCAATACGATCAGCGAGGATGCCGGATCGACCGAAAAATTCAGCTCCGCCATCGGACGGCTCCCTACGATCAAAGGCTCGGTAATTCCGCCCATCAAAACGATCTCCTTGATATTTTCAAAAAAATCCGGATCTACGCGGTATGCTCTTCCCAAATTGTTGAGCGAGCCGACCGCAAGGATCGACAGCTCCCCCTTGTGCAGCCGTGCATACTCGGCAAGCCGCCGGGCCGCTTCATCCGAATCGCCGCCGCGATGCAAAGCGATATCCGTTCGCCCGATCTCCCGGAGCAATTTTTCCGTCACACGATGCACCGTTTCAATCTCGGCATTTCCGAAGGTGGTCGTGATCGCCTTCAGGCATGCTTTTTTCCCGAGCAGATACAGCAGGGCGAGCGCGTCGTCCACATCGCAGCCCGGTACGCCCATCGTATTATCGCAGTCCAAAATAATCCTTTTCATAGCCTCTCCCTTTATGCTTTGTGTATGTCCATTCCGAAGAACAAGCCTTCGCGGCGCTTCGTCGATTTCAAGACCGCTTTCGTCCAAAGAGCCTGTTTTTTGTCAATCCGTTCGTTCTTTTTTTCTGCTTCTTGCGAAAAATACGGAAATACCGTTGTAAAATATATAAATTCCGTCCTTTCGGTGCTTCATCGTTTCCGTTTCGCCTTTTTTGTGTTTCTTCGCGCTTTGCAAAATAATGCCTGCTGCCCGTTGTCTCCGAATTACACAAAATCTTCTCCGCATTCATACGATCCGTTTTCGTCTTAATCCGCCCCTCTTTCGCTTCTCCCCCATTTTCAGCGATCCAAAGAATGGACGGTGAGGCGGCATGGACTGCCTTTCGATTCCTCTCTCTTTCAACGATCCCTGCCGCGATACGCCGCAGCGATTTTGTCAATATCCTCTCCGCGGCGAAAGGCATGCTGAAGCTTTTGCATCTTGAACATCGTGCGG
>JBGZCE010000022.1:0-9906 GCA_041845175.1 Filifactoraceae bacterium
ATCAAAGGTCGTGTAGATCGCCCGATACACCGGTTGACTTTTTGCTTTGAGCGCCGAACGGAAGCGCTCAAGCGTTATCGGCTCGAGCGGATTGAGCTTGTCCTGTGCCGGCGGCCGGATAAAAGGCCGCTGCGGAAGCACCTCGCGAATGGAGCTGACGGAAAGCGGAACGCGCTTGATCGAATCGATAATGATATTTTCCGCTTTGTCGATCAGAATGATGTTACTGTGCTTGCCCATGATCTCGATGGACAAGGTTTTTTGTCGAAGAGTGCGAAGCTCGTCGTAGGCCTCGATGTCGATCAGAATCTGTCGGTCGAAGCCGTTTTGCGTTACGGACAGGATTCTCCCCCCGCCGAGATGCTTGCGCAGAAGCATCAAAAACATCGGAGCCTGCAGGGGATTTTCCTTTTTGTATTCCCGAACCAGATGAATCCTCGGATTTGCCGAATTGGCGCTGATCAGCAGACGATGATTTTGCTGATTGCTTCGGATGACAAAAAGAAGCTCGTCCTTTTCGGCTTGATTTATTTTATCGATTTTTCCGCCGACAAGCTTTTCGCTCAGCTCTGCGGCGATCGCTCCGGTCGTGATTCCGTCAAATGGCATAGGTCACCTCTTTCCAATAATTTTATATTTTATCATATTTACGGCGACAAATGTGGGATTAAAAAGAGAATGTTTTGTTTTGATATGGAAATGAGGAGGATTTTGAGTTATAATAAATCAAACGAAATGGAGTGGAATAACAATGGCGATAAGTATGACCGGCTACGGGCGAGGAGAATATCTCGATGAGAAGTATCACTTCACCGTAGAAGCGAAAAGCGTGAACAATCGGTATTTGGATGTGAACATCCGCCTGCCGAGACGGATAAATTATCTGGAGGAATATGTCCGACAATATCTGAAAAAATTTGTGACCAGGGGCAAGGTGGATATTTACATAAAGCTCGAACTGAGCGATATAAGCGATGTTCGGGTGGGCTATGATCCGCTGGTCGCGGACGGATATATGGAGGTGCTGCGGGAGATTTCCGAAAAATATGCGCTGACAAACCAGCCGACGGCGATCGACCTTGCGCGATTGCCCGATGTGATCCGGATCGAGGAAAATCCGTTTGACGATCAGGAGTTGAAGGATGCGCTGGCACAGGCGCTGGAGAGGGCTTTTGTCGCGATCAAGGAGATGCGCGAGCAGGAGGGCGAGCGGCTGAAGACGGATATTCTTCAGCGCTGCGGTGTTCTGGAATGCTACCTTGAAAAAATCTAAGCCTGCGCGAGCACGATCGAGTCGGAGTATCGGGAAAAGCTGATGACGAAGATGACGGACATCCTGAGTGCGGTCGGCTGTCAGGCGGAGGAGCAGCGCATTGTGCAGGAGGCGGCGATCATAGCGGACAAGGCCTCGATCACGGAGGAGCTCGTGCGCTTCAAAAGTCATATTATCCAAATAAAGGAAGTGATGAGAGCGGAGGCGGTCGGTCGAAAGATGGATTTCATTTTGCAGGAGATGAATCGGGAGGTCAATACGATCGGCTCAAAATCTACAAAGCTCGAGATTACGAATCATGTCGTGGAGCTGAAATCCGAGCTCGAAAAAATTCGGGAGCAGGTGCAAAATATTGAATAGCGATTGGACAGAGAGGTAGCGTATGGATCGAAAGGGTTTGTTGTTGGTGCTTTCGGGACCGTCAGGAGCGGGCAAGGGCACGATATGCGAGCGCTTTATGGAGAAAAATCATCATGTCGAGCTGTCGGTCTCATCTACCACACGCCGTCCGCGCGAGGGAGAGGTTCCGGGCGTCAGCTACAATTTCATAACGAAAGAGAAATTTCAAAAGGGACTGGATGAGGACGGCTTTCTGGAGCATGTGTTCGTATTTGAAAATTATTACGGAACGCCGAAAGATGCCGTGATGAAGAACATCGAAAAGGGGATCGATGTACTTTTGGAGATCGAGATCGTCGGGGCGATGCAAATCAAAAAGAAATTTCCGGATGCGGTGCTGATTTTCGTGCTGCCGCCGAGCATTCACGAGCTGGAGACCCGAATCCACAAAAGGGGAACGGAATCGGTGGATCAGATCAAGCAGAGGCTGGCGCGTGCGATCAACGAGATCAAGGAGATTAACGAGTATTCTTATTTCATCATCAATCAGGATATCGACGAGTCGGTCGCCTATATGGAGAGCATCATCAAAGCGGAAAAAAGCAGCGTGAAACGCTATACAAGGGAATTGTTGAATTTTTATAAGGAGAATGAATAATGTTGTACCCATCTATCAACGATCTGTTGAACAAAACGGAGAACCGATATATTTTGGTCAATGAAGTGGCGAAGAGAGCAAGACAAATCGTCGAAGGCGCCGAGTGCTATGTCGAATGCTCTGAAAAAAAACCGGTCAGCATCGCAACGCTGGAGGTCTATCACGGAGAGATCGGATACCGAAGCTGCGACAGCGTGGAGAAGGACGAGACCACCGCGCTGATCGGAATGGCGCATGTGGATGCGCTGCACGAGCTTGACGAAGAGCAAGAGGAGATGCTGTAGGAGAAGAAGGATGAAAAATGTTGTACTTGGCGTTACGGGCGGGATCGCAGCATACAAATCCGCCGAGATCGTTTCGCGACTGAAAAAGCTCGGCGTGCATGTCGATGTGATCATGACCGCCGCCGCGCAGCAGTTTGTGACGCCGCTGACCTTTCAGAGCTTAAGCGGAAGCAAGGTGGTGACGGATATGTTCGACACGGCCTTCGTGCCGGAGATCGAGCATATTTCGCTTGCGAAAAAAGCGGACATCCTGTTGGTTGCGCCGGCAACGGCAAATTTCGTCGGAAAGCTTGCCAACGGCATAGCGGACGATATGCTCAGCACGGTGGCGATGGCATGCCGAGGACAGATTGTCATTGCGCCGGCAATGAATACGGCGATGTATGAGAATACAGTCTTTCAGGAAAATCTGGAGCGCCTCAGGCAACGAGGTGTAAGGGTGATCGAGCCGATATCGGGCCTTTTGGCATGCAATGATGTGGGACGCGGCAAGATGCAGGAGCCGAAGGAGATTGTCGAAGAGGTACGGTTTCTTTTGAACAGGACGGACGAGCTCAAAGGGAAAAGAATCCTTGTCAGCGCCGGTGCAACGATGGAAAGCATCGACCCGGTACGATTTATCACCAACCGTTCGACCGGGAAGATGGGCTATGCCGTAGCGGCGGAGGCGGCTCGGCGAGGAGCGGAGGTTATTTTGGTTTCGGGAAGAAGCCATGAAGAGATCCCGTTCGGGCTGTCGGCGTTTGTTCGCGTCGAATCGGCGGAGGAAATGTACCGTGCAATCATCGGATATGCCGAGTCGAGCGATATCATCATCAAGGCGGCGGCAGTTGCGGATTATACGCCGAGCAGCTTTTCGAATCGCAAGCTGAAAAAATCCGACGATGATCTGAAGATCGAGCTCAAGCGCACGAAGGATATTTTGCTCGAGCTCGGCAGTCGGAAGCGGGCGGATCAGATATTGGTCGGCTTTGCCGCGGAGACGAACAATGTTTTGGAGAATGCAGCTTCAAAGATCAAACGGAAAAATCTTGATCTGATCGTGGCAAATGATGTGACGGCGGCGGGCGCGGGCTTCGGCGCAAAAACCAATATCGTGACGCTGATCTCGGCAAACGGAGGATCGGAAGCGCTTCCGATGATGGACAAGGCCGAAGTGGCGGAGCGTATTTTTGATAAAATAGCGGAATTGATGAATTCATGATAAAGCACTGTACAAGTGCTTTCTTGTTTTGCGGAGTGAAGAGATGCAAAGGATCGTAAATGTCGTGATCCGACACAAATCGAAATTTGTCGACAGAGAATACAGTTATCTCACCGAGGAGGAGATCAAGCCCGGTACGCTGGTTTGGGTTTCGTTCGGCAAAGGGGACAGCCCTTACGAAGCGGTCGTGATGAGCGGCGGCGAGATCGGGGAGGAAGCGGCGCAGGGCCTGAAAAGGGTGCTGAGAGTCGAGGATTTTGTGGTGCCTGCCTTGAAGCTGGAGCTTGCGCAGTGGATCAAGAAAATGTATCTGTGCTCGCTGAATGAAGCATTGAGCCTGTTCATCCCGAAGCATCGGGAGATGAGCGTGATCTACGATGTTTTTTTGATCCCGTCGGACGAGTCTTTGATCGAGCAGGCGATTTTGACGGAGCGCAAAACGGCAAAAAACAAAATTCTCCTCTTGCAATTATTGCAGGAAGGCGAGGTGAATGTGTCCGCCTTGCAGAGAGAGCTCGGAAAGCCGCTGCTTGAAACGGCCCGAAAAATTGAAAAGAGCGGAGCGGCATATCTTGAGAGGCGCAGGGTCAATCGAATCCCGCAAAGCAATTACAGGATTCGGCGTGATCCGATCAAGCTGAATGAAGAGCAGCTGCTGGTGACGAAAAATATTCGCGCGAATATTGTCAACGGCGTGAACACTTTGCTGCACGGGATTACCGGCTCCGGCAAGACGGAGGTCTATATCGAGCTGATTCGGGATTGTCTGGCAAAGGGCAAGCAGGCGATCGTGCTGGTGCCCGAAATATCGCTGACGCCGCAGACGATCGCAAGATTTCGGAATGTGTTCGGAGATCGGATTGCGGCATTTCATTCGCAGATTAGCCAAGGGGAGCGAAAGGATCAGGAGGATCTGATCCGATCGGGAGCGATCGACATCGTCATCGGCGCGAGGTCGGCATTGTTCGCACCGCTCGACAATCCGGGGCTGGTTGTGATCGATGAATGCCACGATGACGCCTACAAGTCTGAGTCGAGTCCGAAGTACGATGCGGTGGAGGTCGCAAAAGAATTATGCCGCCTGTGCGGCGCAGGACTTGTTATGGGGACTGCGACGCCGACAGTGGAGCAATATTATGACGCCGTCTACGGAGCGGTCGATCTGCAGGTGCTGAAGCATCGGGAAAAAGGAAAGCTCCCGCAGATCGAAATACTGGACACCTTTGAAGAGTTCAAGCAGAAGCCGGATATCCTGCTGAGCGATCGGGCGGTTGAAGCCATTCGAGAGGAAATAGCTGAAAAAAAGCAGGTGATTATTTTTTTGAACAAGCGCGGCTTTGCGGCGACACTCAGCTGCAATGAATGCAATCATACCGTCAGCTGTCCGAATTGCGATATTTCGTTGACCTATCATCGAGCAGGCGAGCAGATGCTCTGTCATTACTGTGGCTTTTCCGAGCCGTACACAAAAAAATGCAAGGCTTGCGGCATCGGCGAGTATCGCTATATCGGCTACGGCACGCAGCGATTGCAGGAGGAGCTGGCGCAGCGGATTCCGGAGGCAAGCGTTTTGAGATTGGATCGCGATACGACACGTGAGAAAGGGAAGCACGAGGAGCATTTGGCAAGCTTTCAGGCGAAGCAGAGCGATATTCTAATCGGCACGCAGATGATCAGCAAGGGCTTGGATTTTGAAAGCGTGAATCTTGTCGTCGTGCTCAATGCGGATCAGGGGCTGCGATTTCCGGATTATCGAAGCTCCGAGAAAACCCTCGGCACGATCCTGCAGGTAGCCGGTCGCGCCGGTCGGAGTGAGAGCGGCGGCCGCGTGCTCGTTCAGACGCTCGACAGCGCGAACAAAATTTTCGACTTTATCGGCAGGCAGGATTATTCAGGATATTTTTGGGAAGAAATAAAGGAAAGGCAGGCGTTCCTGTACCCGCCGTTCTCTTCGCTGATCAAGATTCAGACGGCGTCCGAGCGCGAAGAGGATGCGGCTGAAACGGCGAAGAAGATCAAAGACGCGGTCGAATATTTTGCAAAAAAGCGCCGCAAGGATTTTCAACCGATCGGCCCTACGCCAAATTTGATTCGCCGGATGGAAGGAAAGTTTCGCTGGCAGGTTTTTTATAAAGTACAACAGGATGAGGATGCAAAAATGCTGAAGAGTATGCTCGGCTATATTTTGTCGGAAAAGAGAAATGTAGTGGTTGCGAGAAATACGGCGGTCAGCGTGGAGATTAATCCGAAAAGTTTAATATAGCAATGGAGGAACTATGGCAATTCGCAAGATAAGGCATGAAGGAGACGAGGTGCTGCGAAAAATCTCAAAACCGGTCAAGGAGATGAATGATCGCACGCGGGTGCTGATCGAAGATATGATCGAGACGATGAATGACGCACAGGGCGTCGGATTGGCAGCCCCGCAGGTCGGCATATTGAAACGGATTTTTGTCGTGGACATCGGGGACGGCCCGATCGCAATGATCAATCCCGAGATCCTCGAGACTCGCGGCGAGCAGGTCGGCGATGAGGGCTGCCTGAGCATTCCGGGGCATTATGCGGAGGTGAAGCGACCGAATTTTGTCAAAGTGAAATTTCATAATATCGACATGGAGGAGGTCGTTCTGGAGGGCGAAGGGCTTTTTGCCCGAGCGGTGCTTCATGAGAATGACCACCTGAACGGGGTCCTGTTCGTCGATCATGTCGATGAAAAAAGAACGCAGACAAAAGAACAGTAAATTCAACATCCGGAGAAGAATATGAAAATCATTTTTATGGGAACGCCCGATTTTGCGGTTTCGTCACTGGATGCGATCGCAGAGCGGCAGGACGAGATCGTTTTGGTGATCTCGCAGGTTGACAAGCCGAGAGATCGCGGCAAGAAGCTGCAGCCGACGGCGGTCAAAAAGCGGGCGGAGGAATTGGGGCTTAGGGTATATCAGCCGCAAAGCATCAAATCGGAGGAGGCGTTTGAGGAGATTCGGCGACTGGAGCCCGAGCTGATCGTGGTTACCGCCTACGGACAGATTATCCCGAAGCGCATTTTGGATATTCCGAAATACGGCTGCGTTAATGTACATGCCTCGCTGCTCCCGAAATATCGCGGAGCGGCGCCGATCCACTATGCGATACTGAACGGTGACGACGAGACCGGCATCACGACGATGTATATGTCGGAGGGACTGGATACGGGCGATATGATCCGAAAGGATGTCATCAAAATCGAGCCGAGCGATACGACCGCGGAGCTGCATGACAAATTGGCGCTTTTGAGCAAAAAAACCTTGACGCGGACCTTGCAGGATATCGAAAACGGAACAGCCGAGCGAATCCCGCAGGACGATGCGCTGGCGAGCTACGCTTCGCTGATCCGAAAGGAAATGAGCCATATCGACTTTTCGCATTCGCCGCAGAGCATTATCGACCGGATCCGCGGGATCACGGGCTATGTCTATTTGGGCGATGAAAAGGTGAAGCTTTTTTCCGCAAGGCTCGGAGAAAAAAATGAGTCGAGCCGTTTCGGAGAGATCGTTCGCGTAGACAGGGATTATTTTGAGATCCAGGCGAACGGCGGCACCGTAAAAATTTTTGAAATTCAATTGCCCGGCAAAAAGAGAATGCCCGTCGGCGATTTTTTGAAAGGGAACACGCTTGAAAAGGGTGCGGTTTTTGAATAAAGAAGGGAAACATTCCGAAGAAAATTATAAAACGGCTGTAAGGAGGCATTTATGTTTTTATATTACGATTACACGATGCTGTTATTGATCCCGGCGATTCTGTTGACGCTGTACGCGCAATCGAAGATTCAGACGGAATACAGGCGCTTTGCAAAAGTCAGAACGACGAACGGCTATACCGGAGCGCAAACGGCGAGGACGATTTTGGACAGAAACGGCTTGAACGGCGTGCCGATCGAGATGGTGGGCGGACAGCTGAGCGATCATTATGATCCGAGAAAGCGCGTGCTCAGACTCTCGAGCGATGTGTACAACGGCACCTCCATTGCGGCGAACGCGATCGCCGCGCATGAGGTGGGACACGCGATGCAGCACGCGAGAGCTTATTTCCCGCTGACCTTCCGAAACTCGATATTTCCCGTGGTGAGCATTGCTTCGCAGGCGGCGATGCCGCTGATTCTGATCGGTTTGTTTTTTGCACAATTCAGCGTATTGCTGGACATCGGGATCGCATTGTTTATGATTACCGTATTATTTCAGCTGATCACTCTGCCGGTTGAATTCGATGCGAGCAATCGGGCAATCAAAGAGCTTTCGGCGGAAGGAATCCTGGTTTCGAGTGAGATCCCGCAGGGCAAAAAGGTATTGTCGGCAGCGGCGCTGACCTATGTGGCGGCAGCGGCGACCGCGATGATGCAGCTCTTACGATTGATTTTGATCCGCGGGCAGCGAAACAACCGGTAAGAAAAGGCGCAAAAAAGCAAACTCACAACAAAAGCAAAGCACAAGATAAAATCAAGGCGAAAAGCAAAACACAAAAGAGCAAAGCGCGACAAAAGCAGAGTGGTGTGTCATAAGAGCTGCCTGCAAGAATGATCGGGCGGCGCAAAGAAAACGCTGAGAATCGGAGACGACATCAAGCTGCAAAGCGCAAGACAAAATCAAGGCGAAAAGCCGAGAGACATAATTGTAGAAAAAACTCGGGAACGAGCGGAAACAATCGGACGATCCGCGCGGGAGCCGAGTTTTTTTGTGCGTTGATTTCGGATCCGCCACGATCACGAAAAGAAAAAACTACCGGCTTTGAAGCAATCGCGTAGAAAAGCCGTCGGTGCAGGAGCACTCGTGAAAAGAAAAATGCTGTCCGCTTCGCTGCGATTGCAGGAAAGAGAAGTTGCTGCCGATCAGCGGACATTTTGTCAAGCACCTTTTGACATTTACGAAGGCTTTTCTTTTGAAAATGAGCAACAAAAAACAGCAAACCGATTTTTTTGATTTGCTGTTTCATGAATTTCCGTGTTACGCCATGTATTCAGTACTTGAGTAAGACAAACTGAGAGCTACAAATTACTATCCAACCATGTTTTGAGTTCATCAAAACTATAATCGCCTTTTAGTGCTATTCCATCTTTTATAATGGAATCTTTACATTCCTTTTTGTAATCTTCGAGCATTCGCCCAAAGCCGCCTCCGCCATGCGTACAAAACGGAATGATCGTCTTTCCGCTTAAATCAACCGTTCTTAAAAAAGACAGAACGGGCGGAGCAAAAGTTTTAAGCCAGTTGGGAGATCCTACAAAAATCACCTCTGCATTTTCAATGGGTTCTGTCCCTTGAATAAGGGGAGGAGAGTATCCTTTTTCAATTTCTTCTCTCGCTTCTTTCACGGCTGTATTATATGAAAATGAATAAGGCTTTTTCGGTTTCAGCTCTCTCAAATCTCCATCCGTGATCAATGCAATATCTTCTGCCAATCTTCTTGTTATTCCTGAATACGAATAATATACAACTAAAGGATTCAATAAAATCACCTCCTTAATTTCAAATTTCTCTCTCAATAATTATAAATATTATACCATTTTTAAGATATTTTTCCACTGCCGAATTTCCTGCTCATTATCATATCTTCTTTGATAAAAACAGAAAAGAATTGAATCCGAGCAGCTTTCTGGCGACTTGACGAAGCTCCTTGCTTTTCGGTTGGCATTTTCAAATTCGGATAAGCGTTCTTCCGTTTCCTCCTGTTCAGCTTGCAAGCTGTAATATTCTTCCGTATACTTCCCCGATAGCTGTTCATAGTGTTTCGGTTCAATATTTCAGAGTGCATTATCCTCCTGTTTCCATTATACATGCCCTTACTGTTGACAGTATGTGATCAAGGGAGCGCATCCGTTCGCAGCGTACGATAGACAAAAAAGCATATTTTTAGTAAAATAGCTATGAAGCTAAGCGATAAAGGAAATGAGAAGATGAACAATTCGAGATCGGAAGCGTATAAAATTTTATATTCGGTATTCTATGAAGGAGCTTATTCAAATATCGCGATCAACAATACTTTGCGAAAGTCCGCGCTCGGCGATCTTGACAGAGGCTTTGTGACGGAGCTGGTGTACGGCTCGATCGAGAAAAAAATTTTTTTGGAATATGTTTTGCAGCGCTTCAGCAGTATGAAGCTGAGCAAGCTTGCC
>JBGZCE010000023.1:0-5702 GCA_041845175.1 Filifactoraceae bacterium
CGATCGACGAGCAAGTCGGCTTATCCGATCGGAGCTTGATATCTTCGATGCTTATTCGATGTTGCAGCTGTTGCCGCTTTCCGGACGCAAAAAGCGCAGCGGTTATGAAACCGCTGCGCCGAAAAATCAGCTGTGGTGATCGCGTTTTTGAAAATTCGTGTTGTGATTTGCACAAAGTCCGTTCGATCGACGAGCAAGTCGGCTTATCAGATTTGAGCTTAATATCTCCGATGCTTATTCGATGTTGCAGCGGTTTCCGCTTTTCGGACGCAAAAAGCGCAGCAGTTATTAAACCGCTGCGCCGAAAAAATCAGCTGTGGTGATCGCGTTTTTGAAAATTCGTGTTGTGATTTGTACAAAGTCCGTTCGATCGTCAAGCGGACAGTGTATCCGGATTGAATTTTTGTATCTCCGACAATTTGCTATTGGAGCTGCTGCTGGCTTCGAGCGGTGGCAAGCATCAGCTTCAGGCGATTTTCCTGATTGGCTTGGCTGGCGCTGGCATCATAGTCAATCGCCACGACATTGGCGAACGGATGCTCGTCCTTGATGGCGCGGAATACGCCCTTTGCGACGATATGATTCGGAAGACAGCCGAACGGCTGCGCGCAGACCACATTGTTGACGCCGTGCTTGATATGTGCCATGATCTCGGCGGTGAGCAGCCAACCCTCGCCCATGACGACACCCTTGGAAATGATGTGATCCGCAATGGTGTAAAGCTCCTCGAAGCTGTCCATCGGATCAAATATTTTGCTTTCCCGAAGCACCGCATTCATTTGATTTTGTTTGGAGATCAGCAGTTTTTTTGCCGAGAAGGTGAATGCCTGCTTGTCTTTTTTGATCCCATAGATGGAACGATTGGTCTCGTTGGTGGACAGCGAGTAGAGCACAAAGTCCAGCACGCCGGAAACGACGGGCTCGACGCCCTCTTCGATCAGAAAGTCCTCCAGATCGTTGTTGCCAAGATTGGAATATTTCAGGTAGATTTCGCCGACGATGCCGACCTTGACCTTGGGCTTCGGGTCCATCGGAATCTTTTCAAAATCCTCGGTGATTTTTCGGCAAATCGCTTTAAGGCTCATAAACGAGCTGCCCTTAAAATAGAGCGAGAGGATCTTGAGCCATTTCTCCAGCTTTCGGGCAGCCATTCCCTTCTGGAGCTCGCGTGCTCTTGCCTGATTGTAGACGCACATCAAAAAGTCGCCGTAGAACAGAGCGTGCAGCGCACGGTTGATGAATTTGCCGCCGACGGAGAATTCGTCGCTTTTTTCAATTCCGCCCGCGCTGAGTGCGATGACGGGCACATGCGAAAAGCCTGCCGCCGCAAGCGCCTTGCGGAGTAAAAAGATATAGTTGGACGCGCGACAGCCTCCGCCGGTCTGCGTCATGACGAGCGCGACCTTGGTAATATCATATCGACCGCTTTTGAGCGCGTGGATAAATTGTCCGATGACGAGGATCGCCGGATAGCACATATCGTTGTGCACATATTTCAATCCGTCGGCAACGAATGCCCGATCGTCATCGTGCAGCAGCTCCGCCTTGTATCCCTCGAGAAGCAGCGCTTCGCGGAGCAGATGGAAGTGGATCGGAAGCATTTGCGGGATCAAAATGGTATGCGTTTTTTTCATTTCCTTGGTAAAAACGGCAAAGCTGTTATTTGGCATTCTTCTTTTCCCTTTCGTTCATAACGGCGATCAGACTGCGAAGCCGGATTTTGACAGCGCCCAGATTGCTGATCTCGTCAATTTTGATCTGTGTGTAAAGCTTACCCCAGCGATGCAGGATCTCTCGAAGCTCGTCGGAGGTGACCGCATCGAGTCCGCAGCCGAACGAAACCAGCTGCACCAGCTCGATGTCCTTTTGGCGCGCCACATAGCGAGCGGCGTTATACATTCTCGCGTGATAGCTCCATTGGTTGAGAACATTGCTGACGCCCGGATAATTGACGCTCACGCAGTCCTCGCTCAGGACGACAAAGTCCAGTGAAACCGCCAGACGATCGATCCCGTGATTGATCTCGGCGTCGGCGTGATACGGTCTGCCCGAAAGCATCAGCATTTTTTTGTTGTTTGCTCTGGCGAAGGCCATCGCGCGCTGCCCTTCATCCGTGATTGCCTGATAAAAATCTTCGTATGCCTTGCGCGCCGCCTTTTCAGCCTGTCGAATCTGCTTCGCATGGATCTTCGGATCCAGGGAGCGCAGATACGGCGCGATCCGCTCGGCAAAGACCGATTCCTCATGGATCGAGATATACGGATACATAAAGCCGGTGTCCTTGTCAAACTTGATATTGGATTTGATCAGCTCGGGATAATAGGCAACGACCGGACAATGGTAGACATTATCCGAGATCCCTTCATTAATATTATAGGAGGTCGCCGGATAAAAAATCACATCGACCTTTTTTTCGATTAGATTGATGATATGACCGTGCACGAGCTTTGCGCCATAGCAGGCGGTGTCGGACGGGATCGTATGCTGTCCCTTTTTGTACAGCTCACGCGTGGAGTTGTCGGATACTTCAACGGAAAATCCCAGCTCCCTGAAGAAGGTGAACCAAAACGGCAGCGTATCGTAAAAATTCAATACGAGCGGCAGTCCGACCGTAGTCGAGGAGCCTTTATGCGACTTGAATCGGTTCAGATATTCCTGCTTGTACTGGTAGAGGTTCGGGAGCTGAAGTGATGATTTTTTCTCCAGCGGTCGGGAGCATTTGTTCCCCGAGATCAGCTTTTCGCCGTTTGAAAATTTGCTGACCGTCAACAGACAGCGATTGGTGCAAAGATTGCAGTTCACGGTGTGCGATTCGTGCGCAAACTCCGCGAGCGCCTCTTTGGAGATCACATTGCTTTTGCCCTGCGATTCTTCGAGCGCTTTTGCAAACAATGCCGCCCCGAATGCGCCCATAAGACCCGAGATCTCCGGCCGCACGACGGTTCGACCGACCTGCATCTCAAAGGCTCTCAGCACGCCGTCATTGAGAAAGGTGCCTCCCTGCACGACGATATGCTCGCCCAGGCTCTCCGGATCGGTGGCGCGAATGACCTTGTAGATCGAGTTTTTGACGACCGAAATCGCCAAGCCCGCCGCGATGTCCTCCGCGGTCGCGCCGTTCTTCTGCGCCTGCTTCACCGACGAGTTCATAAAGACCGTACAGCGCGAGCCCAGATCCACCGGACGCTTTGCGTTCAGCGAGAGCTTTGCGAAATCGCTGACGCTGTAGCCCATCGAGGTCGCGAAGGTTTCGATAAAGGAGCCGCAGCCTGAAGAACAGGCCTCGTTCAGCATCAACGAGTCGATGTTGTCGTCGATGATCTTGAAGCATTTGATGTCCTGGCCGCCGATGTCGATGATAAAATCGACCTTCGGATCGAAATACTTTGCCGCCATATAGTGCGCGATCGTTTCGACCACGCCGTGATCGATCGAGAACGCCGAGCTGATCAGATCTTCTCCGTAGCCGGTCGCGGCGGAGGAGGCGATGGTGATATTCCTGCCCAGTGCATAGATCCGGGCGAGCTGCTCCTTGACGACATCCAGCGGATTGCCGAGGTTGGAGCTGTAATATTCATAGAGGATCTCGTTTTTTTCATTGATCAGCACCATTTTGGTGGTGGTGGAGCCGGCGTCGATACCGAGATATGCTTTGCCCTGATGATCCTCCAGACTGGCGCGAGGAACATTCGAGCGGCTATGGCGAGCGACAAATTCCCGATAATCCGACTCATCCACAAAAAGCGGCTCCAGAAAATCAAACTCCTCATTCATTGTCGAAGCCTTGTGAAGTCGCTCCTTGAGGGCTTCAAAGCGAAACGAAGTCAGCTGCGCCTTTGCGTAATCTGCGGCGCCCAGTGCCACAAAATACTGCGCATTCTCCGGGAAGATGGCGGAGCGATCATCCAGCTTCAGGGTTTTTGCAAAAGCCTTTTGCAAGCCCTTTTGAAAAGTCAGCGGGCCGCCCAGAAACAGTACATTGCCTTCGATCTCCCGACCCTGAGCAAGCCCGGCGACAGTCTGGTCGACCACCGCCTGAAAGATGCTCGCGGCGATGTTCTCTTTTTTTGCGCCCTGATTGATCAGCGGCTGAATATCCGTTTTTGCAAAAACGCCACAGCGCGATGCGATCGGATAAATATCGGTCGCAGCCAGACTGAGCGTATCCAGCTCGTCCACCGTGATATTGAGCAGCGTCGCCATCTGGTCGATAAAAGCGCCCGTTCCGCCCGCGCAGCTTGAATTCATCCGCTCCTCCGGCGTGCCCTTCAAAAAAATGATCTTCGCATCCTCGCCGCCGAGCTCGACGACGACATCGGTTTGAGGGTAGCTGTTTTTGACCTCCAGCGCTGTCGCAAAAACCTCCTGAACAAAAGGAATGCCGGTCGCCCGATTGATCCCCATGCCGGCGGAGCCGGTCACCGCAACAAAAATATCAAAGCCCGCCAGCATTTCGGAAAGCGCGCTCAATCGTTCGTACAGTAGAGTCCGCACCTTTGAAAAATGGCGCTCGTAGCTCTTGTGCAGGATCGTGCCCGCTTCATCCAGCACAACCAATTTCAAAGTCGTCGAGCCGGCATCGATGCCGATATATCGTTTCATAAAAACTCCTTAACACAAAGCAAAATTAAACAAATCTATTATACCCTATGCTCAGCTAATTAAGCCAGCAATAAAAGGACATTTTATCAGGTTTATCTATAGAAAATATTTATCAATAAAATTATTCCGAGATATCCCTTCGTCGCCATGTTGTATTCATTCTTCGGCAAGCCGACAAGCTCGCCGACCTCGCACCGGATCTCGCCGTTTGGCGCATAGCAGCCGTTTGGAAAAATTTGCGGATGCGATAAAAATTTTCCATGGATAAAGCATTGTGCAAAGGGGAATAATGTAATACGGTGTGAGAAAAAACGGATCTGATGGAGAGCGCGTCGATCAGAGCCCGCAGGAACGGAAGGAGAAATGAATGAAAGATAAAAAAGCGTATATTGTATTTTCCGTCGTACAGCTTCTGCTATTAGCGGCGGCGTATTTTGTGCAAAGGCTGTCCGTCACGCGCATGGGCATGATGCGTCATGTGCTGTTTTACAATCAAGCGTGGGAGGCAAAGCTTCCGATCCCTCTGCTTGTCTATGCGGTCGTTTTCATCGTGCTGATCGTGATGACCGCGATTTTTTTTCGATATTTCGGATCGGCGCGCAAGGATGGCGGCTTCAAGCGCTTTTTGCTGGTCGAGCTGAATGTTTTGTCGGTGGCTTACGGATTGTTTTTGATCAATTTCAGCAGTATGACCCTGCGGGCGTATTATTTTGTCGCGATGATTTTTGCGACGGTCTGGGTGCTCGGTGTGGCAAAAATCCTGATCTGCATGCACAAGGCGACAAAGAACGATGCGCCGTAGCCATCGATCGTGGAAGCCTGTAAGCGAAAGATGAAGAGCGAACGCAAAGAACAGGAAGATTCCAAAAAAAATAGCAGAGCAATTAGGAATACAGATCCGAAGAATTCGCCCCTACTCTCCATGGCAAAACGGAAAAGTGGAAAGATCCCATCGAGAAGATGGAAAAATCCTTTATGCAAGAAAAGTATTTACCGGCGAAAAACAACTCAGAAAAGCAATCGAAAACCATCAAAAACGGTATAACGCTACGGCGAAAACCTGTTTGAACTTCAAAAGCCCGAATCAAGTAGTATCGGAG
>JBGZCE010000024.1:0-2907 GCA_041845175.1 Filifactoraceae bacterium
ATCATGTGGTCAATCGACACCTTTGACTGGAAAAAAATCCCGGCGGAAGAGATTACAAAGCGCGTGCTGGACAATGCCGCCAACGGTGCGATCGTGCTGATGCATACGACGCAGCATGTCCATACGGATGAGGCATTGGACGCCATGATCGTCGGCTTGAAGGAACAGGGCTATTCGCTTGTTCGGATCGACGAAATGATCGACAAACTGCCGGAAAAGGATCGCCTGCTGTCCATCAGTGCCAGTTCCGAAGCATCCGCTCCGTCGCAGGAGGAGCAAAGCACCTCGTCAAATACCGGTACCGATCCTTCGGAGTCCTCCGAGTACCGCAAGCCGCATGGCAAACACTCGGAAAACGATCGTGATCAAAAGTCCCGTCCGACCAAATATCTGTACCGATTGCTGAACAATCGGCGTTAGTTTTCATCCGTTCGCAAATAGTACAAAAAAACGGCCTACTCTTTCACGAGTTTGCCGTTTTTTAATGCAGAAATCAAAGTCCGCTGACGAATGCCGAACGAAATCATATTTCCTTTTTGACCTTCTTGAGGCGGAAGAAATCCTCGCGCTCTTTTTCCTCCAAAATGTCCTGAATATACTTCACGCTTTCTTCGTATTTCGGAATTTGAATTTTGTCCAGCGCATTCGCGCGCTTTGCCGTTTTTTTGATCTCGATCGCGATCTTGTAGACGGCGTTTTCGATTTCGGCAAGCTCGTAGATCCGGTAGCGAAGGTTGCGAAATTTTTTGACCGCGATATCCATCGCCGGATTGGTTCGATAAAAGCTGTAGGACGGATTGTCTTTTTCTTCTTCGTAGCGCACCATCGGGATCTCGAGTCCCATCACGCTTCGGTAGAGAATGTTGAGCGATTCGTCCAGCGGAATGGAGAGCGCGATGTCTTCGACATTGTGGATCCCCAGCGTCATATTGACCACCTGCAATGCCTGATAGGCTTCGACAAAGTCCGACCGGATCCTGCTTTGTATCGTATTCGCCTGCTCAACGAGATTCATTGCTTCGCGTATCAGAACGGTTCGCTTTTTGTCGAGCAGCGTGAAGCCCTTTTTGGAAAATACCAGCGCGTCCTTTGCCTTGATCAAATTGGCTTTGGTCGGGGTGAACTCTTGCATGGCTTAGCTCCTGTAATATTTTTCGAGCATCTGCGGAGAGATTCGGTCGAGCTCTTCCTTCGGCAGTATGCGCAGTGCATCCCATCCGATGTCGAGTGTTTCTTCGATGCTGCGGTTCTCATCCGCCGCCTGGCTCAAAAAATTGCTTTCAAATTGTTTTCCGAATTCGATATATTTCCGATCCGTGCTGTTCAAATCGTCCTCACCGATGATCTGCGCCAGGCTTCGCACCTCCTGCACGCGCGAGTAGGACGAAAACAGCTGCGATGCCACCTCATCATGATCCTCGCGAGTCATCCCTTCGCCGATCCCGTCTTTCATCAAGCGGGACAGCGACGGCAGAATATTGATCGGCGGATAGATGTTTGTCTGCGAAAGATCTCGGGACAATACGATCTGTCCCTCCGTAATATAGCCTGAAAGATCGGGCATCGGATGCGTAATGTCGTCGTTTGGCATCGTAAGGATCGGGAGCAGCGTGATCGAACCGTTGTTGCCCTTGAGCATTCCGGCGCGCTCGTACAGCTGCGCCAGGTCGCTGTAAAGATAGCCCGGGTAGCCCTTTCTGCTCGGCACCTCTTCACGCGCGGAGGAAATCTCCCGAAGCGCTTCGCCGTAGCTCGTCATATCGGTCAGGATGACCAAAATGTGCATCCCTTCTTCATAGGCGAGATATTCGGCTGCAGTCAGCGCGCAGCGCGGCGTCGTAATCCGCTCGACCACCGGCTCATCCGCCAAATTCAGATACATCACCACGCGCTCCGTTACACCGGAGGCTTCAAAGCTTTTTCGGAAATAATCCGCATCGTCGTGCTTGACACCCATCGCCGCAAAAACGATGGCGAAATTTTCTTCCGCGCCACGCACCTTTGCCTGTCTGGCGATCTGAGCCGCCAGTTCGTTGTGCGCGAGCCCGTTGCCCGAAAAGATAGGCAGCTTCTGTCCTCTTATCAGCGTCATCAGACAGTCGATGGCGGAGATGCCGGTCTCGAGATAATTTCGGGGATATTGTCGCGCGATCGGATTCATCGGTCGCCCGTTGACATTGTATTTTTTGCTGCTGTATACCTGCGGTCCGCCGTCGATCGGTACGCCGGTGCCGTTGAAGGTCCTGCCCAAAATTTCTTTCGACAGCGGGATCTCCAGCGGCTTTCCGGTGAATCGGACGGAGCAGTTGGTCGTAGACATTCCCTGCGTGCCCTGAAAAACCTGCGCAATGATATTGCTTTTGTCGATCATGACCACCTTGCCGCGTCTTTTGTTCCTTCCGTCCACCAAAATGTCGATAATCTCTCCGTAGGATACCTCCTCCGCGCCGCTGAGCGTGATGAGCGAGCCCTCGACCGATTCGAGACGCAAATACTCTCTGTTATTCATCGTGTGTCCTCTTTTCATTGGCATATTTTGCCGCCAGATCGTCGTAGTAAGCGTCGATGCTGTCCTTCAGATCGTCGATCCCTTGCAGATCGTCGCTCGGGATATTGTATTTCATTTTGATCACTTCTTCAAAAAGTGCCGGATTTCTGACCTCCGACAACGGGATCGCGGCCCGGATCGCCTGAGCGGCTCGCCGATACAGATGATCCACCAGCTTCACCATTTCATATTGCTTTTTGATCGGAACGAAGGAGTCTTCCTTGTGCATTGCGTTCTGCTGAAGGATCCCCCGCTTGATCACCTTTGAAATTTCAAGCGTCAGGCGTTGATCGTCCGGCAAAACATCTTCTCCTACGAGCTGAACGATCGAATTCAATTTTTCTTCCTCGTGGAGAAGG
>JBGZCE010000025.1:0-11928 GCA_041845175.1 Filifactoraceae bacterium
AAAAGGCGCCATCTTTTGCGCAAAGCTTTTTGAAGAGTACGGATATAAGACTTATCCGAAATTTGACGAAAACAGAAGTGATATTATCCAATCCATCGCGTTCGATTCGGAAGAAGAGATCGTTGCGTTTTGCAGAGGAGTGCAGCAAGCCGCGCCGGTGGATTCCTTTGTGGTGCCGGAGCCGTGGGCGATGCCGGGCTATGAATCGGAGGTGATCATGGCTGCAGGGGCTTTTATTCAAGGCTCATCCATCGAATTGAGCGCCGACGCGCCTATCCGGGAGCCTTATACGGTATATTTTCAAGGCGGGTTGACCTATGAGCATTCAAAATTAGGCGCGATACTGGCTTTACAAAATGTAAAAAAGGGAGAAAAAGATGTATATTGAAAATTCGGCGATAGACGGCTTATTGTTTAAGATCCCCAAGAAAGGAAGATCTGTTGAGCAGGTCAAGAATTTGTTGCTGGAGCATCCGGAGATTCGATTCGTTTCCTATGTTGGGATCGATTTCGGCGGAAACGGAACGGACGAAAGGATCCCGATCAAATTATTTCTCGATGATTTGGAGAATCAATTGCAGCTGGGAGTTCAGACCGACGGCTCCAGCGTGACCCTGCCGGATATTGCGACGCTTGAAAATGCCCGCGTCATAATTTTGCCGGACAGGGATGTGGATTGGTATGTCGATTATAATTACAACAGCATGGATATTCGCGGGAAATACATCGGAACGCTGATTATACCGTCTTATTTGATCCACAACAATAAAATGGTTTGCTCAAGATCGATTCTGAAAAGAGCGAAAGAAAGCTTTTCAAAGGTCGTGTCGGACTATGTCAATCATTCACAAAGTTTGAAACATGAGGTCGGCATCGACGAAGGCGAAGAGGTTGTGGAAATCCTGCTGACATCGGCCACCGAGCTGGAATTTTGGGTGAAGACGCCGGAGGACACGGCGGACGAAGAAAAGCTGTCGGTCTCTCAAAGCTTGAAGGAGCAATATTGGAAGAGAACGGAAGGTAATGTACGCTCAGCGATGGAAAAAACCTTGGAGATCATGGAGCTGTACGGCTTTGAGCCGGAGATGGGGCACAAAGAGGTCGGAGGAGTCACTCCGCAGATCAATCCGAACGGAACGCAGACGCATGTGATGGAGCAGTTGGAAATTGATTGGAAATATTCGACGGATATTCATGCGGCGGACATTGAGCTCATCGTAAGAAATTTGGTCAAGGAGATATTCAATCATTACAAGCTGGAGGTAACCTTCTCGGCGAAGCCGATCGAAGGCGTCGCGGGAAGCGGAAAGCATCTGCACATCGGCGTTGCCGGAAGACTGAGCTCCGGAAGAGTCGTTAACCTTTTCAGTCATAAGGATTTTGAAGACAACTTTTCGAGCAGCTTGGCGCTGTCCTCCCTCATGGGGATCCTCAAAAATTATGAAGTGATCAATCCTTTTGTCGCGCCGACGATTGATTCGCTGAATCGTCTGAAGCCGCATTTTGAGGCGCCGATCTGTATCGTGTCGTCGCTCGGCAAATCGGTCAAAATCCCTTCCAGAAACCGCTCGATCCTGATCGGACTCATCAAGGATATGAAATCGCCGATGGCGACAAGATTTGAATTGAGATCTCCGAATCCGCTGACGAATGTGTATCTTGTGCTGGCGGCATGCTATCAGGCGATGGCGGACGGGATCCGAAATGCGGGAATGAAAATGTCGCTGGATAATCTGCTGATGGAATTCTCAAAGGAATATGGCGAAGAAGGCTTTTATTTGGAGCAAAACAGACAGTATCGCAGCGAGGAAAATGTATTTGATTTCTACTCCGAAAAAGAAAGGAATCTGCGATTCGGAAAACCGCCGGCAACGGTATTCGATACGATAGAAAATCTTGACAGGTATGCGGACAAATTGAATGTTCTCAAAGAGGACAATGTCTTTACCGACAAGCTGCTGAGCGCGTACAGAACCTATATCCTCAATACCTGGGTGTATGAGCTGGCGCATCGGATCATTGAAGATAATATGAAAATCGTTCGGAACTGCAAAAAAGCACACAGCAACTCGGACGAGCTGTCGGATCTGGACATCGTCAATTGGACGAAGATCAACGGTATCCGCTGGGAGCTGATGAAGGACGGCCTGGAGAAAAAATCGATCTTCACACGGATCAAAGACGAGATCGAGCAAAAGAATTACAAAAAAGTATCCGAGCTGCAATTGGAGATGAACGACAAGATTCAAGAGCTGAAGCAGCTGTACGCAAAATACCTGAAAAATTTGTTTTAGCTCAACACATATAGGAATAAAATAGGAAAAGAACTCTTAACGGATCGACTCGGAGTCTGAATCGAAAATTCAGCGCTCAGAGAAGAGAAGCAGGAGTTCTTTTTTTCGGGTCCGATTTTTGATACGCACAAATCGGTTGACTAATTTCAGTATATGATGTATTATTCGATATGTAGTGCAACATATATGGAGGAGGGGAGAACGATAGAGCTGACGCAAAGACAAAAGGAGATCATCGAGATCATAACGCTGACATCGCCGATCACAAGCAATGAGATCGCCGAAAGGATCGGCGTCAATCGCTCAACCTTGCGATCGGATCTGCAAATTTTGAGCAAGCTGGGCTTTTTGACCGCTAAGCCGAAAATCGGATATGTACTCTTGTCTCCGAGCAGCCGCTTAAGTGAAGAATACGGCGCAAAGCATGTCGGGGATGTGATGAGCGTTGCGGTTGCGGTGGAAGAGAGAGAGTCGCTGTACAATGTGATCATAAGGATCTTCTTGGAGGATGTCGGGAGTATTTTTGTCGTCGGAGAAAAAGGCTTGAGCGGGATCGTTTCGAGAAAGGATCTCCTGAAAGCGATGATCGGCGGAGTGAATTTGAATAATGTTCCTGTCAGTATGGTCATGACAAGAATGCCCAATATTATTACCGTAAAGGAAAACTCGACCGTGAGCGAGGCCGTCCAAAAGTTGATCGCGCATGAGATCGATTCGATGCCGGTCGTGCGGGAAAAAGAAGGCACGGTGGAAATTGTCGGAAGGTTTACCAAGACGAATGCAACCAAGCTTTTTTTTGAATTAATAAATCCAAGGGAGAGGCAATAAATGAAATTGAATATCTATGTGTTATCGGATTCGCTGGGAGACACCGGAGAGCAAATCGCGAGAGCCTGCGTCGCACAGTTCGATAATCCTTCCTATGAAATAAAAAAGTTTCCCCACATTACGGAGGAGATCGTAAATCGCGCTTTTGGCGAGGCATCAAAAGAAGAAGCCATCGTTTTGTTTTCTACGGTCAAGCCGAATTTGGTGGAGAAAATAAAAGAATATGCAAGTGAAAAAAGTATTCCCGCGATCGATGTCATCGGCGATGTGATCAATGCAATGTCCGAAAAATTCCGAGAGAGCCCCATGCGCGAGGCCGGTGTCATACGAAAGCTGGATAAAGCATATTTCAATCGCGTGGAAGCGATCGAATTTGCGGTAAAATATGACGACGGAAAGGATCCGAGAGGACTCAAAAAAGCGGATGTGGTTCTTCTGGGCGTATCCAGAACCTCCAAGACACCGCTGTCCATGTATTTGGCAAACAAAAACATCAAGGTCGCCAATGTTCCGCTCGTGCCGGAGTCGCTTCCGCCGAAAGAAATTTATGAGATCTCATCGAGCAGAGTGGTGGGACTCATCAACTCACCCGAAAAATTGAATCAGATCCGCGAGGAACGCTTGAAAGCGCTCGGACTCGGGAAAGGCTCCAGTTATTCTTCGCTGAGCAGGATCCTGGAAGAGCTGGATTATGCGGAAAAGATCATGAAAAAGATCGGCTGTCCCATCATCGATGTGTCCAACAAAGCGATCGAAGAAACAGCGGATATTATAATAAATATATTAAAAAAACAAGGGATAAATGTTCTTGGAGATTAGGAGGAAAAATGAACAAGCTGGTATTTAACTTCAAAGAAGGAAACAAAGACATGAAATCGATCTTGGGCGGGAAGGGCGCAAATTTGGCGGAGATGACCAATATCGGCCTGAATGTGCCGCCCGGATTTACAATTTCGACAGAGGCCTGTATCGAATACTATAATCGGGAAAAGGAAATCTGGGACGAGCTGCATCGGCAAATGGACGAAAAGCTGCTTGAACTGGAGAAAGAATCCGGAAAAACCTTCGGTGAGGGAAAAAATCCGCTTCTTGTTTCGGTCCGTTCGGGCTCCGTTTTTTCGATGCCCGGAATGATGGATACCATTTTGAATCTGGGACTGAATGATAAAACCGTGGAAACCATAAGCCAAAACACACAAAATCCGAGATTTGCATACGACAGCTACCGAAGATTTATCCAAATGTTTTCGGATGTTGCGATGGGAATTTCAAAATCCAATTTTGAGCTTGCGCTCGAACAGATGAAGGAGAAAAAAGGCGTCGAAAATGATGTGGATCTGGATGCCGAGGATCTGAAGAATCTGGTCGCACAATATAAAGAGATCTATAAGAGAGAAAACGGAAAGGACTTCCCACAGGATCCGAAGGAGCAGCTGCTGCTGGCGGTGCGGGCGGTATTCGATTCCTGGGAGAATCCGCGCGCAAAAATTTACCGAGACCTTCATAATATATCGCACAAATTGGGAACGGCGGTCAATGTTCAGAGCATGGTTTTCGGGAATACGGGAGACAAATCGGGAACGGGTGTTGCGTTTACAAGAAACCCGTCGACCGGCGAAAATGTTGTTTTCGGAGAATTTTTGATGAATGCGCAAGGCGAGGATGTGGTTGCCGGGATCCGTACACCGCAATCGATCGCTCAGTTGAATGAAGTTATGCCGAGCGTCTACGATCAATTTGTGGAAACGACCAAAATCCTCGAAAATCATTACCGTGATATGCAGGACATCGAGTTTACCATTGAGAATGAAAAGCTATTCATCCTCCAAACGCGAAACGGAAAAAGAACGGCAAAGGCGGCGGTAAATATCGCGGTCGACTTGGTAAACGAAGGAAAGATCAGCAAAGAGGAATGTATTTTGAGGATCGAGCCGAGCGTTCTCGAGCAGCTTCTGCATCCGACCTTTGACCAGTCGGAGATCAAAAAATACAGAGTGCTTGCAAAAGGGCTACCTGCTTCGCCGGGCGCGGCATCCGGCAAAATCTATTTTTTTGCGGATGATGTCGTTGCGGCAAAAGAACGAGGCGAAAAAGCCATTCTGGTTCGGCAGGAAACCTCGCCGGAGGATATTGCCGGCATGATCAGCTCGGAAGGGATCTTGACGGCCAGAGGCGGGATGACCTCTCATGCAGCCGTTGTTGCGAGAGGAATGGGTAAATGCTGCGTGGCGGGCGCATCCGATATTCGTGTGGATGAGACCAAAAAACAAATGAAGGTCGGTCAGGATATATTTGTTGAAGGCGATGTCATATCATTGGACGGAAGCTCGGGAACGATTTATGAAGGGGATATTCCGAAAGCCGGATTAACAAGAATCGAGAAATTCGACACACTGATGAAATTCGTGGATGAAGCAAGAACATTGAAGGTCAGAGCAAATGCGGATAATCCGAGAGATTCCAAAAAAGCGATCGAGCTTGGTGCGGAAGGGATCGGCCTTTGCAGAACGGAGCATATGTTCTTTGAAGAGGATCGGATCCTGAAGGTCCGAAAAATGATCATGGCGGAATCCGTTGAGGAAAGAGTGGCGGCCTTGAACGATCTGCTTCCTTTCCAGAAAAAGGACTTTGTCGAGATCTACGAGGTAATGGGCTCTCTCCCGGTAACGGTGCGTCTGCTCGATCCGCCGCTTCACGAATTTCTTCCGAGCAACGAAGAGGATATGAAAGAGGTTGCCGTAGCAATGGGAAGAACATTTGACGAGGTCAGAGAGATTGTCGGCAAGCTTCATGAGTTCAACCCGATGCTCGGACATAGAGGATGCCGACTTGCGGTGACTTATCCTGAGATTTACAAGATGCAGGTCAGAGCAATCATCGAAGCCGCCTTTGAGATGAAAAAGCGGGGAGTCGCCGTGCAGCCGGAGATCATGATCCCGCTGATCGCAACCAAAAAAGAATTACAATACATCAAAGAGTTCTTGATCGAAGAGATTCATGCGATCTTTGAAGAACAGGGCGATCAGGTCGAATATACGATCGGAACTATGATCGAGGTTCCTCGAGCGGCGATCACGGCGGATGAGATTGCGGAAGAAGCGGAATTCTTCAGCTTCGGAACAAATGACTTGACGCAGATGGGCTTCGGCTTTTCAAGAGATGACTCGGGAAAATTCCTGAGCGAATATGTGGAAAAGGAAATCCTTGCGAGCAGTCCTTTTGAAAGCTTGGAGCAGGACGGAATCGGCAAATTTGTCAAGTTGGCAAGCGAGTTGGGCAGAAAAACCGATCCGCAGCTCAAATTGGGCGTCTGCGGAGAGCATGGCGGTGATCCGGAGTCGATCCACTTCTTCCACAAGGTCGGATTGGATTATGTCAGCTGCTCACCGTTCAGAATCCCGATTGCACGATTGTCGGCAGCTCAGGCGGCAATTCTTTCAAATCGGTAAAAAGAAAGGCACATAGAAAGCAAGCGCCTGAAGAAAAAATGAGATTGTTGAAAAAAGCGTAACTGCAAAACAGCAAAAGCGGGCAATAGGATATTGAAAAAATAATTAAGACCGTTGAAAAAGTGAGCTGAAGATAATATTCTTATCATCCTTGCGCGCATTGAAGAAACAATAAAAAAGCTGAAAAAGAGCACGCGATATCCCTCTCCGGCTCCAAAACGACAACGGAGCCGGAGAGAAATTCGTGCTCTTTTGCTATATGCGGAATGAAATGAGAATGATGTACCGCAAATCCGGGAGGCTCGGCGCTCCGGCACTTCAGAAGTACCAAAGACACCTTCTGAGATAAGCTTGTTAGGGGTAATGCAATAGGAACGGAAAGAATAAAGAAAATAGATTTGTATCCGTTCTTTTTTCTCATCCGTTTTTATGAAAGACTTGAGAGCGGGTAGGAAATTCAGCGGTAGAAAAAATATCTTGAAAATGGTATGATATTTATCAGTATAGATAAACAAATTGAAATGGATGGGAGAACAAGGCAATGAAGAAAAGAATTGTCATAGGTATTTCTATGTTCATTTTTTTAGGAATAGCCTATACTGCGTTGGTAAAATTTTTTCCGCCTGAATACTTACCGACTGATGACGAAATAGCGCTGCATATACAACTGGACATCAAAGAGGATATCGGTTTAATAGTTTTTGATTATCAGACGGAAAATCATGAATATAGCGGTGGTATTTCAAACGTGGACAAATCATTGATCAAACGCGATTCAGATATTGTACAGGTATGGAACAAACAAGACTTAAACAGTAGTTCCGATGCAGTAGAAATGTCAATGAAATTTAGAATTATAACGGATTATGTGGAACCTAATTATGAAAATATATACCCGGAGGAATTAACTCGATACGCCGACTCGATTTCGTGGAAAGCATATTTCGGTGAATCATATTTTGTTACCATTACCGGTGATAAACACACAGGATATAAAGCTGTATTAAATAGGTAAATAAGAATTTTTCGAAACGATAGGTTCTTGTTCCCGTAAAATGCGGGTGCTGCTTGATTTTTCAGTGGAGGTGATTAAGATGGGATTTTTTATAGTGGCTCTGATGTTTTTTATCGCAATGATCCTTACCATAGCTTTTACGATATTTTTATATGTTCATCTTGTAATTGCGGTGAAAAATAACGGTGATGTACCTGAGTGGATGTATAAAATAGGACATATTTTAAAGGGGAGAGGTGCGGATATCTATGAAGACTTTACAGACAGATCGGCACTAAATGATGTTCATTTTTACATAATAGGAATAGTAACAGCAAGTATAGCAACATATTTTATTTTCTACGGAAAATACTTTACGAATAACAAAATAGCATTTTGGCTGTATGCGGAATGGCTAATCATTTTTGTTATGAGAGTTGTCATTATTTTATGGGAGCCGCTCTTAGCCTTTATCTTGCCCGCAAAAGGAAAGCAAAAGTATAACTGCAATTTTTCGGCCGCTGCAAATGCGGTGATAGGGATGGTTCTGATGTCAACACTTGCCTGCATGCTGACGCTTACCATGACAGGGCTGCCCGTAAAAGCTCCTGTTGTTCAAGTAGGAGAAAATAAGATTGTTGTCGGACAGACTACGGCAAATGATCTACTTTCAAACGGATTTACTTTTATAGAAGAAACCTCAAATATGGAGAAAAACGCGAGCGACATAATTGTAAATAAACGAGACAGCCATTTTTATTACGGTGAGACAGTCGAGCTTGTTAAGGATGGAAAGGGATATGGTTATGTGAACCTGACGCCGAGATACAAAGACGAAGAAAAACTCAAGGACTGCGTCATCACATACTTCGGTATAACATCAAAGAGCAAGATGTTTGATCATATCAAAATATGTGACGAAAACATCTCCGCATTATCTTTTGATTATTTCAAAAAAGAGAATATGAGAGATATTTTTTCGCTTTCTCCGATCAGCTATCAAGAAAGCAGAGGGAATGAATATTTTTTTCTCAGAATGCAGACCTATCCGTATGTGCTTTGGAAAAGATATACGATAGAAGTTACTTTTTTCAGTGAGGATCAATCGAATCAATTTGAGGTATATGCACAACATACACTTTGGGAATAGCTTGATAGAATGGAATGAATCGAAGTATCGCCTGCCGGCAAATGTGGTGCGCCGACAGGCGCTCATGCGATCCGACACTTGCGAGCCGATCGCTAAGCTTGTCGGATAGATTATCCGTCCATAAGGATGATAAATCCGACAGACAAGCTTATTTTGACTTTGCAAGCGCAGTGAAGCGGATTCATGAGATCGGACGGTAAATCATTTCGGCTGCGAAAAGCCGGTAGAGCGGTTCTGCAAAATCGACCGGTAATATCATGTTGTCTTTGTAAGCTCAACGAAGCGGCTTTATGAGATCAGCTGAATGAAATTTTTAATAATGGATGCGGTCATGCCCCAGATGGTTTTTCCGTCGTATTGCCAAAAGTAGGTGTTGACAAATCCTCTTTTGAAAGGATAGTCTTTGCCGAACGGGATAAGATGAAAAGGAAAATCCGACGAACGGATCAGCTCCACTTCATTGGTATATACGATCGGCTCGTTGTTGATAAAAAAAGAAATCGGAACATGAAAAACGGAGTGAACCTCCTCTTTGTTGAGCTGAATTTTTGAAATATCGTTTATTTTGCCGACGAAATTGTGTATAATGACTCCGTAAGGAGTGGTCAACAAATCCAATTCGGCGAAAATTTCAATGTCCTCCCGCCGGAGTCCCAGTTCTTCGCAGGTTTCTCGAATGGCGGCATCTCGCGGACTTTTGTCGGAAGCATCGATCTTCCCGCCGGGGAAAGAAACATCGCAAGGCTGCGAGCGCAGCTTTGGAGAGCGCACCTCCAGCAGGATATGCAATTCGCCGTCGATCTCGGTAAGCGGAAGAATGACCGAGGAAACCAGATTGTGTTCATCCGTTAAAACGGAAGGAGAATGGCTTTTGAGCTTTGCTTGTATTTTTTTGTATTTCATAAAGACCTCTTTGCAAACGGTTTGGATCGGAAAGCGGTATAGCAAACAATTTAAGCTTATGATTTCCGTATATCCATACCATCATATCAGCAATTCGCGAATCTGAAAAGAAAATTATATCATGAGCGTCCGGTTTGTTGAGTAAAGGGCGCTTTATTACAAGGGGGCGGCATCTTCTGCCGAGCATCACGCCGCTCGTCCGGATTCCGGTCTGCTGAACGGAACCGAATTATTGCAGGGAATGTCGTTTTAATTTGTGGATAATTGTCTGAAGACAGATAGTAATCATATTCAAGGAGAAGAAGTTGAAGAAAAATCTTTTGTATGGGATCAGTCAAGAAAATTTGATGAAGATCGTTCCGATATTGCAGGATCAGGGGGCGCGGGTGCATCTTCTGAAAAATGACGAGCTGAATGAGATTTTATTGGATGTGCTGGAAAAAACGGAGACATTTGAATTCGAGGAACCGAAATATCCAATGTCTTTATGCCTGTTCGCGGGGTATAGCCGCGAAGAAATTTACGAAGTGATCGATGCGCTGACATCGGAAAAAATAAAAAAACCGGTGTTTGCCACCGTGACGGAGAAGAATTTGTCATGGCAGGTGGGCAGGATTTTGGTCGATGTAAATCAGGAGCATCTGGAAATGCAGCGCATGGCGGAAGAGGACAGGTTGAAATGACGGAAAAAATACATCTGAGTGCAATGGTCGATGAGGAAGACATCCGATTGGACAGCTATATTGCTTCGGCGCTCGGAACAAAATCAAGAACCGCCATACAGAAATTGATTAAAGACGGAAAGGTTTTGGTCAACGGAAAAGAAAAAAAGCCCAGCTATCCCGTTTCTGATGAAGATCTAATTGAAATCGAGATTCCCGAACCGATCGAGTCGGAGCTTGAAGCGGAAAATATTCCGCTTGATATCATATATGAAGACGAGGACATCATCATAGTAAACAAACCGAAGCAGATGGTGGTTCATCCGGCTCCCGGAAATTATACCGGCACGCTCGTGAATGCGCTCCTCTATCATTTTTCGGACAGCTTATCATCGATAAACGGGATCAAGAGACCGGGCATTGTGCACCGGATCGACAAGGACACGACCGGACTGCTGGTCGTTGCAAAAAATGATCGGGCACATATGCATTTGTCCGAGCAGTTCAAGGAGCACAGCATCAAAAGAGAATATCAAATGATCATCCTGGGATCGCCGAAAGAGGATGACTATACGGTGGATGCGCCGATTGGACGGAATCCGAAGGATCGACTGAAGATGGCGGTCGTCTCCGGCGGACGAACGGCGGTAACGCATTTCAAAGTTTTGGAGCGATACCGGGGGCATTCATATTTGTCAGCGACATTGGAAACAGGGCGCACGCATCAGATTCGGGTGCATTCGGCCTATCGCGGATATCCTCTGCTGGGGGATTCTCTTTATTATAACGGAAGGTTTGAATTCAAATCGCAAGGACAGGCTTTGCATGCCGGCTTGCTGGGATTTATCCATCCGCGAACGAATCAATATGTTGAGTTCAGCGTGGAATTACCGGAATATTTTTCGGATATACTTATGAAATTAAGGAATAGGATATGAAAGCAATAATAATGGATGAAAAAGCAATATTCAGAGCGGTCAGCCGGATCAGCCATGAGATCATTGAAAGGAATAAGGGTGTTGAAGATGTCGTGGTGGTCGGGATCAAGACGCGCGGGATATATCTCGGACAAATGATCGCGGACAAGATCCGGCAAATCGAAAATATTAAAATCGAGAGTTACTCGCTGGATATTACGGATTATCGCGATGATCTCGAAACAAAAACACTTCATCGATCCGAAGCGCAGAGCGAAAAGAAAGAGCTGAAATTTTCGATCAAAGGAAAGAAGGTGATCCTGGTCGATGATGTTCTGTATACCGGCAGGACGGTGAGATCGGCGATGAATGCGCTTTTGGAATACGGACGCCCGTCGGGCATCCAGCTGGCGGTTCTGATCGACAGAGGACATCGGGAGCTTCCGATCCGAGCCGATTATGTCGGAAAGAATGTGCCGACCTCGATCGAAGAAAAGGTCAAGGTATTGCTTGCGCCCTATGATGCTGAAAGCATGGTGGCGAGTTATTGACGGTGAAAAGGGACAAAAAAATTGTTCAAGTGATTGACATGTAGGTTTGTCAAACATATGTTACACCCAGCCATAAAAAATTGAATAGCGTTTTCTTCGGCGAAAGCCACCCAAGAGGGCGCATCGGAAAAGCGTTATACTTTCGGTTATGAATTTTTAGCTGTTTCTTAAAATCATCAA
>JBGZCE010000026.1:0-3507 GCA_041845175.1 Filifactoraceae bacterium
AAGGCTTTTAAATCTTCGTGTTTCAACCTTTGGTAGAGAGTCTGAAACCCTTGATTTTCTAAGACTATTTGCCACTGTCATTATTATGACACGAAACCCGTCCAAGATATCGTCTCCTTCTTGGCCGCACAGGGTGTCGTTTCCTGATCCGCCTTCCAAAGTGTCATTGCCGTCGTAGGCGTAGATGGTGTCGTTTCCGTCATATCCTTTCAGAATGTTGTAGCTTGCTCCTCCGTGCAGGGTGTCTGCCGATTCCGTTCCGTTTACTTCTTTCAGTTTCTCGAGGATTTCTGCATAGTCCCAGAAGTTGCCGTCGGCAAATTCGATTCGCTCGATCCGACCTGCTTCACTGTCGAAGGCCTTGACATGAATCCGGTCTTCGGTATCCTTGATTCGGATAATCAGCTCGCCTCCGGCGATTTGGTGCATTTGAATATCTTCCTGTACGATCCCTTCTTTGAAGCGAATCACATCCAGCGGACTTTGGTCCGATCCCCAGGTGTGATAATATGCGCCTTGGTCTTCGATCACATCTTTTCCGTCTCCTCGGCCGAACAGATACACATCGTTTTGATGCCCTCCGATCAGATGGTCGTTGCCCTCTCCTCCGTCTATGATGTCCGTATCGGCTCCGCCATAAATTGTGTCGTTCCCGCCATTGCCAAAAATAAAGGTTTTTGCGCCTGAGGCAGATAGTGTCTCATTTCCTTCGGTTCCTACAACCGCACGGCCTGCGCCAAAGAGAATGGATTGATTATATTCTTCCGAAATGCCTCTATAGAAATCTCTGAAATCATCAAATCCTTTAATGCCGCGTTTTTCAAAATTCCAAAGATAATTTCCCAAATCGCCCAATATAAGTGTTGCATTTTCTCCAAGAAGGCCCGGCAGCATCAGATTGAGAATCGAAAAATCAATTGATCGTTGTCCGTTCACTTCCTGAACACGAATAAGAGGGAGAATATTTTTTAGGGTAGTCTGTCCGGATGCTTCACAATAATAGCCGGCTATCAACTCTTTGTATATCTCTTGCAGCCGGATTGCCGCATTATTATTCGGATTTCCACCTTCTCTTCCGTGGAATTTTCTTCCTAACAAGCTTTCGATCACATGCAATTTCTTTGCATCAAAATGTGCTCCTCTGCTCCCTGCTTCTATTTGATCCGCCCCTGTGGATGCCCATAGAATTTTCTCAATAAGTACTTTTCTCTCTTCGACATTCTGCGACTGCTCGAATTGAATCCACATCTTTTTGATATTCCCTGTTGTGTCGAGCGTCATCGCTTTATGAAGCGAAGGTACGATTCCTCGTTCTCTGATATTTTGGAGATCCATCACATCCTGTGCAGTTTCGACCGGATTCAAATCCACCGTGTTATAGGTTGCATTCCGAACCCAGTACTCCGCAATTTGATACTCGCTTCCATCAGACTTTATAAACTTGGCCACATTTCCGATCGTAGTTCCCGATTCCGTCTGCTCGCCCGATTGCGCATAGTTCAGGCTGATCGATACGATTCCCGCCTCCTCAAGCGAAATCAGCTCGCCCGACTCCGAGATTCCGTTTCCGTTTTCATCCTTCCATACCAGCAGGGACGCAAAATCGACATCCTGCGCGTCGATGATTCCGTTTTGATCCGTGTCGTATTCCCGAAGTGCTTCAAAACCGTTTCGGGCAAGCTGCCCGTTTTTCAAACGCGTTCGATCGCCGAACAGCTCGCTGCCGTCATTGATTTTTTGATCGCCGTTCTTGTCGATCGCCAGCAACAGATCATCGCCCTTGACCCAGCCCATCTTTTCGGCAAAACCGTTTTGATCCAGATCAAAATGAACTCCGTCCCGAAGTGTCGTAGGAGCAAATCCGTTGCCGAGCATGTCCAAAACGAGCGGATCGATAATCGGTCTCATCTCCTCCGATTGCTCGAACCTTCCCATCAGATATTCGTAGATCTGCTCATAGAGGACGCTCCCCGCCATGCCGCCGGCCCCAAATCCGATGATTCCTGCCAAAAAGGCGCCGATTGTACCCCCTATCGGTCCGCCGGCCAAACCGCCGAAAAAAATAAGGCTCGGCGCGATGATCGTCGTTAGCGCGTTTCCGACAAGCATTTCCGTTCCGAATTCAGCCGTCGCCGCCGTAAGGATGGCGACCGCCTTGTTGTAATCTCCTTGCTGATAAGCGTCGCAAATTTGAGCAATATAATGCCCTGCATACGCCAAATCCCCGACTATGCCGACTATTTCCAATGTCCCTTTTGCTAATTTCGCAATATGATCATACCGCTTGACCGCTTCAAGCAGCTTCGGAATGTCATCGGATCTTTGCCCTATTTTGTAGCCGATGGACAAAATGATATTATCCATCCGGTCGAGGTCGTCGATATGCTTGCCCGTTGTCGTGAGATAGCTGCTCAGGACATTATCCGTTATATCGGTATATTTCAGCTCCGTCACATCGCGGACATACAGCTCGATCTGTTTTGCCCGCAGCTTGTCGATGCTGCTGAAATCGTCGTAGATATATCGGCCGTCCTTCATGCCGAACCTCACCCGAACGATATCGTCATCGGCATGGCGCGCAAGCTCCTTTGCCGTTGCCGAAAATTCCGAGAGGCTTGCATCGATATGAAATTCCCCGCCAATCAACTTTCGCATATCGATGCCGGTGATTTTGAGCTCCATTGTTCCGTTTGAAGCAAGTCTTTGCCCATAATGAACCACCGCCTCGTCAAAGTAGGCTTCCGGCCTTGAGCGTTTGATCTGATCGAAGACGGAGTTGACGGCATGCTGATCCAGCGCCGCCGGATCGTCGAATGTGCAGGTAAAATCCTTGCTCATGCTCTTGTAATGATCCATCAATTGCGTCTTGCTGACCCCGTTGATCGAGGTGATCCGATCATTGGTCAAAACATAGCGCAGCTCCGTATCGGACAGCACCTTGCCCGGCTCGCCGTTCGGCGCCCAGATCGTTACATTGCCGCTCGCCTGCGACGCAAGATTCGCCGATATGCGGTCGTTGATCGACAGCTGATTGCCGACCGTATACGGGCTGCGTCCGTTTGCCGTCGAGTTGCCGTATATGCGAGCGACCAGCTCCGTATCTCCGCCGCAGATATCCATTATTTTCCGCGATATCTGTGGGGCATTGATCATTCTTCCCGCCTCGGTATTGGAGATAAAGTAGAATCCCTCACCTGTCTCAGATGCCGCCTCGGCATAGCGCCACATGTTCTCGCCGTAGCTGCCGGAATACAGGATCAGCTTGTCCCCGCCGTTGTCCGGAAGATAGGACAGTTGATCCACATATTTCCCCAGCTCCTGCATAAAGTGCTCGAGCTTCTGATCGTCGCCGCTTGTAAGGATCCCGTTATCCAATAAATATTGATCCAAAAAATTCTCTATTTTACTGTAATCCCCCATAGTTCCCTCCTATGCAAATGATTTAGTTTGACTGATATCAAAGCTCACATAATTCGGTATCGACATATCCGTAAACTCCAGTGTTTC
>JBGZCE010000027.1:0-15402 GCA_041845175.1 Filifactoraceae bacterium
AAATACGCCGTCAGATCCTCGGCAATTTCGCCGCTGACCAAGTCGGTTTGTCCGATGTACGGTTCTTTGAGCCCGAAATCTCTTATGACCGTCAGCTTGCCGACTTTACCGAGCACGCCCGAAACATCCAGCTTCCCGTCCGTTTCTCGAAGCGGAAGATCGGCATCGGGATTGAGCGGATAAGCCTTCGTGCGTCCGCTCGAGTCGGACACCGCCACCACTCCGCCAAGCGGACCGTTGCCCTTGATTTGGAGTGTCAGCTTGTCGTTGTCGCCCTTCATCATAACGCCCATCATCGATGCGGCGGAGATCGTTCGCCCGAGCGCTGCCGTCGCAACCGGCGTGCTGTGATGAATTTTCCGTGCCGCTTCGACCATATCGGTTGATTCGATTGCAAAAACACGCATTGTAAGATTTTTATTTGTTGCTCTAATTATTCTTCCCATTATTCCCTCTTTGTTCATTATACTATTTTACGCAGCTGAAAAAAATCCGTTGAGCCTGTTCGATCGGCTTGCTCTGCACAAAATCACCGAACACTTGGATATTTTGAAAGCCGACTTCTTCAAGCATTCGTATCATCTCCCGCTCGGAGTATGCTCGCTGTCTGTGCGTCTCGGTATCTCTCCGATAATGATCCCCTTCTTTGGAAAAAATATTGATCTCCATTGTCAGGATCCTTTCTTCCTCGTTATAGAAATTTTCCCAAAGATACACCATATCGTCAAAGCTTTCGCCGAAGGTATTGTTCTCCAAAACATTTTTCAACTTCCACTCCGAGCTGATGTCGAACACAAGCTGTCCGCCTTTTTTGATTCTTGGATAAAGATAATCCAGTAAGCTTTTAAGCTTTGCCGGATCGGTGATATAGTTGAAGGTGTCGTTTGCGGCAAGCACACAATCGATCTCATAAACCTCAAAGTCGAGCATTGTGATATCCTGATTGATCAGAATGATCCGATTACCGAATCGCTCGGTCTTTTCGCGTGCAATGTCCAGCATCTCGTCCGAGACATCGATCCCCACTACCTCGTAGTTCATCAGGAGCAGTTCTTTTGTGATATTACCGGTTCCGCAGCCAAGCTCCAGAATATGGATCGGATCCTCTCCCTGCTCCTTGACCATACGCATCATAAAGTCCGCCCACTCGGCATGATCCACCTGTGCCATCAGTTCGTCATATATCTGTGCCAAAAACTCGTATTGCATAAGCCTTCCTCTTTTATTGATAAAATCCGTTCGGATAAAAAAGAAGGCATCGTGCTTTCCTGTCAAAGTACGATACCTTGTTTGGTGGAGAATAGGGGGTTCGAACCCCTGGCCTCATGACTGCCAGTCATGCGCGCTCCCAACTGCGCTAATCCCCCTCGACCATAAGCTTATTCTAACAAAAGTTGCTTTCATATTCAAGCTTTTTTCGGAAATTGTTGAAAGGAACGATTGCTTTTCGTTTGCGCTCGATCTGTTTGTCTTTCGAAATTTCTTTCTCTATATCGTTTTGCATATCGTTTTGCGTTCGAGCCTTCCTGCCCGAGCAAGTCGACCGCTCCTGTATCCCGATCCAAAAACTCGAACATATTTTTACAAAGTAGAAAAATATTTCGAATCACATTTTTTTCAAAAAACATTCTTGAGCAATCCGATCTATTCCGTTCTCTGATCCATTTCATTTTGTGATGACGGTTTTTTAGTGCTTGCATTTTTTGAATAAAAATAAATGTTTCCTATACAACGCGAACATTTTATGCTATACTACTACTGTACTTTTTAGCAAAATATATGGAGGTATCTATGAGCAGAATTTTGGGTACAGTGGTAAGAGGGTTGAGAGCGCCTATTTTTCGTCAGGGCGATGATGTTGCGAAGATCGTTTCCGATCTCGTGATCAATTTTTGGGATCAGGAGCAAATCACGGTCGGCGAAAAGGATGTGCTTGCGATTACGGAGGCGGTCGTTGCGAGATCACAGGGCAATTATGCTTCGGTCGACGACATCGCGGAGGATATTCGTCAAAAGTTCGGCTCCGAAACGATCGGCGTGATATTCCCGATCCTCAGTCGAAACCGTTTTGCGATCAATCTGAAGGGAATCGCACGAGGCGCAGCCAAAAAAATTATCCTGATGCTGGCCTACCCGTCCGATGAGGTCGGAAACCATTTGGTATATGTCAATCGGCTGGATGAAAAAGGCGTGAATCCTTGGACGGATGTGCTGAACGAAACGGAGTTCAGAAATCATTTCGGATATGAAAAGCATACCTTCACAGGCATCGACTATATCGAGTACTACAAAAAAATCATCGAGGACGAAGGAAAAGAATGCGAGATCATTTTCTCAAACAATCCTTTGACCATTTTGGATTATACAAAATATGTTTTGCAATGTGATATCCACAGCCGCAAACGAACCAAAAAGCTTCTCGCGAAAGCCGGTTGCGAGCATGTTTACGGATTGGAGGATATTCTATCCTCTCCGATCAACGGCAGCGGCTATAATGCGGAATACGGTCTGCTCGGCTCCAACAAATCCACCGAGGAATCCGTAAAGCTCTTCCCGCGCGATTGCTTCGAGCTTGTTAAAAAGATCCAATCGAATCTGCTGGAGCGTACCGGCAATCATGTGGAAGTGATGGTCTACGGAGACGGCGCTTTCAAGGATCCGATCGGGCATATTTGGGAGCTTGCCGATCCGATTGTTTCTCCGGGCTATACCGAAGGACTGGAGGGAACACCGAACGAGATCAAGCTGAAATATATTGCCGACAACGAATTTGCACATTTGAGCGGCGACGATCTGAAAAATGCGATCTCCGAATATATCGTCAACAAGTCGAATGACCTGACCGGTAATATGGCAAGTCAGGGAACGACCCCGCGAAGATTGACCGATCTGCTCGGCTCGCTGTGCGACCTGACCTCCGGAAGCGGCGACAAGGGAACGCCGGTCATCTATATTCAAGGATATTTTGACAATTACACAAAATAAATTCGGAACCACTCGAAGCATAAAGCGAACCCCTTTTGTTGGACAAACACCAATGAAAGGGTTTTTTTTTGTTCCCGAAAGAGATTCTATTCTATTCTATTCTGTTCTTCTCTGTTCCGTTTCTTTTCATTCGTTATCCATTCATTCGATCGAAATGGTTTCTCTTTCGATTCGATCTATTTCACTTCAAAAGAATCGGAGCGCTCCAAGCTCAGCAGAAATCCAACGCAAATAGATTCGCTACGACCACATAAAATGAAGAATGAAACAAAAACAGGGCTGTGCTTCGCTTAAAACAACTTCAATCCTTGCATCGGTTCCGAAGCTCGGAGAGAATCCAATATAAATCCAAAAGTAAAATCGATTCCAATCAGCACCGAAACAAGGACAAGCAAAAGGACTGAGCTCTGCTAATACAGAATTCAGTCCTTGGAATATCCGAATGCTTTATTGTGCCTGACAGTACAGGTTCACTTCACTTAGACGGTTCCGGTCTCGCTTATACTTTTCAGTTATGCGCTCGTCGGATAAGCTTTACGCGATTTCTTCAATTTTTACGATCGTAAGTGGAAGATCCGCGATCTTAACTTCGTTGTTGTTTGCATCGACATTCGCTACAAGTGTGATGTTACCGTCTGCCAGCTCTTGGTAGATCGCATCATAATCCGCTTGAGTGAATACTTCGAATTTGCTTGTTTCCATCGGAAGTCCTACACCTACGACATCCGCTCCGAGAACAACGCTTTGTCCGCCCGGGAATGCGTCATTGTAGTATGCCGCGATCGCATCGTAAACGGATTTTTGAAGCATTTTCATCGAAGAAGTGATGACCGTATCCGATTCGTTGGACTGGTCAACATCGACGCCGATTACTTTTCCGCCTGCTGCTTCAGCAGCTGCCATTACCGAGTTACCGACTGCTCCGCCTGCTGCGAAGATGACTTCCGTTCCGCTTTCATACCAGGAAGCGGCTCTGGATTGAACCTCCGGTGTTGCGGAGAATCCGCCCGTATAGTTGTACTTCACATCGATTTGAGCGATGCCCATTTCGTTTGCAGCATACTCTGCGCCTTGCACGAATCCGTATCCGAATTTAACAACTGCAGGCACTGCCATCCCGCCCATAAATCCGAGCTTCGTATAGCCTTCCTTCACTGCCGCATAGCCTGCAAGGAATCCTGCTTGCTGCTCTGCGTAGAAAATGGAGTAAGTGTTGTCCGCTACCTTGATGTTTGCATAGTCGTCCTGCGGATGCGGGATCCCGTCAATCAAAATGAATTTGACATCCGGATAGGTGTCCTGAGCTTGGTAGACCGCAGGCTCAAAAAGATATCCCGGAGTCACTACCACTTTTGCTCCCGCCGAAATTGCCAAATCGATCGACGCAAGATAAGCATCCGTTGTTTTTTCTGCCGGTTGATAGTATTTGTGTGTAATGTTGTTTGCTTTCGCGTACTGCTCAAGACCTTCCCAAGATCCCTGGTTGAAGGACTTGTCGTCAATCGTACCGACATCGGTGATCAGCGCCAGCTCATAAGTATCCGCCGCCGTACCGCTGTCTGTTGTGTCCGTTGTCGAGGTCGTTCCTCCGCAACCTGTCAATGCACCGATCGCAAGAACGCCGACCATTGCCAAACTGATTAGTTTCTTCTTCATAATTTCCTCCCTAATTTCGCAAATTTTTTTTGCTCATAAATGATAACACATTTGTGCACAAAATAAAAGGCTTAAATCAACTTTTCCATATTTCGGGGCGAAAAGCCTTTCGGCAAAAGCTCCTCCAGCAAATATTCTTCGTAGTCATCGACACTCTTTGCGACGATCACGCGAAAAGTTTTCGGATCGCAAAATTCCATCAATACCTGTCGGCACACGCCGCATGGCCATGCAAAATCGATTTTTTCCCGATCGAGAAATCCGCCTACAACTGCAATCGCCGAAAAATCACGCTCCCCCTCGCTCACCGCCTTGAACATTGCCGTCCGTTCTCCGCAGTTGGTTGGCGAATAGGATGCGCTTTCAATATTGCAGCCCTTGTAGACCTTACCGTCCGCCGTCAAAAGCGCTGCTCCGACTGCAAAATTGGAATATGGCGCATACGCCGCTTCACGCGCTTCAAAGGCAAGCTCAATCAGTTTTTTGTTCTCCATATCTTCTCCTATGCGATCTCAAGCGCAAGCTTCATCATTTGGGTGAATGAATTTTGTCTTTCCTCTGCGGAGGATGCTTCACCGGTAAACGGTTTGTCGGAGATCGTACAAATGCACAGCGCATTTTTACCGGCACGGAGCGCGTTCATATACAATGCCGCCGCCTCCATCTCAACCGCAAGCACGCCCATCCGCTGCCATTCCTTCAAGCGTTGCTGATCGTCGTAGAAGGTATCGGACGAATAGATGTTGCCGACCTTAAAATTCAGATTCTGCTTTTTCGCTTCCTCCACCGCTTTGCTTAACAATTCATAGCTTGCGATCGGCGCAAAATTCCCGGGCAGCCCGTACTGCGACACATAGTTGGAATTGGTGCAGGCGCCCATCCCGATCACGATGTCTCGGATATTGAGATCGTCATTGATCGCGCCCGCTGAGCCGATGCGAATGATGTTCTTTACATTGTAAAAATTAAACAGTTCATATGAGTAGATCCCGATGGACGGCATTCCCATCCCGCTCGCCATGACCGATACACGCTTGCCGTTGTAGGTTCCGGTGTAGCCCTGTATCCCTCGGATATTGTTGATCAGCACCGCATTTTCCAAAAAAGTCTCCGCAATAAATTTGGCTCGAAGCGGATCGCCCGGCATCAGCACCGTTTCCGCAAAATCCTCGAGCTTCGCATTAATATGCGGAGTCGGAATATTGTTTCCTGTAATCATAGACCCTCCTTACAAATTTCCTTATTCAATCTAATAGCTTCCTTCTTCCACTTCCTGAGATCGAACGATCTTGATAATACGGCTCGTCCCCAAACGATCCGCACCGAGCTCGATGAAGTCCTGTGCATCCTGAAGACTCGTGATCCCGCCTGCCGCTTTGACCTGCACGCCCTCTCCTACGCTGTCGGACAACAGCTTGACATCCTCGCGTGTTGCTCCCGCCGTGCTGAATCCGGTCGAGGTTTTGATAAAATCCGCACCGGCGCTTGTCACCAGCTCGGACATTTTTACTTTCTCATCCTCCGTCAACAGCGCCGTTTCGATGATCACTTTCAGAATCTTTGCGCCGCAAGCCGATTTGATCTGACGGATCTCCTCCTCGATCACCTCATAGCGCTTGTCCTTCAAGTCGCCGATATTGATGACCATATCAATTTCACTTGCGCCGTTTCGGATCGCATCCTGCGTTTCAAAAACCTTGCTCGCCGTCGTATTGTATCCGTTCGGAAACCCGATCACCGTACAAACCGTCAATTCCTCGCCGCCGAATTCTTTAGCGCGCTTCACATAGCTCGGCGGGATGCAGACGCTCGCCGCTTTGTACTTCAGCGCCTCCTCACAGATTTCGCGTATCTGCTCCCAGGTCGATTCCGGCTTGAGCAGCGTATGATCGACCCTGGACAATATTTCTTTTATTTCCACGATTCCCTCCTGAGTTTGTTTTTCCGAAATGATTATAGCACAAATCCCGAACATTTGACAGATAAAAAGTCATCGAATTTTCGGTCTGATGCCCAAACGGATTCGGATAAGACTTTCGGACTTTTTACTTTTGGTATATAATTGACTTATCGTAAATATATTTACCCCCTTTGAAAAAGGTTTTATCGTTTCGGTCGAAACCTTTTTCAGTGTATAAAGGAGATCCGCTTTGACAAGAAAAAACATCGCAACGCTATTCGCTGTTCTCGCCGCTTCGGTATACGCGATCAACATCCCGCTTTCCAAAATTCTGCTTCGGCATATCAGCGCGACGACGATGGCAGGACTGTTATATTTCGGAGCCGGCATCGGAATGCTGATCTATCATCAATTCTCAAAACGCTTTGGCAAATATGATCAGGAGCCGCTGACCAAAAAGGAACTGCCCTACACTCTGGCGATGATTTTGCTGGATATTATCGCGCCGATCCTACTGATGCTTGGGATTATGCGCACCAACTCTTCCAATGCCTCGCTTCTGAATAATTTTGAAATCGTCGCCACCTCGATCATTGCTCTTTTGGTTTTCAAGGAGGTAATCTCCAAGCAGCTTCGGATTGCCATCGGACTGGTGACGATCGCGGGAATCATTCTGACCTTCGACGGAAACGGCGCGTGGGTGCTGAACGAAGGCTCGCTGCTCGTGCTCGGTGCATCGATCTGCTGGGGATTTGAAAACAACTGTACGAGGATGCTCAGCAACAAAAGCTCCGAAGAAATCGTTATCATCAAGGGAATTTTTTCAGGACTGGGCAGCTTGATGATCGCATTCTTTTTACGCGAGCCTTTTCCGGCGCCTCATTGGATTGTTCCGACGATGCTGCTCGGCTTTTTTGCATACGGCATGAGCATCAATCTGTATATCCTTGCACAAAAGGAGCTCGGCGCAGCAAAAACCAGCGCTTATTATTCCATCGCGCCGTTCTTGGGCGTTACTTTCGGGATTCTGTTGCTCGGCGAACGCCCCGACATCGCATTTTTTGTCGCCCTGACGATCATGATCGTTGCCACTTGGCTGATGGTGCGCGACAGCATCGAGCTCCAGCATACGCATGAGCACGAGCATACCCATAGCCATGTGCACAGTCACGGCGACCGGATGCATACACATGACCATACCCATCGCCACGAACATATCCATCTGCATGATGCGGACACCGAGAATCACAGCCATGAGCACGATGACCTGCACGAGCATATCCACGCGCACTGATCCGAAGCGACAAGCTCGTCTTACACCTTTCGATTATTATTCGGCACTGCAAAAATCCCTGCACCTTTCTTTTCGATCGGCGCAGGGATCTTTATGATCATGATGAAACGGTCGAATCGCTAATGCTCCTCGTCGATGGGATTTTCACTCGACTCGACCAGCGGATTCGGCGCATTCACCACCAACAGGCGAACCTTTTTATTTGTGTTGTTCTCCCAGTTGTGCGGCACCGCAGAGTCCAGATATGCACAATCCTCCGGGTAGAGCTCATAGACCTTGTTTTTGTAATTCAGTGTCAAAATCCCTTCCAACACATAGATGAACTCCGCGCCCTCGTGCATATAGGTCTTGACATGCTGATCGCCGGAGGATGGCCACAGCTCATAAAGCCTTGGCAAAAAGTGAGCCTCCGAAATATTTTTCGCCAGATGAAATTGCACGAACTTTGAATTGATCAGCCCGATCTCCCGATTGTAGCTGCGAACGACCGGATCCTCTTCCTGAGCGCTTTTTTTGGGGATATGAAAAAAAGCATTCATATCCATATCCAGCTCCTTTGCGATTTTTTGCAGGGAGTCGATGGCGATCGAGGTCATTCCTCTTTCAAACTGCGACAAAAAACCGATGGATAATTTCGTCCGGTCGCTGAGCTCCTTAAGCGTAATCTTTTGCTCCTTGCGTCTTTTTTTGACGAGATTCCCGATATCCGTTTTGTGCTCCGACATAATTACAACCTTCCGGATTTTTCGACGACCGCACTCATCGCGTGGATGACTGCGGATCGGAATCCTTTTTCTTCAAGCACCGCTACCGCCTCGATCGTTGTCCCGCCCGGCGAGCAGACCATATCCTTGATCTCTGCCGGATGCTTTCCGGTTTCGAGCACCATCTTCCCGCTTCCGAGCACCGCTTGCGCGGCAAATCGATAGGCGCTTTCGCGTGACATCCCGTACATAACAGCCGCATCCGCCATCGCTTCGATAAACAGAAATACATATGCAGGCGACGAGCCGGCGATCGCAACAGCAACATCGAATAATTTCTCGTCGATCCGCTCTACCGTTCCGAATGTGCCGATGATTCGGTCCAGTACCTCCAGATCCTCCGGCGAAAGGTTTTTATTCGGGCAGATCGAGGTGACGCCTTCGCCGACCATTGCCGGGGTATTGGGCATCGTCCGAAGGATTTTTGCATTTTCTCCCAAAATTTCTTCCATATAAGTAATCGTTTTTCCCGGTGCGATGGAGACAAATATTTTTCCTTCCGAAAAAGGGCTCACTTCACGCAAAACCGCATCATACATATTCGGCTTGACCGCCAAAAAGATGACCTCGGATCGCTTGACGACCTCCGTATTATCCGTCGTGATCCCGATCCCGAATTCCTGCTTTGCCCGATCAAGTCCAGGCCGATAACCGTCGGATGCAAAAATATCCGTCGGGGCGATAAGCTCGAATTTCAAAATAGCCTTGATCATTGCCTTTGCCATATTGCCACAGCCGATAAAGCCGATTTTTTTGTTCATATTATTCCTCTTTTCGTCAAAGAGTGATAGGGGGATCCCTATCACTCCGCAATTATCAATTAAAGCTTTGCTCCGTTCTCCCGATGATCTCATCCTGCAATGCCTTGCTGAGATTGTGGAAATGGTCGGAGTAGCCTGCCACGCGCACGATCAGATCCTTGTAGTTTTGCGGATTTTTCTGTGCGTCAAGCAAAATGCCCTTGTCGATCACATTGAATTGGATATGATGTCCGTCCATGTTGAAGTATGCACGAACAAGGTTTGCCATATGCTCCAATCCGATATCCCCCTCCACGACGGAAGGCGTGAATTTTTGGTTGAGCAGCGTTCCGCCGGTCGCCAAATGATCCATCTTGGCGCAGGATTTGATCACCGCCGTCGGACCGTGAATATCCGCACCCTTTTCAGGCGAAATCCCTTCCGACACCGGAAGGTGTGCTTTTCTGCCGTTCGGGCTTGCGATCATCACTTCACCGAAATAAACATGACAGGTGGTCGGAAGCATATTGATCCCGTATTTTCCGCCTTTGACATTCGGTCTTCCGACGACCAGTCCGCGATAAAGATCGAAAACGGATCGCATAATATCATCGGCGTAATCGTCATCATTTCCGTATTTCGGCGTTTTGCTCGAAACAAGGTGATGGATCTCCTCATAGCCCTCGAAATTCGCCTCCAGCGCGGCGAGCAGCTCTTCCATCGAGAATTTCCCGTTGTCGAACACATTGTATTTAATCGCAGCCAAGGAATCCGTGATCGTTCCGATCCCGACACCCTGGATATAATTCGTATTGTATTTCGCTCCGCCGGCATTGTAGTCTTTTCCGGAGGATATGCAGCCGTTTGTCACCAACGACAGGAAAGGCACCGGCATATACTGCGCATAGATCTTTTCAATAATATTGTTGCCTTCAATCTTGATGTTGATAAAATACTCGACCTGCTTTTTGTATGCCTCGAAGAAATCGTCGTAGGTTTTGAAATCCCCGGCTTCTCCTGTCTTCGGCCCGAGCTGCTGACCGGATACCTTGTCATAGCCGTTGAACAAGGTGAGCTCAACGATCTTCGGCAGATTCAAATAGCCGGTAAGGATATACGCTTCGTTCCCGAACGCACCCGTTTCGACACAGCCGCTCGTTCCGCCGCGCCGCGCATCCTCCAGGGATTTTCCCGCATTCAAAAGCTCCTGCACGATCGCATCCGTGTTATAGAATGCCGGCTGTCCCCAGCCGCGTCTTGAGATCTCGCAGGCCCGCTTCAAAAAGCGGTGCGGCGTTTTTCGGCTGATCTGAACATTCGAGCTCGGCTGGAGCAATCGCATCTCATCCATACAATCCAGAATCAGATAGCTGACCTCGTTGACCCCGTCGCTCCCGTCCGGTGCGATCCCGCCGGTGTTGATGTTGGCAAAATCCGTGTAAGTAGAGCTTTCCTTCAGGGTGATCCCGACCTTCGGCGGCGCCGGCTGGTTGTTGAATTTCACCCAAAGACATTCCAAAAGCTCCAATGCTTTTTCGTCATCCAAGGTGCCGTTTGCCACATCCTGCTTGTAAAAAGGATACAAATGCTGATCCAGCCTTCCCGGACTGAACGCATCCCAAGGATTCAGCTCGGTCGTTACGCCGATATGTACGAACCAGTACATTTGAATCGCTTGATAATAGTTCTTCGGGGCGTGGGCAGGAACGGTCTTGCAGTTTTCGGCAATGATCAAAAGCTCCGCTTTTCTTTTCGGATCCGTCTCCTTTTCCGCAAGCTCCAGTGCATATTGCGCATAACGCTCCGCGTAAAGAATGATCGCGTCGCAGCAAATCTTCATCGCTTCAAGCTCTTCCTTTTTGCTGAGTGCCTCCTTATCGTTCACATAATCGAGCGAATCGATCTTTCTTTGAGCTTCTTCCTTCAGATCCGAAAAGCCTTTTTTATAGAACACATCGCCGCCGACCGTATGCCCCGGCCCTCTTTGCTCCATAAACTCGGTAAAGATCCCGGCGCCGTAGCATTTTTTCCATTCCTCGCTCAAATTGTTGAGCATTTTGTTTCGGAGCGATCTTTTTTCCCAGTACGGAATGATTACATCCTCCTGTATCTTTCGATCCGACTTATCCACCTTGAAGAAAATAATCTCCCGGGAGTCCATCACATCCATATCCTCCAGGGTATGACAGCACAGCTCCGGAAAAGTCGGCGCAGCCTGCGGCGAATCTCCTTTTTCTCCGACGATCAGCTCATGATCGTTGATGCAAAGGCTCCTTTTTTCCATAAAATGTTTGAATGCCAGCGCGCGCAATTCAGGAATCGAAACCGTTCCCTCATACAGCTTATACGCTTCCGTTATCAGCTTTGCCCGCTCGATGTCGATATGTGGAACAGCTTCCACGCTCTGTTTTCGGAGTGCTCGGACTCTTTCGTTCATTCCTCTTTCCATCGTTTAACCTCCAATCTTAACCGGAATATCTTTGTTCTCAAATATATTCTTCAGCTCGAGCAGTCGTTCCTCGCTCGGCGCTTCAAAATCCGAACCCTTGTACGCCATATCGATCCGCTCGTACTTGCTCTTTCCGATCGAATGATACGGCAGCAGGCTTACCATGATCGGCCGAAGCCGCTTGACAAAATTCGCAGTCGCTTCGATATTTTCATCATCCGTGTTGATATGCTCGATCAACGGCAGGCGAATATGGATCTTGGCATTTTGTTCACTCAGCTTTGACAAATTCTCCAAAATCAGCTCATTGCTTTTGCCCGTCAGCTCCCGATGCTTTTCGGGATCCATGTGCTTGATGTCATACAAAAAGGTATCCACATACGGCAGCACCGCTTGAAAGCGATCAAAGCTCGCATATCCGCAGGTGTCGATGTTCACTCGATAGCCGAGGCGGTCACATTTTTTCAGGATCCGGATCACAAAATCAAGATCCTGCGACATCACCTCGCCGCCGGACAGCGTTACGCCACCATGCGACTGCTCGTAAAACATCTTGTCCTTCTCGATCTCCTTCATGATCCGCTCAACGGTATACGGTTCTCCCGCCTTTTCACGCGCGCTGTAAATGCACGACTCGACACAGGTCGCGCAGGCATTGCACAAATCGCGCGGAACGGGATAAAAGCCGTCCTTCTCTACGATCCCTCTTTGCGGACAATCGGCTTCGCAACGGCGACAGGCAACACATTTCTCCTTATTGTACAGGATCTGCGGCTGATATGATTGACTCTCCGGATTATGGCACCAGAGACATTCCAACGGACAACCCTTAAAGAAGATCGTCGTTCGGATCCCCTCTCCGTCATGGATCGAATATTTTTGGATATTCAAGATCAAACTGTCCACGATCGCACCTCCACAAAAAATCAAAATTTATTTTTTCATCAATTTGAAATTCTGATCTCTATCCACAGCATATTTCATAACAATGAACTTGTCAACGATCTATCAGCTTTTGAATTTGTTAAGCTCGGAAAAACTTTTTTCTTTTCATTCTCGCTCATTTTTGCTATGCTCGATGAACCTTAGCTAAAAATCCGACGCGTCGAAAAAATTTTTCGAGCACGCCGAGCGCCGGCGCTCCTCATGCGCGAGCTCGCCGGGCTGTGCTTCCTTCGATCTGCTCTTGGGCTGCTCCTTATCGTAGGCGATTACCTTTTTGCGTGAGCGCTCGGATATTTTGCCGATCCCGCTCCGTTCTTTGCCGATCCGATCACCAAAACCGTCTTGTTCTCCGGCTCCGTTCTTTTCTCCCGTTAATCCGCCGCCACGCCGATGCTGCACATAGCGATCGCGATCACAGCGCATATGCTCACGCCCTTCGTTTCATAACGGCCGACAATGAAATAGTCGCTACAAAAAAAGAGCCGCCCCTTATAAAAGGACAGCTCTTGAAATCAATCATTGTCATTTAACCACTTTGTGAGGATCTGCGCATACTTATCATGCTCTTCGACAAACGGCATATGTCTGCTGTACGCAAAGAGCTCCCAGCTTCGATTCGGCAAACGATCATACATGGTCTTTGCGATATACGGAGAGCACAGATCCGCCTGACCGCTTGTGATCAGACATGGCGTTTTGATCTCATGCAGACGATCGGTGAACTCGTAGCCGCTCAAGGTTCCGGTCGGGGTGAATTCATTCGCCCCCCAGCCGACGAGATATGCCTCGGTTCCACTTTTTTTCGGTCTGCGCAAGCATTCCGGAGAATCCTCCGTCACCGCTCCGGCCGCATGGCGAAGCATAAATTCGTCGATCGCCTTCAAATAGCCCTCCGAGGTATAGTCGTTGGACTCCTCCGCCTGACGGATCGCATCCTGCATCTCCTGCGGCAGATAGGCGATTCGGCGATACTGCTCCGATCGCCAGAGCTTTGCCGAGGACAAGGTGGAGGACAGAATATAGCTTTTGACACCGATCGGCTTTCGTTCAAGCGCGTACCAAATCGCGAGCATTCCGCCCCACGACTGACCCATGATATGAAGCCGATCCAATTTCAAATGGCTGCGGATCGCTTCCAGCTCATCCATCCAGGTTTCAGCATTGAAAAGCTCCGGATGGCCCGTAACCATCGATTCTCCGCATCCGATCTGATCATACATGATCAACGGGCGGTCGTCCTTCTCTGCCAGATCGTCAAAAACCTCAAAATAATTGTGTGTCGATCCCGGTCCGCCATGCAAAAAAAGCAGCGGCAATTTTTTTCCGTCGGGATTTACGATGCGGTAGTAGGTTTCGTATCCGGCAAAGGGCATCTTCCCTTCTGTAATCCTCATGCGCTAATCCTCCGGTACAACAATCAGATCCTTTGTGACCAAATTGAGGATCTCGCAACCGTCTTCCGTGATGATGACGATATCCTCGATCCGAACACCGATCCCTTCATCCGGCAGATAGATCCCCGGCTCAACGGAGAAGCATTGTCCCGGACGAATGATCGTTTCATTGACACTGGACACATCCCCGTATTCGTGATCCTCCAGCCCGATGGAATGACCAGTACGGTGAGTGAAATATTTTCCGTAGCCCTTTTCTTCAATGTAATTTCTTGCGGCAAGATCCACATCACACATACGGTTGCCCGGCTTTGCCGCCGCGATCCCTCTGAGGTTCGCTTCGCGCACGATCTCATAGATCTCTCGCTGACGATCCGAAACCTCGCCGATAAAGACCGTTCTTGTCATATCCGAGGCGTAATTTTTGTAAAATCCGCCGATATCCAGTACCACACAGTCGCCGCGCTTGCCTTTTGAATCGTCCGTTGCATGATGCGGATCCGCCGCTCCCTTGGCATATGCCGTGATCGGATCAAACGAAAGACTCTTGACTCCGCGCTTTGCAAAAAGCTCCTTCACCTTATCGCTCAGCTCGTTTTCGCTCAGCCCCTTCGTCACCCACGGGATCAGCTCCTCCATCACCTGATCGCAAATCCGGGCGGACTGTCTCATCAGCTCTTTTTCTTCTTCATCCTTGATCATACGGACCTCATCGATCAAAAGCGAGCTGTTCACATATTTTTTGTCCGGGAAGATCTCCTGCAATCGGATCAAAAAACGCGCCGGCCATGTCTTGTCGATCCCGATGACTTTATCGTCCTTAAACTCCTTCGACAGGATCTCAACGCCGTCCTGGATATCATTGTACCAGACCATCTCGATCCCGGCATCCTCTTCCTGAGGGAAGAGCTCGTTGATGACCAGCTTGATCGTCTGATCCTGATGGATATAAAGCGCGAGCAGACGCTCTCCCGGATGGATCCATTTTCCCGTCAAGTAGAAGATCGCAACCGGATCGCTGATAATCAACTGCGGGATCTCATTTTTTTTCATAATGTCGATGACACGCTGTAATCTTCCTTTGTTCATAAATAGCCTCCTTTGTATTATCTGCATAAGGGAAACCCCTTCCTATGCGGAAGGGTGTTCCTCATCAATAACCAAGCTGTTCAGCTTTCCGTTCAGCATCAACAGGATCACGCCGCAAACGATCGCGATCGCCGCGATCACGAAGCTTGACAGCGCAAACGGGAATTTCAAAGTAAATGCAAAGAT
>JBGZCE010000028.1:0-4926 GCA_041845175.1 Filifactoraceae bacterium
ACACCTATTGCGAGCTGTATGAGCAAGAGCCGAAGATCGAGGCGATCCATGCCGGCTTGGAATGTGGGATTCTGAAGAAAAAGCTCGGCGATGTGGATATCATTTCTCTGGGACCGGACATTTTCGATCCGCATTCTCCGGATGAGCATGTTCGCATCTCAAGCGTCGAGAATGTATATCAGTTCCTGCTCGCCGTGCTCAAAAATTTCAATAAGCTTTCATAAAGCAACGACCCCTTGCATCCGATTCGATGCACGGGGTCATTTTTTCTCCGATTTTTTTGTTGACGAACCGCGTACTTTGATTTATGATATTTATCGGAAACTTTAATTTGGTCCGGAGAGGCCAGAAAGGAAATTTTATGACTTTTGCTGAGAAAAAGGCATATCTTTGTATATCAAGGATCAATTTTACAAACCGAAGCAGGGCAAATTCGCGAACGGATTTTGCTCCTGCTTTTATTTTTTGTGTAAGGGAGGGCAAATGAAAGCAAAACTGATTTTGGAAAACAAGATGGAGTTCGAGGGCACGGCGTTCGGGTATCTCGCCGACACCTCCGGTGAGGTCGTGTTCAATACCTCGATGAGCGGATATCAGGAGCTTCTGACCGATCCCTCCTGCTTCGGACAGATCGTCGTTATGACCTATCCGCTGATCGGGAATTACGGCATCAATTTGGATGATTCCGAATCGGACAAGCCGCAACTTAGAGGCTTAATCGTTCGCGAAAGTGCGAAAAATCCGAACAACTTCCGCTGTGAGCTGGAGCTGGACGATTATCTCAAAGCGAATCGAATCGTCGGGATCGAAGGAATCGACACGCGCGCGCTGGCGAAAGTGCTCCGTACGCACGGCACGATGACCGGCTACATCATCACCGAGGGTAGCCACCATTATCACGCCGGCACGCTGCAGAAGGCGCCCGCCATTTCGAGCGAGCAGGTCGCATCCCAGGTCTCGACAAAGCACATCTATCGCTTCTGCACCGGAAGTCTGCGCATCGCACTGCTTGACTTCGGCGTCAAAAAGAGCACACTCCACGCATTCCGAGGCAGAGGCTGTCAAGTGACCGTTTTCCCGTTCAATGCTTCGATCGAAGAAATTTTGCGCTCCGAGCCTCAGCTGCTCGTTTTGAGTGACGGGCCGGGCGATCCCGCCGAGCTGTCCGAGATCGCTCAAAAGATCCGGACGCTTGCCGACACGCTGCCGACAACCGGTATAGGCTTGGGGCATCAGCTGCTCGCGCTGGCATACGGCGGAAGGGTCTCCAAGCTTCCGTTCGGTCATCGCGGCGCCAATCACCCTGTAAAAAATCTCGATGATGAGCGCGTCTATATCAGCGCGCAGAATCACGGCTACTATGTGGACGCATTGCCGGAGCATTTCACTACGACACACATCAGCGTTAACGATTCCACCAATGAAGGAATGCGCCATGTTTCAAAGCCGATTCGCTCCGTGCAGTTCGATCCGGCGGGCACGGCTGAAAACGATCATCTTTTCGACGAATTTATTCGCTTGACACAGGAGGTGGCACATGCCTAAAAGAAATGATATCAAAAAGGTTCTGGTGATCGGCTCCGGCCCGATCATCATCGGACAGGCGGCGGAATTCGACTACTCCGGCACGCAGGCTTGTCAGGCATTGAAGGAGGAAGGACTCGAGGTCGTGCTGATCAACTCCAATCCGGCGACGATCATGACGGACAAAAACATCGCCGATGCGATCTATATCGAGCCGATCAACGCCGAGATTCTCGAAAGAATCATCGAAAAGGAACGACCGGATTCTCTGCTCGCCGGAATGGGCGGCCAAACCGGACTGAATATGTCGATCGAGCTTCACGAAAAAGGAATTTTGGACAAATATGGCGTCAAGCTGATCGGAACATCGATTGCCTCCATCAAGAAGGGCGAGGATCGCGAGCTTTTCCGCGATATGATGAAGAGCATCGACCAGCCTGTCATCGAGAGCGAGATCATCAACGACATCCATAGCGGCGTGCTCTGGGCGGCAAAGGTCGGCTATCCCGTCATCGTGCGACCGGCCTATACGCTCGGCGGCTCCGGCGGCGGTATCGCCGAAAACGAAGCACAGCTTCGAGAAATTTTGGAATCCGGACTGACGCTGAGCTCCATCGGACAGGTGCTGCTTGAAAAAAGCGTCAAGGGCTGGAAAGAGATCGAATTTGAAGTGATCCGCGATTCAAAAGGCAACTGCATCACCGTCTGCAATATGGAAAACATCGACCCGGTCGGCATCCACACCGGCGACTCGATCGTCGTCGCTCCTTGCCAAACCCTGTCCTCCAAAGAGATCGCAATGCTTCGCACCGCATCCTTCGACATCATCAATGCAGTCGGCATCGAGGGCGGCTGCAATGTTCAATTCGCGCTCAATCCGACATCGTTTGAATATGCGGTGATCGAGATCAACCCGCGCGTATCGCGCTCCTCTGCGCTCGCATCCAAAGCGACCGGCTATCCGATCGCAAAAGTCGCGGCAAAAATCGCACTCGGATACAGTCTGGACGAGATTCTCAACGCAGTGACCAAAAAAACCTACGCCTGCTTTGAGCCGTCCATCGACTATGTCGTTGTCAAGATCCCAAAATGGCCGTTCGATAAATTCTATCATGCCGATCGAAAGCTCGGAACCAAAATGATGGCGACCGGCGAAGTGATGGCGATCGGCAGCAACTTTGAATCCGCATTTCTCAAGGGCATTCGCTCGCTCGAGATCAAGGCCTACTCGCTCGAGCATCCAAAATTCAAAGAATACTCGCTCTCCGAGCTGAAGGACAAGATCGTCACACCCGACGACGAGCGCATCTTCGCCTTGGCGGAGATTATACGCCGGGATTACCGAATGGACAAGATCAATCGAATGACCGGCATCGACGAATTCTTTTTGCAAAAATTCAAATGGATCATCAACGAGGAGCAGCGCCTGAAATTGAGCAGCCTGTCCGACCTTACGAAGGATCGGCTCCAAAATTTGAAGCGACACGGCTTCAGCGACAAAGGCATCGCACAGATGCTCAAGACCTCGCCGGATAAAATCTACACGCTCCGAGAGGCTTGGAACATCCATCCGGCATTCAAGATGGTCGACACCTGCGCCGGCGAATTTGACGCGCAATCGCCCTACTACTACTCCACCTACGAGCAATATGACGAGGTTGAGGTCTCCGATCGCAAAAAGGTCATCGTGATCGGCTCCGGTCCGATCCGGATCGGGCAAGGGATCGAGTTTGACTACGCCTCCGTTCATTGCGTTATGGCGCTCAAAAAGCTCGGCATCGAAACCATTATCATCAATAACAACCCGGAGACCGTCAGCACCGACTTCAACATCTCCGACAAGCTATACTTTGAGCCATTGACCGAAGAGGATGTGCTCGAGATCATCAAAAAGGAAAAGCCCGACGGCGTGATTTTGCAATTCGGCGGACAGACCGCGATCAAGCTTGCAAAATTTTTGAAGGAGCAGAACATCCCGACCTTCGGAACCACCTCCGATCAAATCGACTTGGCGGAGGATCGCGAGCAATTCGATGCACTGCTCGAAAAACTCGGCATCCGTCGTCCGAAAGGAAAGGCCGTATGGTCGGTGGAGGAAGGCATCGCCGAAGCAAATGCTCTGTGCTATCCGGTGCTGGTCCGTCCGTCCTTCGTGCTCGGCGGTCAGGGTATGGAGATTACCTACTCCGAGGAGGAGGTGCTCCACTATCTCACCGACGCCTTTGAGAAGGATCGCAAAAACCCGATCCTGATCGATAAATATCTGATGGGCCGCGAGCTGGAGGTCGACGCCATCTCGGACGGCGAGGATATTTTGATCCCGGGAATCATGGAGCATCTTGAGCGAGCAGGCGTCCACTCCGGCGATTCGATCACGATGTACCCGAGCCGAAATGTGTCCGACAAGATCAAGCAGGACATCCTGGATTACACCAAGCGGATTGCCAAAGCGATCGGGATCAAGGGAATGATCAACATCCAATTCATCAGCTACAACGAAGAGCTGTATGTGATCGAGGTCAATCCGCGCGCATCGCGAACCGTCCCTTACATCTCGAAGGTGAGCGGTGTCCCGATTGTCGCCATCGCGACACAGGTCATGCTCGGCGAAAAATTGGCGGACATCGGCTACGGGACCGGCATCTACGAAGAAGCGAAGCTAATCTCCGTAAAGGTCCCGGTATTCTCCACACAGAAGCTTCCGAATGTCGAGGTGAGCCTGGGCCCTGAAATGAAATCCACCGGCGAAGTGCTCGGCATCGGTACGAACTACGAAGAAGCGTTGTACAAAGGCTTTATGGCGTCCAATATGTTTACCTCCCGCAAGGGCAGGACGATCATGGCAACGGTCAAGGATTCCGACAAGGCGGAATTTCTGGCGATCGCCAAAGAGCTTCATGCACTCGGATTTGAATTTGTCGCCACATCCGGAACGGCAAAAATGCTTTCGGAAAACGGCATTCCGGCGCGCGAAGTCAATCGGATCGGTCAAGAGAGCCCGAATCTGCTCGACCTCATCGTCAACAAAGAGATCCAGCTGCTCGTCAATACTCCGACCAAAGGCAACGACTCCAAACGCGACGGCTTTATTCTTCGACGCGCCGCCATCGAACGCAACATCGATGTGATGACATCGCTCGATACGCTCAACGCATTGCTCTCTTTCGAGAAAAACGCATATACCCCGAGCGCGCTCGAGATATTCAACATCGTCACCGCATTTTAGGAGCTGCGGTTCGAACTCGAAAGCATTGCAAACGATTTTTGCGTCGCAAAGCTTTTTCGCTAATAACTGCTTCATTCAAAAATTTTTTGATCATAAAGCTTCGGTTTACAAGACGATTTTCGATCGCAAAGCTTCCGCTTATATACGATCGCGGACATTATAAAATTGAAAACGGG
>JBGZCE010000029.1:0-3453 GCA_041845175.1 Filifactoraceae bacterium
AAAGCTCTCGGGTGCATAGATATTCACCAGCTGGTAGTCTACATGCGTCCAGCCCTTTTCGGTTTTAATCACTGCCTGGTATGTGGTTACCCGAAATACCTGCCCCCCCCAAATCATGGAGCTCCAAGCCGGCGGAAGATCGTCATATCTGTTCACTCGACCCCACCCATCGAATGGAAAATAATAGATGTTTCGTTCGTCATCCACCGCAGCCTCTTTCGGAATTGAAGCCAATGAGCTTCCTAATACCCTCCGGATCTTGAACGAGGCGATGTAGTCCCGCTCCTCCTGCGTCAACTCTCGATACACAAATGCCATTGTTTTTTCCTCCTTTTAGTATATATCAAAAAATGGTACCCCTCTTCAAACTCAAGCCTTGATCGCTTGATTCGCTCCAATCGAACTCCGATCGTCTTTCTTCGTGTCTTGGCGTTCTTTCGAATAATCTTTCTTAATACTCTTTCCAGATCTCCTTCATGAACGCCTTATCGGTAGCGTCCTTGAATGATTTCTGAAATGCTTTTCCTCTATTCGATTTTCGCACAGCACTTTTTGCAGCAATTGGACAATCATTGCCCGATCGCTCCGAAAAATACTGCGACTTTTTGATCGAGGGGATTTGCTCCGCTCTCGATCTTGTGATCGTCGCCGCTTGTAAGGATCCCGTTATCCAATAAATATTGATCCAAAAATTGCTCTATTTTACTGTAATCCCCCATAGTTCCCTCCTATGCAAATGATTCTGTTTGGCTAATATCAAAGCTCACATAAGTCGGCATTGACCACTCAATAAACTCCAATGTTTCAAATCCTCGGTATTTCACATGCACGGCGATCGCCTCCTGAATCGCATCCATAATCTCCTGATCGCGGCCACGAAAGCTCTCGGGTGCATAGATATTCACCACCTGGTAGTCTACATGCGTCCAGCCCTTTTCGGTTTTAATCACTTCCTGGTATGTGGTTACCCGAAATACCTGACCTTCCCAAATCATGGAGCTCCAGGCCGGCGGAAGATCGTCATATCTGTTCACTCGACCAATTCCGTCGAATTGAAAATAATAGATGTTTCGTTCGTCATCCACCGAAGCCTCATCCGGAATGAATCCGAAGCCGCCCCCCAGTACTGCCCGGATCTTGAATGTCTTAATGTACTCTCTTTCTTCTTCCGTCAACTCTCGATACACAAATGCCATTGTTTTTTCCTCCTTTTAGTATATATATCAAAAAATGGTACCTATTCCAACTCAAGCCTTGATTCGCTCCCGTTTGAAAATTTTCCGTTGTGTCCTCAGTGCGTTGCACGATAGATTCGATACAAGAATTTCAGCAAATAGTAAAATGTTCCTCCTAATACAAGCAGCTTCGGCGCCCATGCGATTACTGTCATGGTTTGTCTGTATTCCTCCGTATCTTCATATCGTCCTTTAATTTTATGATTCCTTCCTTTAATAAGATATGCTATCTTCAAAATAAATCGATCTTTTCCGTTGAGTTCATATTCCCGTTTTCCTGAATATGCCAAATAGCGGGCAAGGATAAGATCCGTTTCCTCTTCTTCGCGCCTAAATTCATAATTCCATTCATCTCTCATTGTTTTAATTTTCCTTCCTTTATATTTTGGTATGAAGCCGCTTTCAAAATGATGAATCTTGTCTTTGAAGGATCGACTTCACAAGAAACCGTGTTATGGTTTAGCGATGCATACTGCGTTATTCTCTGTATTTGATTTTTATTTTGTCCGTAAGTCTTCTCGCTGCGGGTCGGATGGCTGACGCTTCGCTTCGTTCAAAGCTCGCCGTTTTGAAATAAAATTATATTTTCTGAATCCTTGCGTTTATTCTATCATATAAGCATAAAGATCAACAAGCTGTTTCACAAAAATAGTTTCCGTTTTGTGCAGCAAAAAAACGACCGCTTGATTATGCGGTCGTTTCTTTGGAATTTATTTGTTATTCCATTTTTTTAAGAGTCTTATACGATTTTGTTATACTTCGTCTATTGCTTCTATTGCAATCCTTATCTCGATTATTTTTGTTCTTCCGATTCGGTTTTTTTTCGTCTGCATTCGGGTCTTCGGCTTCAATTTTTTTATCATTTGTATAGATAAATCCGACAGCATCATTTTTGCGATTGTCCAACAAAAAGCTTATCCTCCGCGCCGATTACTTCTGTTTCGGAAATGCGCGCTCGTATGCGAACGGCAGGTCGATTTTTTGTCCGAGCGCGATTGCCGCTTCGATCGTCCAATGCGGATTGCGAAGCAGCCCGCGTCCGATCGCCGCAAGGTCGGCGTCCTCGTTGCCGATGACGGAGTTTGCCATATCGACGGCTTCGAGCTTACCGACGGCGATGGTCGGCAGTCCGGTCGCTTCTTTGATGCGTCGGGCGAGGGGTACCTGATAGCCGGCGTGGGTTCCGATCTGCCCGCCGGAGCCGACGAGCGGGCCTTCTCCGCCGGAGCTGACATGAAATACATCGACGCCTTCCTGCCGGTAGGCTTTGCACAGCTCGACGGCATATTCGAGATCGTAGCCGCCCGCTACATATTCGATCGCCGAGATCCGAAGGATCAGCGGCATGTCCGGCGGCATTTCCTGTTTGATCGCGCGAATGACTTCGCGTCCGAAGAGGGTTTTGTCTTTGCCGTATTCATCGTCGCGATGATTGGTCAGCGGCGATTGGAATTGGTGGATCAGATAGCCGTGCGCTCCGTGCACCTCGATCGAGTCGACGCCTGCCGCAAGGGCGCGCTTGGCGGCTTGGCGGTATTTTTCGACCATTTCACCGACTTCCTGCGTAGTCAGTGCGCGCGGCACTTTGGCGCTTTCGGAGAACGGGATCGCCGAGGGCGCGACGGGCTCTTTTGCATGCTCCGCTTTTCTGCCGGCGTGTCCGATCTGGATCGCGACCTTTGCGCCGTAGGAATGGCAGGCGTCCACGATCCGTTTGAGCGGCTCGATCTGTTCGTCGCTCCAAAGTCCCGAGCAATAGTCGGTGATGCGTCCGTCGGGCTCGACATTGCTCATCTCGATGATCACAAGTCCGACTCCGCCAATCGCACGGCTGACATAGTGGAGGTAGTGCCAGTCGGTGAGCACGCCGTCCTTTTTTGCGATCGAAAATTGGCACATCGGCGGCATGACCACGCGGTTTTTGAGCGTCAAGCCTTTGAGGCTGATCGGTGTAAATAAATTGTTCATGGGTTCTTCCTTTCTCTGTGCAGCCGTTCCGATGAAGATGAGGCTGCGCTTTTCTATTTTATCGATACCCTTTTTGCGCGGCGCATAAGCGCGGCAAAAATACGGGCGTTGACCTTTTCGCGTCGGGAAAGTATAATGGTAGAAAGAAAACAAGGAAATACTTAAATTTCGACCTCGGTTTTGAAAATTATTTTTCGTATTCTATATCGGAAGGAGTAAATCGTATGGCGCAGGAGCATCAAATCGTGTC
>JBGZCE010000030.1:0-8168 GCA_041845175.1 Filifactoraceae bacterium
AGAAAAATGTCGTTCGCTTTGCGGACGAGGTGGAAGAGGCGATCCTTGAAATCGAAAAGGAATTGGGAACAGGGATTGCGGACAAAAGCAAGCGCTGGTTTGCCATCAAGCTGCTTGAAAATGACGCAAAGGCAGCGGAGGCGCTGTCGCTTATGCCCAATCAGAGCATCCGAATCGCCGAGCTTCGCAAAAAGCTGGAGGACATGTTCGATGACGATATCGAGAGCATCATCACCTTCCAGCGCTATGAGTTTATCGGCAAGGTGATGGCAAGCTGCGTGGTGAAGCTCAATCGCCACAGAGACACCGTGTCGGATCGGATCGACCGGATCGTTACGAACCGTGTGCTCGGATTTCCGATCTTTGCTTTCGTGATGTTTTTGGTATATTATGTGTCGATCACGACCATCGGAACCATAGGAACCGACTGGGTCAACGATGTTCTGTTCGGAGAGATCGTGCCGAATGCGGCGGACAGCATACTGACCTCGCTCAATGTTTCGGACTGGCTGTATTCGCTCATTCAAGACGGTATCATCGCCGGAGTCGGCGCGGTGCTGGGCTTTTTGCCTCAGATGATGGTGTTGTTCTTTATGCTGGCATTGCTTGAGGATACCGGCTATATGGCGCGCGTCGCCTTTATTATGGACAGGATATTCAGAAGGTTCGGATTGTCCGGGAAATCCTTCATTCCGATGCTGATCGGAACGGGCTGCTCGGTACCGGCAATCATGGCGTCGCGGACGATCGAAAACGAGCGCGACCGCAGGATCACGGTCATGACGACCTCCTTTATCCCATGCTCGGCGAAGCTGCCGATCATCGCGCTGATTGCCGGCGCATTGTTTCCGGATACGAGCTGGGTCGGACCGTCCACCTACTTCGTGGGGATCGGGGCCGTCATCATATCGGGAATTATTTTGAAAAAGACAAAAAGCTTTTCCGGAGATCCGGCGCCGTTCGTTATGGAGCTTCCACCATATCATATGCCGAGCGTCAAGGGACTCTTCATCCATATGTGGGATCGTGCAAAATCCTTCGTAAAAAAAGCGGCTACGATCATCTTTTTGGCATCGGCGCTCATTTGGTTCCTGAGCAGCTTTAGCTGGAGCCTGGAGATGGTGGACGCGTCCGACTCGATTCTCGCATCGATCGGAAATCTCATTGCACCGATTTTTGCACCGCTCGGCTGGGGAGATTGGCGAGCGGCGGTAGCGGCGATCACCGGATTGATTGCGAAGGAAAATGTCGTCGGAACCTTCGGCGTGCTGTACGGCTTTGAAGAGGTTGCCGAGGACGGTGCAGAAATTTGGGACACACTTCGTATGAGCTTTACACAGATCAGTGCATACTCTTTCCTCGTATTCAATTTGATCTGCGCACCTTGCTTTGCGGCAATCGGATCGATCAATCGGGAAATGGGAACTCCGCGATGGACCTTGATCGCGATCGCATTCCAAACGATACTGGCGTATGTGCTTTCGTTGATCGTGTATCAGCTCGGGATGCTGTTCACCGGTGGCGGATTCGGCTTCTGGACAGCTGTTGCGATCGTCTGTCTCGGCGGCATTCTCTATCTGCTGTTCCGACCGGAGCCGAAGCGAAGCTGAAAAACAGCTGAAAGAAAAGAGGGGTTATGGGCAATATTATCATCGGCGGATTAGTCGCGCTTGCGATGATTGCAGCCGTATGCAAGATCATCAAGGACAGAAAAAGCGGAAAGGCCTGCTCGGGCGGCTGCGGATGCGGCTGCAGCGAACAGGAAAAGGCAAGCTGTCACAAATCGTAGGAACAAATCTCGGGATGAAATCATTCCGAGATTTTTTTACAAAATATTTATGAAGAAAGCCGCGTCGAGGTTTGAGTTTGGATTCAAAATCTGATATAATTGAAAAAGCATGAATTTCGAAAATGACGGTGAAACGGATACGAGAGGATCGAGTCGAGCCTCCGCATTCGACAGCCGATAATGCATTTGCTCGGCATTTGCGCAAATACAGGTAGGGTAGAGGTGATTATGAAACAACTAAAGTCTTTCGGGATATTGACGCTGAGTCTGCTACTGTTACTCGGCACGGTTTTTCCAAGCTCGGCGCAGAATCAGCCGAAGGAAAGGATAAAATACGCTTATCGCTCGAGCATTCTTTCGACGACGGATGTTCCGCAAAAAATCAACTATGATGTCGTGGTGTTCGGCTCCGATCCGGAGGGGATTGCCGCGGCGTACAGCGCCGGCATGCAGGGCTTGAATGTGCTGCTGGTCGATTTCGGAAGAGATCGCGTCGGCGGGCTCTATACGCTCGGCTGGCTCAATATGATCGACTTCAACTATGCGCCGGGACAGCAGGAATGGTATGCCAATGTCTATCCGGACAATTTTTTGAATCACGGCTTCTTTGAACGATTTTTTAAGCTGATCGGGCAGAAAAAAGCCTTTGATATCGATGTGGCGCAGAGCGCATTCGAGCAGCTGCTGAAGGAAGCGAATGTCGAGGTGGTGCTGACCTCGGATAAGGCATTCGAGTACAAATATATTCCGGCGCAAAAAACAAGCGTGATCGAGCTCAACTCCGAGTCGGAGCCGGTGGTGCTGACAGCGAAGGTCGTCATCGACGCATTGCCGAATGCCGATGTCGCGGTCAAAGCCGGCGCAAAATTTTTGGAGGGCAAGGAGGATGTCGGGCTCAAGGGGCAGTATCAGTCGGCGACGCTCGTGTACAAGCTGCGCGGGGTGAATTGGGACGCGGTGAAGGTCGCGCTCCAGAACGACAATGACGCAGAGACCGGCATGAGCCAAAACGCCGCATGGGGATACAAAAATATGCTGACGGCACCGGTCAATCATCCGTTGATGCAAAGCAGGCATCTCAACCTCGGACGGCAGAACGACGGAACGGTGATGGTTAACGCCTTCCAGATCTTCGAATTCAAACCGTATGACACCGTCTATCAGATACAAACGCGCGACGAAGCGATCCGGCGCATCAAAAACGACATTATTCCTTATATGCGAGCGAATTTGAAGGGCTTCGAGAATGCCGAATTCGTATCCGCCGCACCGGAATTTTATATCCGGGAGACCAAGCATCTGATCAGTGAACAGAACTTGACCGCAAACGATGTGTTCGATTCGGTGTTCCCGAGCAACTACATTGCATCGGGATCTTATCCGATCGACATCCAGGCAAAGCATAAGGGCGACATCGGAACGATTCTGACAGGCACCAAGCCGTACGGGATCGGCGCTGGCGCGATCATCCCGAAGGGCATCGACGGCATCTATGTTGTCAGCAAATGCGCGGGCTTCGACTCGATCGCCTACGGATCGGCAAGAACCGTACCGGTGCTGATGGCGCTGGGCGAAGCGGCGGGCGCGATGGCGAGCACCGCCATCAAATACAATGCTACAACCCGTGATATCCTCACCAATTCACGAAATCTGCTCAGTGTGCGAACCGCACTGTACGATCGCGGCGTTCGTCTGGTCAGCTATCCGAACGCGCATCCGATCGATGGAAGCTATGCGGCAAAAGAGATCCGATTCCTGCGAAGCAAGGCATTCGTGACGATGACCTACCAAAACGAATACAATCTGCAGGGCAAAGCAACCGTCGCCCGATTGTACACGATGGTCAATCTGATGGAAAACAATTCGCCGTACGACATCAGCCGAGGAGGATTGCTCACGGCTCTCAAAAACAAGCCGATGGCGGAAACGCTGAAGCTGGGCGATATGATCGCGGTGATGAACTATTTTGCAAGAACCAACTATGTCACGCTGGAGGATTTTCGTAAAAACGGGATCCTTCCGCAGAATATCTACGACGTGCTGATGCAGAAGGCGTTTTTGCACGCCGAAGATCTGTCGAAGCAGCAGGGTGCGCTCCGCAAAAGCAGTCAATCCGACATCAACAATCCGGCGCTCGCTGCCGAGCTGGAATACAATCTTTATCAGACCGAGCTGATCATGGAGGATCTGTACGCGCTGATGGGCAATGTGATCCTGAAAACGCCGGTCAAACAGATGCCATAAAGAGCGGCTCTTCTTGCGGACAGCGGGGAGAGCCTTTTGAAAACAAAAAATCCGAGCAGCCGACCGGATGACATGCAGTCGGCGACCCGAGCCCGGAAGGGCTTTATTTTAAGGAGGTAATATGTACAACTGGACATTGAAGGATCTGTATCCATCGTATGACAGCCCGGAGTTTCAGGCGGATCTCAGAGGGCTCGACGACCTGTTGGCGCGATACAAGGCGGTCAAGGAGGAGGATAGTGTAGAGAACATCACGCACATCATCCGGCTGCTGGAGGAAGCCGCCGTATCGGTCCAAAAATTGAACGCGTTCATCGCGCTGAACGAATCGGTGGATACCGCCGACAAAGAGACGGCAAACTATTCCGCACGGCTACACGCCAAGCTTGCCGAGTTTTCGAGCGAGGGAGCGCGGATCGAAAAATTTCTCGGACAATCAAAAATCGACCCGGAAGGCTCCGAGCTCTTGTCGGAATACAAATTCTTTTTCGAAGAAGCCAAAAAGGCGGCAGATCATCTGCTGTCCGACGAGGTGGAGGAAGTGGTCGCAAAAATGAATCTGAGCGCCGGCTCATCCTGGTCGATGCTGCAAAGCTATCTGACCGCGACCGTTGTCGGAGAACTCGACGGCAAGTCCGTCACGCTTCCGCAGGTGCGAAATATGGCATACGACAAGGATCCTGCCGTTCGTAAGAAGGCCTACGAAACGGAGCTTGCGATGTATCGACACATCAAGGATCCGATCGCCTTCGCGCTCAACAATATCAAATCGCAGGTCAACGACATCGCCGCGCTGAGAGGCTACGAAAGCCCGCTTGCGCAAACGCTGGAGCAATCCCGTATGCAGCGGGAGACGCTCGATGCGCTGCTCGACGCGATGAAAGAATCTCTGCCGAGCTTCCGCCGCTACCTGAAGCACAAGGCGAAGCTGCTCGGACACGACAACGGACTTCCGTTCTACGATCTGTTCGCGCCGATGGGCAACAGCACCAAAAGCTTTACCGTGGAAGAATCCACCGCATTTTTGGTAAAGGTGTTCTCCGAATTTTCGCAGGATCTGGCGGATATGACAAAAGAAATGTATGAGAAGCATCATGTCGACATCTTCCCGAAAAAAGGCAAGATCGGCGGGGCATTCTGCTACAATCTGCCGGCCATCAAGCAATCCAGAATATTGCTCAACGAGGACGGCACGCTCGGCTCGCTGGTCACCAACGCGCACGAGCTCGGACACGCCTACCACGGACTGCATATACAGGATCATCGGCCGCTGAATTGGCACTATTCGATGCCGGTTGCCGAAACCGCATCGACCTTCAACGAGAATCTGCTGCTCAATCCGCTGATCCGCGAGGCGGAGAAGGAAGAAAAAATCAACCTGATCGAGCAGCAATTACAAAATATCACGCAGATCATCGTCGATATTTATTCGCGCTATTTGTTTGAGAGCGAAGTGTTTGAAAAACGCAAGAATGCGTTTCTGTTTGCGGACGAGCTTGAAGAGATCATGCTCCGCGCACAAAAAGAAGCCTACGGCGACGGGCTGGATTCGAACCTCCTGCATCCGTATATGTGGGTGAACAAAGGTCATTACTACTCCGAGCGCCAGAGCTTCTACAACTTCCCGTATGCGTTCGGCGGATTGTTCTCCAAGGGACTGTACGCGATGTATCTTGCCGAGCCGAGCGGCTTTGTCAAAAAGTATCAGGCGATGCTCCGCGCGACGACCGTCAGCTCCGTCGAAGATACGGCAAAGGTGATGGGGATCGATCTGACCAAAAAGGAATTCTGGCAGGGCGCGCTCAAGGTGGTCGAGCAGTCGATCGACGAATTTATCGAGCTGACCAGATAATCGATACAGCAACGGAAACAGGAAAAGATAAAAGATCCCGTATGAGCTTACGATCGACACGGATCGGGATTTAAGAGCTCGGCCCTGCGATATGCGGACGCCGGGCTTTTTTTGCGCGCAGGCCGCTCCTCCCTGCAACAAAATATTCATCGAACTGTAACGGAAATAACCTCTTTTCTTAACATTGTAGCAGTACAATAAAGCTGACAGGACATCTTAGTGAATCAAAGGATCGTATTTGAGGAATGAAAGGATGTGTTATTATGAGAAAAGGATTGACAAACCGACGCGTCGCCAAGCTTCTGCGCACCACGCTCGCGCTGCTGCTGTGTGCGACGATCTTCAGCGGCACCGCCCATGCCGGCGGGCTGCAAAAGGAGCCGAATGATTTTGTACACAAATTGGGCGTCAATGTCAACGCCGAGTGGGAGCTCAAAACGCGGACGCTCACCGTCTCAGGCAACGGCAAGATCGAAGCTGCGCATTGGGAAGCCCTGGCAAAGCTGTTCGACTCTTCGAGCTACACGAGCGGCGGCTGGGGGACGGGCAGCAATTTCAGCATTGTCTTTGCCGACAGGACCGTGCGCTTTCCGGACGACACGCGGATCAACGGCTACGGCTTTTTTGAAAATTTCAAAGGACGGATCATTTTGCCGAGCGGACTCGATACCTCCAATGTGGTCAATATGAGCCGAATGTTCCATCGCACGGAGCAGGCGGACCCCGATGTCACCGGCTGGGATGTGCGGCAGGTGACCGATATGAGCCGAATGTTCAGCAATGCGTTTGCGGCGGATCCGGATACGAGCCTGTGGCGAACGAACAGCCTGACCGATATGCAGGAGATGTTCGCCGGCGCGCGTATGATTGAGGAGCTGGATCTGACGCTGTGGGGCAGGATGAAGGATGTGGATGCCAAGGGTGCATTTTTGGGAATGAGCAACCTGAAATATTTGCAGTTCGGCGGCTTGAAATTCGAGAAGACAATCGGGTTGAACAATTTTGCCGGAGCCTATCGGGTCGAAAGGCTTGAAGGAATCAATAAAATCGACATCATTGAGAATCCGCTCCAAAACTATCTGTTTGAGGACAACAAGTCCTATCGCGTTTCGCTGCTGTGCACCGTCAAATTCGACAGCGACGGCGGAACGGCGATCGCCGATGCGATCGTACCGTACAATACGGCGGTGACAAGACCGAGCGATCCGACCAGATTGGGCTATGAATTCGTTCGCTGGGAAAAAAACGGCTCCGCCTACAATTTTGCAACGGCGGTCAAGGAGGATATCACGCTGAAGGCGGTATGGCGGGCAATCACTTCACCGACTCCGCCGGCGCTTCAGGGCGAGCTCATCGTGAAGCTTCGACTCGGTTCGAGGATTTTGGAAAAAACCGTCGGCGGGCAGACGAGCCATGTGACGATGGATGCGATGCCTTTTATCGAACACGGAAGAGTAATGCTGCCGCTGCGATATGCGGCGGAGGCGCTCGGCATGGGCATCGACTGGGACAATGTCGCCAAGATCGTTATTTTGAAGGATAAGACGAATGAAGTGCGCATTCCGATCCGTTCCTTGACGATGACCGTCAACGGACAGGCGTACCAAAGCGATGTACTGCCGGTGCTCCGAAACGGAAGGACCTTCCTCTCCGTCAGCAATATCGCAAAGCCGCTCGGACTCGAGCACGGCAAGACGATTTTTTGGGATAATCAGGCCAAGGAGGCGACCTTTATCCGCAAGCTGAGCGATCTGTAGCATAGCACATAGTCGAGCGATTCGTAATAGGTTACGCTGTCGATCGACAGGAGCGCCGCCTTATTCATGAGGTCGCCGCATGATCGATCAACACGGTTATTGGAGCCGATTGACGGAGCAGTATATTATTATTTTCAACGGTATCTCCCTTTGGAGATCCCCGTTGTCAATTTCAAAACGGCTTCACGGCATTCAAAAGAGTCGCTTCTCGCGGCTCTTTTTTAGTGCTACAATAGAAGAAGAATGCGCCGCGCTTTGAAAAAATCGGAGATCGTCAGCGCTTAGGAGCGAACTTGCGTAAATAAGGCGAGAGGCACGAGAATAACGAAGTTGTAAGTGCGGATAATAAAATCGAAGGAGATAACGGGATCGAGAAAGAACAGCGAAATAAAAAGATCATAAATAAAGAGATCGAAAAAGCAAGATTCGACAACATAGAATCGGCAAAGCCACTTTCGAAAGCAAAAAAAAGCAAGGGATCACTGGAACCGAAAGAGAGCACAAAATTCTAAAGAAATAACAAAAC
>JBGZCE010000031.1:0-6686 GCA_041845175.1 Filifactoraceae bacterium
ATGAGCGCAGTCGCGATGCTGGTCGAGCTGTGCGGCAAGCAGACGAACAAGGTGATGATCTCAAGACTGCTGGTTGTTTTTTCCGTCATGCTCGGGATATTGGGAGTGTTTATGCTTTGAAAATGACCGACCAGGCGGGAAATGATCTTAATCAGAAAAGCGCAAGCAATCCGACATCCGAGGATTGCTTTTTTGCGCCCTGAAACGGAAATTCTCGAAGAGCCGATTGACCGGGCAAAAATACAAAAGGAGTGGCAAGATGAAAAGGTATAACAAAATTTTGGGAATCGCACTTTCTTTGTGCATTTTAGCGGGCATGCTGCCGGTGCAGGCACTCGCGCAGGAAACAAACGCCGGTGTGCAAAACGCGGCGACCTCGGCGGAGCATACGACTTTGCAGGATATGTCGTCCGAGCATCGCAATGAAGCGAGCGGCTCGACCTCGGCGGCTACATCGACCGCCGCCGCGGGGCATACGCAGCCGTCGGAAGGAGGACAGGCTACGGATCAGTATCCAGCGGAGCAAGGCGTGAGCGGGGTATCCGCGCAGGGCGCGCAAACGCCGTCGCCAAACGGAGAAAGCACAGCCTCCGCGCCGGATACGCAAGCGCAAACACCGGGCGGATCGGGCAATTCATCCGCGCCGGATACAAGACCGAGCGAAGGACAAGCCGGAGCGGGAGAACAAACACAGACGCAAAAGCCGCCGGTTGATGAAAACGACATGATCAAGGACGAGGGACTGAAAAAAGCGATTAACGACAAATTAAAGAATGCAACGAATGCGTCCGATGAGGATAAGAACCGAACGGAGCTGCAAAATATTACGAAGGCCGATCTCGACAGAGTCCAAAATCAGATATTAAAAACCAACGATATTACCGAGCTCATATTGACGGCAACCGAAATACAAAATTGGAGCGAGCTTGCGCTCTTTGACAAGATCAACGGACTTGCGATTCAATCGTCAAAAACTCCGGTCGATATCGGGCAGCTTACGGGACTCAAGCTCGAGCAGCTGCGCATCACAAATTCTTCCATTGTCAATATGGAGGCGCTCAAGGCATTTGCCGCAACGATGACCTATTTGGATGCTTCCGGATGCGGCCTGCAGGATCAGGATATTCGCTCCATTTCAGAGCTGAAGGCCTTAAGAACGCTATATTTGGATAAGAATTACATCACGAATATCGAGTTCGTGGCGGGCTTGGAGTACCTTATCGCCCTGAATATGTCGGACAACCAAATCAGGAATATCAAGCCGATTGAAAATTTGCGCGATCTGATTCAGCTGGTGCTGCCAAACAATCAGATCGAGGATCTGACGCCGGTCGCCAATTTATCGAATCTGATGGTGCTTGCGGTAGCGAACAATCAGATCAAAACGCTTGCACCGCTGAGCAATATGGCGGCAAAGGGAGTGCATTTTACCCTGACGGGCAATCAAATTGCCGATTTCAGCCCAATATCGATTCCGTTAAAGAAACATAGCAGCATCGAGGCTCGGGATCAGAAGGTAACGATCCGTACCGACAGCGACGAGATCGCAAATCCGTTTATGGTAGAAGGAAAGCCGATTTCCCTGGAAAAAGCGAACGCCGGGCAAGCCGTGAAGGTCAAGGATATCGGAAACGGCGCAAAGTTCTTCTTCGAGGGCAAAAAGGAGCTTCAGAAGGACGAGCGGAGAGTGTTCAAATTTGAGGATCAGTTCGGCGACGCAATCGATCCGAGCAATGTTGAGCAATATGGAAAGAATATCAAAATCGGCGGCGAGGTAACGGTTATCAAAACGCAGGCTACGGTCAATCCGCCGAAGCAGGATAACAAAGTCGGCGGGGGCGGAGCCGGCAGCAAGAACAACAACACTAACAACAGCAACAAAAATCAGCCTTCACAAGACAAGAAAAAACCGCAGCCGGCAGCGCCGACAAGAAGCATCGTTTCGGTCGAGCGAGCGGCGCACGGATCGGTGGAGCTGAACAAAAGCCGCGCCGAAAAGGGCGAGAGAGTAACCATCACCGTGAAGCCGGACAAAGGCTACAAGGTCAAGGAGATTCTCGTAAAGGATAAGGACGGGAGAGAAGTTCGAGTCAAAGAAAATAAAGACGGAACATACAGCTTCGATATGCCGTCAAAAGAGGTTCAAATCATACCGAGCTTCGTTCAGATAGAGGAAAAGAAGCCGGCCCCAAGCACAATGCCGACGGTACAAACCGTTCAGCAAAAGGTGAGCCTGAAAATCGGATCAAAAACGCTGAACAAAACGACGGACGGAAAAATGCAAAGCATCCAATCCGACGCGGCGCCGTTTATCCGAAACGGTAGAACCATGCTACCGGTAAGATATGCAGCCGAAGCGCTCGGACTTGAAGTACAATGGGACAAAACGAGCAGAACCGTCATCCTGAAGGACGCAGACAAGGAAATCCGACTGCCGCTGGACAGCGGTCAGATGATAGTGGGCGCAAAGGTTATCCAAAGCGATATGCCGCCGCTCATCGAAGGCTCGCGAACCTATCTTTCGATCAGCAATTTGGCAAAGGCGCTCAAAGAAATACGAAATGTCGAGGTGGCATGGGACGCGGCAACCAAGGAGGTAACGATCACTCGAGCATAACAAGCATCAGACGATAAAATATAAAAACAAACACACCGAGCGTCAATGGACAGGCGTACCGCAACGATGGGCTGCGGCACCATGAAACGGAAGAACCGTTCTCTTTATCTGATCCGTCGGTAAGCCGCTCGACACACGAAGCGCCACGCTCAAGCAAAAGCAAGCGCGCTTCTGAAACTGCAAACCGACGCCCGCGCAAGCGGGCGCATCCTTAACATAACAGCACAAAAAAATCACGCCCCTGCGTGATTTTTTTGTACCGTCCGTTCAGCCGGATGAATCAACGAATATATTGTGCTCGTGTATGGCGAGCACAACATTTTCGTCGAGGTATACATAATCGATGAGCTCCCTGTTCATCTGAATCCGGATCGCTTCATCGCGCAGTGTGCATGCTCGTACCATAAGCCCTCCGAAAACTATCCGGCTGCGTTTTCCTTGTCGATCGCCGCTTTGATCCGGTCGAGTCCCTCCTTGAGCAGTGCGCGCGGCATGGCAAGGTTGAGCCGGATATAGCCCTGCGCATTGTCGACAAACAGTGAATCGCCGCTTTCGAGCAACACGCCGGCGTCGGCAAAGAACAGCGTCAGATCCGCGATCTTCGGCAACACGCCGTTCAGATCGATCCACGCGAGATAGGTGGCTTCGGGAATCGTAAATGCGGCGTTTGGAATATGCTTTTTCAAAAATTCGTCCACAAAAGCGAAATTATCGTCGAGATAACGGCGTAGCTCATCGAGCCACAGAGCGCCATATTCATAGGCGGCTCGGTGCGCGGCAATCGACAGCGGATTGGTCAAGCCGTGATTTTTGTCCCTCAACTGAAACCGCTCGCGCTCTTCGGCATCTCGAATGATGATGTTGGAGAGTATCAGCCCGGCAAGGTTGAAGCTCTTGCTTGCGGACATCATCACGATCAGCTTTTTGTAATCCGGCATGATCGTGCCCATAGTGGTGTGACGCAGCTCGCTGCGGAGCAGATCACAATGGATCTCGTCGGAAATGATCCACAGATCATATTTTTCGACGATCTCGGCGATGCGACGAAGCTCGTCATCCTGCCAGATCCTGCCGGTCGGATTGTGCGGGTTGCAGAGCATCAGGAGTTTCATCTTCGGATCGGCGGCTTTTTTCTCAAGATCGTCAAAGTCGATGAAAAAGCGATTCCCCATTTTGACCAGATCGGATCGAACCAGCTCAACCCGATTGTAGGTGCAGGCATGCGCAAAATGCCCGTAAGCCGGTGTCAAGGTCAGCACCTTTTCATCCGGAGCGACCAGATCTTCGACCGCCTGATAGAGCGCCGGAACGATCCCCGACGAAAAAATCAGCTCCTCCTTATTGAAGCGCCAGCCGTATTTGTCAATGCACCATTTTTGGAACGCGTCATAGTATCGGCTGTCGAATACCTTGGTATAGCCGAAGATCTTTTGATCCAGACGGTCGCTGATCGCCTGCCGGATTTCGGGCGCGACGGCAAATTCCATATCGGCGACCCACATACGGATCATTTCGTCATCGGCATAAGAAAAAATTTTTTCGGGATCATTCGCAAAAATATATTTTCGCCAGCCCTCCACATTAACGGAATCGGTATTCCTTCGGTCGATCCTCTCATCAAAATCGTATCGCATAATTCCTCCTTCTTAAATATATAAAGTGTAGCGGTCAGCACGACATCCGGTTCGGAACTGCTTATCTCATCGCTAAAGCTGCCAAATGTAGTGGCATGATTTAGACGGATTCCTCCTTGGACTTCTTCACAGCTCGTTGCGAGCTTACTTTTGTTACGCCGGAATATCCGTGCTTGAGATCGCGCTCAGAACGATCGTATTGTCATAAGCCGTGCAGGCAGCATGGTTCTTCCGTTTCGGATAAACGGCGCCGCGTCGGACCGGATGCTTTGCATTTTCCTGTCCGTCGTTTTGTTTAGGGTTTTTGAACCGATTTTCAGACTGACCCTCTGCTGTATATTTTTTACGATCGGCGGCGCTCAAAATTTCCGAAGGATCGTGCATGGAGCAAAGCGATCGTTTCAATCATTATACAATGGAAAGGTTTTTCTCAGCAACTTGATAATGCAATAAATCCTTTCGGCTAAAGAATGTTTATTTTGCGAGAGCGAAGCGGCGGAGCGTGATGCACAAAAAACGGCGTGCCTTATAAGGCCTGCCGTTTTTCGTGCGCTGCTTACGCAGCTTTGTTGGCGTTCCCAAGAGGACTTGAACCTCCGCACATGCTTTAGGAGAGCACTGCTCTATCCACCTGAGCTATGGGAACGGATCATCAATTGATTTTGTGTAAGAATGAAAGCCGGACAAGATGAAAAAGCTTGCCTTCGGGGCTCCTTCGTCGTGTATGCTCCTGTGCGCCGAAGCAATATTCCCGATCCTTTCGGCTGACGGGGATGAATGCCGAAGTCAACAGGAAATGCTGTTTGATCGATCGCATTTTACGGATACGCGGGTCGACAAAAATGAAAGAGGCTTTCGAATGCCCGCCTGATCTTGCGCATCGGAGCACTTTTTATTTTATCGGACTTTGGGCGGCTTGTCAATGTTGACAAGTGCGGCGGGATGCGGTATATTGGAGAGGCATAGGGGAGCTTGCGCTGAGAGTGAGGGAGACCTCAGACCCTGTACCGGTCGGATAATGCCGCCATGGGAATGTTGTCTGCGCATGCAGATTTTTTTGTTTTGAGGGGAGATTTTTATGAAGCAACCGGAAGCGAGTGTCGCCATTCAAGTTTTGCCTGCGGTGCAGGGCGAGGAAGTTATCCGAATCGTCGATGCGGTGATCGAGCATATTCGGCAAAGCGGTTTGAATTATGTGGTGTCGCCGTTCGAAACGACGGTGGAGGGCTCGTTTGACGAGCTGATGGAGCTGGTGAAGGAGGCGCAGCGGATTTGTATTTTGGAGGGTGCGCCGAGCGTGATGAGCTATGTCAAGATCGCGCTGAATCCGGAGTCGGGAGTGTGGTCGATTGAAAAGAAAACCGCAAAGCATCAGCGATAATTTTTATCCGATCGCCTTTGTTTCGCTGCTGGTGATCGTGTGGGGCATCGTGAGCCATTACGAGTGGGTGCCGAGATTTATGCTTCCGTCGCCGCAAAGCGTGGTGAAGGCACTCGTTTCGGATCTTCCGCTGCTCGCGCGGCACAGTGTGGTGACGCTGACGGAGGCGTTTGCAGGGCTGTCGCTGAGCATTGTGTTTGCGTGGCTGCTTGCGATCCTGATGGAGGAATTTTTCAAGGTCAGAAAAACCTTGTACCCGCTGTTGATCGTGACGCAGACGATTCCGACGATCGCGATCGCGCCGCTGCTTGTGTTGTGGCTGGGCTACGGGATGCTGCCGAAGATCGCGCTGATTTTCATCACCTGCTTTTTTCCGCTGGTCATCAGCATTCTGAGCGGATTTGCCACGGCGGAGGAGGATGCGCTGCGATTGTTTGCGTCAATGGGCGCGAGCCGCGCGCAGATTCTGTTGTGGATCAAATTGCCTTCGGCGATCGAGAGCTTTTTTGCGGGGCTCAAGGTGTCGGCGTCATATTCGATCGTCGGCGCGGTGATCGCGGAATGGCTGGGCGGCAACGACGGACTGGGTGTATATATGACGAGGGTGCGAAAGTCGTTCTCGTTTGACAAGATGTTTGCGGTAATCCTCGTGGTTACACTGATTAGCCTGCTGTTATTGTACGGGGTGGATCAGATTCAAAGAATAATGATGAAATGGAAATATTTCAGAGAGGAGCAACTATGAAAAAAAGACTATTGGCAGTCGGTTTGGCGCTGGGCTTGGCATTGACGGGCTGCGGACAGACGGGAACGACCGGCGATTCGGGCAACGCTTCGACAAACGATCCGTCGTCGGGCGGCTCAAACAAGATTTCCTTCGTGCTGGACTGGACGCCGAACACGAATCATACGGGTGTTTATGTAGCGCTCGCAAAGGGCTATTTTGCGGAAGAAAATCTGGAGGTGGAGATCATCCAGCCGCCGGAGGACGGAGCGATCGCTGCGGTGGCAAGCGGGCAGGCGCAGTTCGGCGTAAGCTTTCAGGAGACGCTGG
>JBGZCE010000032.1:0-10666 GCA_041845175.1 Filifactoraceae bacterium
GATGAAGCATAGTATAGGTATGGATAGTAACGGGATAAGCATTATGAGAGTGACATGAAAGATGATAGCAATAGGGAAGCAGTAAAAGACAAAACGGACATCAGGATTTTCGGTGGTGGGATTATTTCAAAACAACTGTAAATTTGGATGGGAAATTCTTCGATATCCAAGTCAATGTAGTAGAGAAAGCGGATGGCGAACATGATATCTATCAAATGATTGCCAAAAAAAAAATAAAACAGCTACTACGACAGGCAGAACATTAAATATGACGCCTTCCAAAAATTCCGTAGTAGCTGTTGGCAATAACATACCACCTATGCCGCCAACTGTCAATACCCAAAATCAAAAATTTAATTTTGGTGACCCGCTTTATGAAAAAAGAGGGCGCGGTTATGTCGGAAGCTCGATGAGTGTTAATGTGAGAGCGGCGTATGTGTTTTCGAGTAATCTATTCTATATCTTGTACATAATATATTTCAGACCTATTACAGCTTTTCAAAAACTGTAACCTTTTTGAGAAGATTTTTGTGGGAAAAGTGTGTATACTTAAAACAGAAGCAGGATTATGCCGAGCGTACGGAAAGAAAAACACGGCGCTTGAGCAAGCTGCATAGATCCTGTGAGTGATTTTACGCCTGCGATTTGTTCGCGGAGCAGGAAACGGATTTCAGAAAGAAATTACGAAGCATTGAATTTTGAAACGAAAAATTTTGAGAGGGGGTTTTTATGAAAAAATTCAGATGGTTTCCAATCATTCTTTGCGCATTTTTATTGCTGTCGGTCTTTTCGATGGGAGCATCTCGAGCTGCATCGAAAAAGGCGGTCGATTTCAGCAAACCGGTCAAGATCGTCTTGCAAACCAAAAGCTCCAATCCGCAAAAGGATTTCACATTGACGGATAAGACGGGAAAGTCGGTGGATTTTATCGTCAACAAGCTGGATGACAAGACCTTTGTGTTGGTCGCCTTGAACGGGAGCGGAGAATTGACGCTGCAAAGTAAAAAAACGATCGTGTCAACTTCAGTCTATACCGGGGAGATATTTGTTCAGAGTAAAGAAAATTTGAAAAAGATTCTTCCTCAATCGTCGCTCCAACAACGAGATAGTATGGTTGTGTATGATGCCGGCGCTCCGGCAGCGGAAGAAAAATCGGCAGCGCCGGCAGAGGGAAGCGACAGCTCAAGCACCAATGTGCAGGTAAAGGGTGTGGATGAAGCGGATATCGTAAAAGTAATGGGAGAGTATATTTTTTATTCGGTAGACAATGTGGTATACATTGCTCGAGGCCAAAACGGAAACATCACTCAGCTCGGCAGGATCGTAGCGGAGGATAATTTCTATCTGAGAGATATGTATGTGGACACCGGACGGTTAATCCTTTTGGGCAACAGCTATCGAAACAACAAGGAGTACGCCAAAGCGATCGTATACGATATCTCAAACATCAAATCACCGAAGGTGTATCGAAGCCTTGCGCAAGAAGGATATTATGTTTCCTCGAGAAAAATAGATCAACAGATATATCTTGTGTCCACGGCAGGCTTGTATTATGATTGGGCGTTGCCGGCCTATGTCGACTCGGCGGTTTCGGCAAGAGAAAAAACAATATCCTTGGACAGTGTGAGATTTTTCCCGGGCTACTACCGAGAAGAGATCACAACAATCGGAAGTCTGGGAATTAAGGACAAAAAAGAAGCTACCTACACGAGCTTCATGGGAAGCGCCGAGGATATCTATATGACGAGCAGGAGTTTGTATATAAACTATCGGGAGTATCCGTATTATTTTGATGCGGTGCCGTATATCTATACTGAGCCTGCCACACCGGAAAAATCATCAAGCACCTCAAGCTCGGATGATCAGGTCATCGACATCACTCCGCCGGATGCATATTTGGATCGTACGGTCATCAAAAAGTTTGCGATCAACGGCGGAAAAATAACCTATGTAGCTGATGCAAGAATCGTAGGAACACTGATTAATCAATTTGCGATGGACGAGAGCGGCGATTATTTCAGAGTGGCGTACACGAGAGATGAGAGCAGCGGTTCCGAGGTTGCGGTGTTCGATAAGAATATGAAGCAGGTCGGCAAGCTGACCGGGATTGCGCCGACGGAGAGAATCTATTCGGTGCGCTTCATGGGCGACAAGCTCTACTTGGTAACCTTTAAGCAGGTCGATCCGTTTTTCGTGGTGGATATGAAAAACCCGAGAGCGCCGAAAATTCTCGGATACCTGAAAATTCCGGGATACAGCAGCTATTTACATCCGTATGACGAAAATCATATCATCGGCTTCGGGTTTGATACGAAAAATGTGCAAAGCTGGACTCAGAACACGGGAATAAAGATCGCCATGTTTGATGTAAGCGATACACAAAATCCGAAGCAGATTTCAAATGTTTCCATCGGTGCGGAAGGGACAAGCTCGGAGCTGATGTACAATCATAAGGCGCTTATGTATAACGCGAAGGAAAGCTATTTCGGTTTCCCGATCCTTGTAACTTCCGAGGTGAAGAAGCCGGGCAGCAGCTATTCGGACATCGAATATGTGTTTGAAGGAGGCTATGTATATAGCGTGGACAGCAACTACAAGCTGGTATTCAAAGGGAATGTTACGCACAAAGCCTCGCATACGGGGCAGAGCGGATACGATTGGGATTATTCGTCCGCGATACAGCGTATGGTCTATATCGGAGACTATATTTACTCCGTATCTCCGAAAGGAATCTCATCCAATCGGGCAAGCGATATGAAACAGATCGCGATGATGGATTGGAAGAACTAAAAAGCCGATGAGCTTGAGATGAAACGAAAAGTCGAAGGTGCGCGTCCGAATCAAAATTCCTACGCGCACCGAGATCATCAAGCGAGGCTTGTTGTATTACAAAAGAGAATGACAGTGCGCGTCTGAAAAAATTCCTACGTGAAGCTGATTTGAGATCCCTGTTCTGAGAAAGGAATCTCTTGTATATCAAGCAATATAAAAAACGGTTGACTCTGCTGAGCCGCCCTCCGAGTGTCGGACGAAGAATCCGACAATCGGAGAAGGGTACAAGAGTCAACCGTTTTTTTTTGAAGATTATTCAGCAGCTGTCGGAGAATCTTCGATCACGGGAGCAGCCGGCTTCTTTGACATCAGACTCTGAACAAATGCTTTGATGTCCACGCCCATGCCCTCGGTCAAGCCGTCGGAGATCTGAGTCGTCGCTTTGACGATGTCGCCGACGAGCTTCGCATTCTGCGCGTCGCCGTACATGGTAATCCTGTCCACATTGACGAGCGGCTCCGCCACATTCTTGGCGATTTGCGGCAATTTGTCGAAGTACATTTCAAGAATAGCGGCTTCGCCGTATTTTTTCATCGCCTCCGCCTTTGCATTGATACCCTCCGCCTCGGCGAGAGCCTTCGCGCGGATCGCTTCCGCCTCGGCGCGCCCGATCTCGAGAATACCTTCCGCCTCGCGCTGCTTTTCAATCAATTTTGCCTGCGCTTCCTGCTGTCTGCGGTAAAGCTCGGCATCGGCCATCTGCATCTCACGGAATTTGTCCGCCTCCGCCTGCTTTTCGATTTCGGCTTGAAGAACCTTTTGGCGAACAAGAACCTCTTTTTCGGTTTTTACAAGATTCGCTTCGGCAATTTTTTCCTCGATGACGGCTCGTCGCTCCTCCATTTGGATTTTGTACGCCGCATCGGCCTCGGCCTGCTTGGTATCCTGCTCGATCTTGAAGCCGGCTACGCGTACCGCAAGCTCCTTCTGCTTGGAAGCGATCTCGGTTTCCGCCAGCACCTGAGCATCATTGGCCTCCTTTTTCGCCTCCGCGGTCGCGATCGCGACATCTCGATCCGCCTGTGCTTTTGCGATCTGTGCTTTCTTGCGGATTTGAGATACATTGTCGATACCCAGGTCAACGATGATATTATTTTCATCGACGACGGACTGCACATTGAAGGAGATGATCTCAAGCCCCATTTTTCTCAAATCGGGAACGGCATTCTCCTGGACCTTCTCAACGAAGGACTTACGATCCTGAACGATGCTTTGGAAAGGCATACTGCCGATAATCTCGCGCGTATTCCCTTCGAGCACATCCTTCACCTGCGTGATGATGTATTCCGAGCCGCGGTTGAGAAAGTTCTGCGCAGCCAGCTCGATCAGCTCGGGATCGGAGCCGATCTTGACCTTGACCGCTCCGTCGATCTGCACATTGATGTAGTCGTTTGTCGGAACAAAGGAATCCGTTTTGACATCGACGGACACCATTTCCAGGCTCAAACGGTCCAATCGCTGCAAAAACGGAATTTTTATTCCGGATCGTCCGATGATGACCTTTCTGCTTCCTAAACCGGAAATGATATACGCCTTGTCCGGCGGCGACTTGATATACCACAAGGGAATCGTGAAAAGCAGCAATAAGAAAATCGCGCCGACGATGATAAGAATAAAGCCCAAGTTACCCATCAAAAAACCTCCTGCATAAATTATAGTTACTTTTATTATAAATTAAGCGGCTTATGATGTAAACGAATAAAAGTTTACAGTTCCGTAACAATTCGCGTGAGGATCGATCGGCGAAGAGGCGGCGATCCGCAAAAGTCCGTGCAAAAATAAAAAAGCGCAGCGGTCGTTACGGACTGCTGCGCTCGTCGGATGCACTATCAAATACTCACTGCTGTCAAAAATTACAGAAGCTTTTCGATCTCCTTGCTCAATTCATCCGGCGAATAGGTCGGAGAAAATCGCTCGACCACATTTCCTTCACGGTCGACCAGGAATTTTGTGAAGTTCCAATTCAGTTCGCTGCCGTGGAATACCTGGGCAAGCTCCGCCAATTTCTGAAGCAGACCGGATGATGCTTCGTTCGCTTTGTCCTCCGGCTTTTCTTTTTTCAGATAGACGAAAAGCGGATCCGCATTCGGGCCGTTGACATCCACCTTTGCAAAATTTTCGAAGGTGACGCCATAGTTCAGCTGACAGAATTGAACGACGCCCTCGTTATCCTCCGGCGATTGACCCAAAAACTGATTGCACGGGAATCCCAAGATTTCCAATCCGTCCTTTTCATACTTTTTATACAATGCCTCCAAGCCTTCGAGCTGCGGAGTCAATCCGCATTTGGTAGCGGTGTTGACGATTAACAGAACCTTTCCCTTGTACTTCGACAACGAAACATCTTCACCTGCCACATTTTTTACGCTGATATCATAAATACTCATATTTCCTCCTTCAGTTTTGTATATTCATTACAGTATCTTTCTATCCATTTTTGAATTTTCTAATCAGCGTGCCGAAATATTTTCAAAGAGGCCGACGCCGCTTGCAACATATTTTTCAACAAATCGTTTATATAAAAATTTTGTCTTGTTTTTTTGTAAGGAATAGGATATAATGATCTGGCGAGGGCGCTTAGCTCAGCTGGGAGAGTATCTGCTCGACACGCAGGGGGTCGCCGGTTCGAGTCCGGCAGTGCCCACCAAAGCATCCGAATCGTCTGTATGAGGCGGTTCGGTTTTTTATTGCCTTTTATCGGATCGAGTCGTGTGATATAATAAGCTCGGTATCGTGACGGAGATTATTTGCGCAAGAGAGTTGCACCGCTCGGAGGGAACAGCGGCGGAGCAAACGGAAGAGCAGGAGCAAACGGCAGAGCATAAGAAATGAAATATAAATGCCCGCTGAAAACGGCGAAGCAGGAGAAGCAACATATAAACGCTTCCGCGGTTCGCAGGAAAAGAGAACGCGGCATGGCAAAGCATACGCGCAAATGCAAATAAAACACATCAATCGGAGCAATTATGAAAAAGGGAGATTATATTCTGATCATTCTGCTGATCGGCATGGCGATGGGGCTTTCGTGGCAGCTCGGGCTCGGCGACAAAAGCGGGTTCAGTCAGGTTCAGATCGTGCAGGACGGAAAGGTCATCGAGAGCTATGTGATCGATGAGGATTTTTATAAATTGGTAGAGATCAGCAGAAACGGAGAAGAAAATGTGATCGAGATCAGCGAAGGCTCGGTCAAAATGCTTTCGGCAAATTGTCCGGACAAGCTCTGCATGCACTCGCATCCGATCTCAAAAAACGGTGAGATGATTGTATGTCTGCCGCACAGAGTGTATGTGCGGATCGTCAGCGCTCAAGAGGATCCGGTCGATATCGTGGCGAATTAGGAGGACGAATGAAGAAAACGAAAAAAACGGTCTTTATGGGACTGATGATCGCCTATTCGCTGATTCTCTACATTATTGAGTCGATGCTGCCGAGCCTTTATTTTATCGCGCCGGGCGCAAAGCTCGGGCTGTCGAATATCATTTCGCTGACTTTGCTTTATACCGGCGGCTTTTCGATGGCGCTGACGGTGTTGGTGATACGGATTGTTCTGAGCTCGATCTTTGTCGGCGGATTCTCCGCTTTTTTATATAGCATCTGCGGAGGATTTTTGTCGATCGTGATGATGTTTATCGCAAAGTCGGCGGGTGCGAAATATTTTTCGGAGGTCGGAGTCAGCGTGGTGGGCGCCGTATCCTTCAACATCGGGCAGCTCTGTGCGGCGGCGCTGATGATCCACAACGCTTCGATCTTCGTCTATCTTCCGGTGATGATCTATGTCTCCATCGGAACGGGGATCCTCGTCGGCTTTACCGCCAAATTTATTCGCCGGCGATTTTTGTCCGGCGCCTTGAAACTTGACTGACTTACTTGGTTTTAGTATAATGAAGTTCAAAGAGAAGATTGGAGGTTCCATTGAGACTGTCTACGAAAGGGCGCTACGGGCTGAAGGCGATGTACGAGCTGGCATTGGTTTACGACGAGAAGATCACGCTGCCGATCAAAGCGATCGCGCAGAAGACGGGTTTTTCGGATCAATATCTGGAGCAAATTTTTTCATCGCTCAAAAGGGCAAAACTGATCGAGAGCGTTCGAGGAGCGCAGGGCGGTTATCGCTTGGCGAGAGATCCGGAAAAGATCTCGGTCGGCGACATCATCCGCTGTCTGGACGGACCGATCGAGCCGGCGGTATGCGTTTCCGAAAACGAGGATATGGCCTGCATGGTGGATCACTGTGCGACGCGATATGTGTGGAAAAAATTGAAGACCAGTATCGACGAATGCCTGGATTCCATGTCATTGGGAGATATGCTGAATAATAATTTATAAGGAGAAAACGATGCGAGTATATTTTGATAATGCGGCAACAACGAGGGTCAAGGAGGAAGTCAAGCAGGTCATGCTGGAGGTGATCGAAAATTATTACGGAAATCCTTCCAGTGTTCACGGCTTCGGGCAGGAGGTGAAGCCGATCGTCGACAAGGCGAGAAATCAGGTGGCGAATCTGATCGGAGCCGATGCAAAAGAAATTTATTTTACGGCAAGCGGTACCGAAGCGGACAACTGGGCGATCAAAGGAGTCGCCTTTGCAAACAGCGGCAAAGGAAAGCACATCATTACTTCAAAGATCGAGCATCATGCCGTGCTTCATACCTGCGAGTATCTGGAAAAAAATCACGGCTTTGAGGTGACCTATCTGGATGTGGACGATAAGGGCTTTGTCAATTTGGAGCAGCTGAAAAGCGCGATCCGCCCGGATACGATCCTGGTATCCGTCATGTTTGCGAACAATGAGATCGGAACGATCCAGCCGATCAAGGAGATTTCGGAGATCACGAGGGCACACAATATTATCTTCCACACGGATGCGGTGCAGGCGCTCGGGAATGTCCGGATCGATGTCAACGAGCTCGGGATCGATCTGATGTCGATGTCGGGGCACAAAATTTATGCGCCGAAGGGGATCGGTGCACTGTATATTAGGCCGGGGAAAAAATTGGACAATCTGATCCACGGCGGTGCGCAGGAGCGCAAAAAAAGAGCCGGAACGGAAAATACGGCATATATTGCGGCATTCGGAAAGGCCTGCGAGCTGGCGAACGAAAATTTGGAGGAGCATATCACAAGGCTGACAAAGCTGCGCGACCGATTGATCGACGGGATGCTCGAGAAGGTCCCGTATACGATCCTTACCGGAGATCGTGTGAAGCGGCTTCCGACAATCGCAAGCTTTTGCTTCCGCTTCGTGGAAGGGGAGGCGCTGCTGCTGAGCTGCGATATGGTGGGCGTCGCCGGTTCGAGCGGCTCGGCATGCACATCCGGTGCGCTGGATCCATCGCATGTGCTGATGGCGATCGGCCTGACACATGAGATCGCGCACGGCTCGTTGCGCTTGAGTCTGTCCGATTACAGCACGCAGGAGGAAGTGGACTACGCGCTTGAAAAGCTTCCGGAGATCGTTCAGCGGCTGAGAAATATGTCGCCGCTGTATGAAGCGTTTTTGAAGGAGCAGCAGGCATAAAAAAATCCGAAATCAGGAAGCACTCGACTCGGGTGCTTCTTTTGAGCGTTTGAATGAGGGATAGACGATGAGTATAATGGCATACTTTGCGATTTGTGTTTTTTGGGGCTTGAGCTCGATTGCGACCAAGGTCGGATTGGCTTCGATCGAGCCGTTCACTTTCAGCTTTTTGCGATTTCTGATCACGGGCATCGTGTTGCTCGCATACAATCTGATTAAGCGAAAATCCATACGAGTCGGCGGGGAGGACTTCAAGGTCATCGCCGTCAGCGCAACGATCATGTATTTTTTGAACAGCGCATTTCTTCTGTTCGCCACCGATCGGCTGGATGCCGGACTGATCCCGATCCTGTTTGCGCTGGTTCCGGTGGTAATGGTCGTTTTGGAAACGATCATTGGGCGAAAAATGCTGGTCGGAATCCCCGGCGCGATCGGGATCGTCGGCGGGATCATCGGAATCGCGGTGGTCTCCTTCGGGAACACCTCCGGTGCAAAGTCGGATATGCTCGGACTTCTTTGTATGGGTTTGGCGGTTTTTTCCTGGGCGGGCGGCTCCGTGTATCTGAAAAATAAAAAAATCAACACCTCGATCACGATCCTTTTGATGTATCAGACTATCGTTCCGCTCGCGTTTTACACGGCGCTCGTCGTTTTTCGGGGCGGGCTGATCTTTTACGAAGCGGATTTTCGCGCGATCGGCGGTGTGCTGTATATGGCGATCGTCGATACGCTGCTCGGCAGCGCCTGCTATGTCTACCTGCTCAAAAAATGGAAGGTGTCGATCGTTTCGACCTATGCCTACATCAATCCGGTCGTCGGGCTGCTCGGCTCCTATCTGATTCTGGGTGAGAGTCTTGCGCCGCAAAAAATACTGGGGATGGTGATCATACTCGGCTCCGTATTTTTGATCCAATCGGACGGGCCGATCCGAAAAAAATTGAAGAGAGAGTCGGCAGTGACGACAAATTGAAAAACGGAAGCCTTTTATCCGCGTGATGAACAGGCTTCCGTTTTTTATATACGGGCTAAACCGATTTTTTGGCGTTGATGAGCTTGTACACCGGAATGCCGGCGAGCATCAATGCCAAGCTGCCGAGCGAGATCAATGTGGACTGCATTCCGGAGAGGAAAATCTGATTCACGATAACATACAGCCCGCTGACGACTGCGATGATCGGAATAACCGGATAAAGCGGGACGCGATAGGTTCGCACAACATCCGGACGATCCTTGCGCAGTTTGATAACCGCGACGAAGGTCAAGGTATAAAAGATCCAGCTGGAGAATACCGCCAAGTCCGTCAGCAGATTGAATTGCCCGCTGATCGCGTAAATGCAGCCCAGGCCGCCGACAAGGATGATGGAGTTGGTCGGGACCTGCGCATTATTGAGCTTGGACAAGGGCTTGGACAACGGAAAATTATCCTCCGCCGCCAATGAATAAGCGACACGCGAGCCGGAAAGGACAAAGCCGTTACAGGCTCCGAACACCGAGATCATAATCCCGACGGAGATGATGCGACCGCCGATATCGCCGAAAATTTTGAGTGCGACCGCCGATGCCGGCGCAGTCAGATTGGCAAGCTCCGATGCCGGCAATACCCACAGATAAGCGACATTGATGACAAAATACACCGCCATGATTGCAGAAACACCGCCGACGATCGCGATCGGAAGATCTCTGCCCGGATTTTTCATCTCGCCCGCAATGGCACCGACGCCGGTCCAGCCTTCAAACGCAAAAAGAATGGCGACCATCAGCTGTCCCAAAACGACAGCCGGGTTCAAGCCCTCCGCCAGCATCGGGGAGAAGATCGGATTCGCGCCGTCTCCGCGGATAAATCCGAAAATCATCAGCAGGAACAGAGGGATCAGCTTGCAGATCGTAAAAATGACCTGGACGCCGCCTCCGACCTTGGAGCCCAGATTATTCAAAAAGATGATCAGGATGATGATAGCGATCGCAAGCGGAACGGTAAATCCTTCGCCGACGAAAAGCGCTGCCTGCTGAGCGCAGATGACCGCCAAAGCCAAGATCATTGCCGGATAAAACAACAGTGTCTGCACCCAGCCGGAGAGAAACCCGAGGGGGGTTGAAGGCCTCCTCCAAATAAGCAACGATCCCGCCTGTTTTGGGGATCATGATGGCGATCTCCGCAAAGGTGAGCGCAGCGGCAATGCTCGCAAGTCCGGTAATGATCCAGGCGAGCATCCCGAGCCCGGGCGCTCCTCCGGTCGCGGTGTAGATCGCCTGTGGCTTGAAAAATACGCCGGAGCCGATAACGCAGCCGACGACAACGGACATCGCGGTGGCAAC
>JBGZCE010000033.1:0-3889 GCA_041845175.1 Filifactoraceae bacterium
ACCATTCGTAGAGATATCAATCAACTGCATGAGGAGGGCCGGCTGAAGCGCGTGCACGGCGGAGCGACCACGGTTTCCAAAAGATATATCGCTCCGGAGAACAGCCTGAGCGAGCGAATCGCTTTGAACCAAAAAGAAAAGACGATCATCGCCAAGGCGGCGCTGGAATTTGTGGACGATTACGACACGATTTTTATCGACGCGGGCACGACGACCAAATGCCTTGTCGATCTGCTGGACAAAAAGAATCTGCTTGTCGTCACCAACAGCCTCTCGCATGCGCAGACTTTGGTGTCCAAAGGCATTCGCGTCATCGTGCTCGGCGGTGAGATTCGTCCGCTGAGTGAGGCGGTCGAAGGGCCGTTTGCGCTGGAGCTCTTGAAGCAGTTGAATTTTGACAAGGCTTTTTTGGGAACGAATGCTTTTTCGATCGGCGCCGGCTACACCACGCCGTCGCCGAATGAAGCACAGATCAAGCGCACCGCGCTGGAGCGCGCGAGTCAGGCCTATGTGCTGGCGGACAGCTCCAAGCAGGGATTGGTCACGCTTTCGGGCTTTGCGTCGCTGGAGGATGCTATCCTGATTACCGACCGCGTGGACGAGGAGTACCGCTTTATCAATCCGGTGCTTGCAAAGGAGGTACATCATGATTAACACCGTAACATTAAATCCCGCGCTCGATTATTTTGTCGAGCTGCCCGAGCTGCAAATGGGCAGGACCAACCGCGTCAGCTCGGAGGCGATCCATCCCGGCGGCAAGGGCATCAATGTGGCGATCGTTGCGCATCATCTCGAGCTTGAGAGCCGCGCGACCGGTTTTTTGGCGGGCTTTACCGGCGAAGAGATCGCAAGACGCGTGACGGGGATCGGTGTGGAGGATCATTTTGTGCGAGCGGACGGCGACAGCCGCATCAATATCAAGCTGAAGGAGAACGATATCAACGGTCGCGTGCGCGAGACGGAGATCAATGCACACGGCGCGGAGGTGACGAGAGCACATATGAGCAAGCTGTTCGAGGCGATCGAGCGTTTCCCGGATAATGAATTTCTCGTTTTGTCCGGCAATGTGCCGTCAACGATGGACAGCGACATCTATGTACGCATCATGCAGCATTTTGCGCACAAAAATTTTCAATATGTGTTGGACAGCACCGGCGAGGCGTTTCGTCTGGCTCTGCCGCTCGGCCCCTTTCTGATAAAACCGAATTTGGATGAGCTGAGCGATTTTTTCGGGCGAAAGCTCACCTCGATACCGGCAATCCTCGAGCATTGCGAAAAGCTGCAGGCGCTCGGCGCAAAAAATGTGCTGCTCTCGATGGGCGAGCAGGGCGCACTGTTGGTGGACGAGGCCAAAAACAATTATCATATCAAGGCGCCGAAGGGTACGCTGGTGGCATCGTCCGGCTCGGGCGATTCGATGGTCGCCGGATTTTTGGCGGGCTATTTGCAGCACAGGGATCATCAAAGGGCGCTTGAGCTTGCCGTCGCGGCGGGCAGTGCAACGGCTTTCAGTGAAGGGTTGGCAAATCAGGAAATGATTTTTTCAATATTAAAGAGAATGAAATGGAGGTATCAATGAAAATTACAGAGCTTCTGTCCAAGGACAGTATCAATCTGAGTCTGCCGGTCGGCACGAAGAACGAAACGATTGAGCGACTGCTTCAGATGATGTATCGGACGGGGAATATATCGGACGAGCAAATGTTTCGTGAAGCGATTTTGGCAAGAGAAGCCCAATTCAGCACGGGGATCGGCGAGGGCATTGCCATTCCGCACGGAAAATCGTCCGCCGTCAAAAAAGCGACGCTCGTTGCGGCGGTCGCGCAGGAGGGGATCGACTATGAGTCGCTGGACGGCGAAGCCTCCAGATTGTTCTTTATGATCGCGGTGCCCGATGATGCCAACGAGCTTCATCTGAATGTACTCGCAAAATTATCCGGCCTGCTGATCGATCCTCAGTTCAAGGCCAAGCTGATGGCGGCGTCCTCCCCGGAGGAGTTTTTGAAAATGATCGCAGACGGCGAGGCGGCAAAGGACGCGCTCGATGCACGGTATGCACCTGCTGCAACGAGCATGCAGCCTGCACAAAGCGCCACTTCGCCGAAGATCCTTGCAGTCACCGCCTGTCCGACCGGCATCGCACACACCTATATGGCAGCGCAAAAGCTCGAGGATACGGCAAAGGATCTGGGCGTTTCCATCAAGGTGGAAACCAACGGCTCCGGCGGTGCAAAAAATGTACTGACTGCTCAGGAGATCGAGCTGGCGGATGCGATCATCATCGCGGCGGACACGCAGGTAGAGATGGCAAGATTCGCCGGAAAGCGCGTTTTGAAAACGGGTGTCGTGGACGGTATCCACAAGGCGAAGCAGCTGATCGAGCAAGCGCCGAGCGCACCAATCTATCAGCCGTCCGCGCAAGAGCAGAGCGCTCCGCGATCCGAGGGTGCAAAGGGCATTTACAAGCATTTGATGAGCGGCGTTTCCAATATGCTTCCGTTCGTGATCGGCGGCGGGATCCTGATCGCGCTCGCTTTCTTACTGGATGATTACTCGATCAATCCGTCGAGCTTCGGCTCCAACACGCCGACGGCGAAATTCTTTATGACGATCGGCGGCGCGGCATTCGGTTTTATGCTTCCGATCCTGGCAGGCTTTATCGCAATGAGCATCGGCGATCGGCCGGCGCTGGCGGTGGGATTTGTCGGCGGTGCGATCGCAAGCAGCGGCGGCGCGGGATTTTTGGGCGCTTTGCTTGCCGGATTCATCGCGGGATATCTCGTGCTCGGACTCAAAAAGCTGTTTTCCACACTGCCGGATTCACTCGAGGGCATCAAGCCGGTCCTGCTCTATCCGCTTTTCGGGATCCTGCTGATCGGTGTGATCCTCACCTTCTTCGTCAATCCGCCGGTTGCGGCGCTGAATACCGCGCTCAACAGCTTTTTGACCAATATGGGCACCGGAAGCCGCGTGCTGCTCGGTATGATCGTCGCCGGTATGATGGCGGTCGATATGGGCGGCCCGATCAACAAAGCCGCTTATGTATTCGGTGTGGCTTCGATCGAGGCGGGCAATTTTGAGATCATGGCTGCCGTTATGGCGGGCGGGATGGTTCCGCCGCTCGCGATCGCCTTGGCGAGCACCTTCTTCAAAAAGAAATTCACGAAAAAGGAACGCGGCTCCGCGCCGGTCAACTATATTATGGGGCTGTCCTTCATCACCGAGGGCGCGATCCCGTTTGCGGCATCCGATCCGCTTCGCGTGTTGCCGGCATGTGTCACAGGCTCCGCGATCGCAGGCGCATTGTCCATGTTCTTCCACTGTACGCTCCGCGCACCGCATGGCGGATTGTTCGTGCTGCCGGTGGTCGGCAATCCGGTGATGTACTTCATCGCGATCGCGGCCGGCTCCATCGTCGGTGCGGTAATTCTGGGCGTCCTGAAAAAGGATGTGGTCGAGGATCAGGCCTGATCGCTCGGCAATATCAACGCAACAAAGCAAAGTGAACGCGGGCATCATTTTGAAGCGCCTGTTCACTCGGCATATCAAAGGGCAGAGGATCGTTTTGATCCTCTGCCCTTTTTGCCGCTTCCGTTGTTGATAAGGATGTCCCGTCGTCAATCGACTCCACATGATGACACCAAGCCCGCAGCCGTCGCGCTCGGCTCCACACAGCGATGTCAAGCCCGCCGCCGCTTACCTTTCTTTTTGTATTCATCCGCTCTCTCATACTCCCTCTTATGATCGCGCTCACATATATTCAAGCGCTCATCGATTCACTCTTGTACGATCGCGCTCATATTTATTTTCCGAAGCGCTCGTTTTTTTCGCTCGAATCCGATATAATAGAAAAAAAGAGAAGGAGGTGCCTGCTTGCAGGCGACAAAGC
>JBGZCE010000034.1:0-2503 GCA_041845175.1 Filifactoraceae bacterium
GGCAGATTGAACAGCACATAGTAGAGCCTTGCACACAAAATGGCGGCCGGCAGCGCAAACATCGCGATATCCAAAAAATGATCCTCGACAAAGCCCTGCTTCCTTCCGCTTCGCATCGAAAAAAACACCGCCACCACCATTGCAGAGGTCAGAATGATCCCATACCATCGTATCTCCAAGCCGAACAGCGTAAAAGCAACCGGATCCATCGTTAATCTTCCTCCATCGGATTGACGATCGAAATGACGGACATCTCTTCATCGAAATGCTCCTTCAATCGTCGGTTCAAATCCTCCACCGTGATCGATTTGATGCAGTCGTACACATCAAAAAAATTATTGCCTTCAAAATAATAATTCAAAAAGGAATTGGCGATCAGCTCGATCGTGTCGAAGCCACGCACGAATCCGCCCAGCTTCGCCTTTTTGATCCGCTCGAAGGTCTGAACATCGATCCCGGTTTTTTTGTTTTCCTCGATGCAGTCTTTGATTTTCGAGTGCACGCTTTCGATATCCCTCGATTCGCCGGAGATAACGCTGTATCCGTAATCATCATGCGCATTGTATTCACAGCCGAGCGGCTCGAAAATCAACTGCCCGTTGTAAAGCTCCTCATCCAGCACGCTCCCTTTTTTGAAAAGGCAGGAGAAAATCATTTCCGTTTCCACCGAGCGCTTCAACAGCTCTTCCCCGCTCATCGGCCGATCGAGACGATCCTTGTAGCCGATTGAGAACATCGGGATCGAGACCTCCATCGCATTGACAATCCTCTTTTCGCGAATACGGTCAGGCTCCGGCTGCGTGATCCGCTTGATAGCTTTTCCGTTTGCATAGTCCGGCATCGGAACGCCCCCGACGACCTCCAATATCCGCTCCCAATCCAGATCGCCGATGACGAACAGCGCCATATTGGATGGCGAATAGAATGCCCGATAGCATTTGTACAATTCCTCTTTGGTGATCTTGTGAATGCTCTCGACGGTTCCCGCGATATCGATACTGTTCGGATGATGGATATACATCGCCTTGAGCGTGTTGAAGAACAATCGCCAGTCGCTGTTGTCGTCGTACATTTTTATTTCCTGCGCAATGATGCCCTGTTCCTTTTTGACATTTTCGTCGGTAAAATGCGGCTGACTCACATAGGACATCAGATGGCGCAGCGAGTCGTAAAAATTGTCGGTCGTGCTGAACAGATAAGCGGTCAGATTAAAATTCGTGAACGCGTTCGCGTTGGCACCGAACTTCGAAAACTCGCTGAACGCATCCGTTCCGTCCGGCTGCTCGAACATCTTGTGCTCCAAAAAATGAGCAATCCCGTGATTGAGCCGGATATGCTCTCCGTTCTCCGGTGAAATGAATTCCAGATCATTCGATCCGTAGTTCGTTGCCAAAACGGCGTATTTTTTTGTAAAGCCTCTCTTCGGCATGTAAAAAACTTTCAAATTATTATCAAGGACCGTTTGAAAAACTTCCTCTTGCAATACCTCATGCCTGATTTTCATTTTGTACCTCGTTATTCGTCAAAAAGTAGATCGTGTCCAATTTTATTTTCCGAGCTGCTTCAACGACCTCCTCGAGCGTGACGGCTTTGATCTTTTCGATCACGCTCTCCGGCGTTTCATTCATCCCTTGAAGGCTGAGCATATAGATGTAATCCGAGACCGCCCACACCGAATCCTTCATCGAACGGATCTGATTGACGACATGCTTTTTCGCATGCTCAAGCTCCTGCGCGGAAATAACGCCGTTTCTCATATCCTCCACCTCAGAGAAGATCAACTTTTTCGCCCTTTCGAGCTCCGTCGTTTCGATACCCGCCTGAATGAACAGTAGCGATTTCATTCGCTCCAGACCCGCTCCGATCGAATAGCTCAGTGAGTGCTTTTCCCGCACATTCATAAACAGCTTCGAGCTCGTTCCCCCGCCCAGGATTACCGCATACAGCGTCATCGCAAAATTCAGCCGATCCTCAACCGCGATATTCGTCCGGTAGCCGAGCGCCAGCTTGCCCTGATTGATCTGTGAATGCTCGATGATCTCCTTTACCCTCGACGGCTCGACATGAATCCGCTCCCGCTCGGTCCGCAAAATATCTCCCCGTTTGGATCCCAAATGCTTTTTTAATTGCAATTCAAGCAGCTGCAGGTCCATTTCTCCGGTCACGGCGATGTCGATCTCCGACTCACGGATGACCTTTTGATAATACGCATACAGCTCCTGCGCGTCGATCGTTGCAAGCGCGTCGATATAGCCGTCCTCCGGTATGCCGAACGGCTCGTCCGCACACATATTCTCAATCAGTCTCTCCATCGCATAGGCTGCTTTGTTGTTGATCTTGGACAGGATCGCTTCGCTCAGCGCCTCCTTTTCCAGCGCGACGGTTTTTTCCCGAAACGCGCCTTGCTCGAGATACGGCTCAAACAGCACGCCCATCAGAATATCCAGGGCCTGCTCCGAGATGCACTCACCCAAATATTTTTCATCGGTGACGGCAAGCTTGA
>JBGZCE010000035.1:0-17531 GCA_041845175.1 Filifactoraceae bacterium
GCGCTTTGCGGAATGACGGTATTTCGGCACAAAACGAAGAAGCCGCAATTCAAAATTCTGGTGCCGATCGCACTGATCTGCAATCTGGCGATCTGGTATTTAGCAACGGGCGAAAAATACTTTTTGTAAGGTCGGATCGGATATCGGAGCATTGCCGATCGCTGTGCGGAGCGAATGAAAATATATTTTGAACGGGTTCACGACGAGCGGCGGAACAGTGAGGGATTAGACAACTCGGATGTCGGCACTCCGCGATCGCTGTGCGGAGCAGATGAAAAGTTGCCGGCTCACCCGATGCCCAATGAAATTTTTGAAGAACGGGCGTGTTTTATGGTATACTGGATCCGTAGACAGTTTATATAAGCATGAGGGTATGTTGGAGGAGTTATGGAGTCGTTGAAAAGAGACGAGGTTTTTGAAATATTGAAGAACCGAATCATAAAATTGGAGTATCAGCCCGGCGATATTTTGAACGAGCCGGAGATCGCAAAGGAATTGAATGTGAGCAGAACGCCTGTTCGCAATGCGTTTCAGCAGCTGACGAATTTGGAGCTGTTGACGGTCGTTCCGCGCTACGGAGCGCAGGTGTCGCAGATCGACTTTTTGAAGATGAAGCATCTGTTCGAGCTGACGAGGGTGCTTGATCCTTTTGCCACGCGGCTGGCGGCGGCACGGATCACCGAAAAAAAGAAGCAGGAGCTCAAAGAGATTCACAGCCGTTTGCTCAGCTATTCGATCGATGACGATTATCAAAGAGCAATCGACGACGATGAGCGTTTTCACGAGATCATCTTCGATCAATGTGGCAATCCGTGGCTGCAAAGACAGCTGAAGGAGCTTCACTGTCATTCGGAGCGCCTGTGGCATTACTGCGAAAAATATTTCGACAGTATGGATATTTTTACCTACACCTTCGGAAAGATTATCGAGGCGATCGACGAGAAGGATTTGGACAAGGCGGAAAAATATGCGCGCGAGCATATCGACGACTTCGTTTACAAAATCAAAGAAGCGCTGCTGTAACAACAAAATCAGATATCATGAGTATCCGTTTTCGAGCGAAAATCGGATACTTTTTTGTTGCGTCAAAATTGCCGCCTGCATCCGCGATCTTATCGAGCGAGCTTCAAAGGCAAAGCGTAAGTGTTGCAGAAAACTTGTCCCAAAATTCTCCTCGCGAAATTCTCCTCATAAAATTCTTCTCGCAGATTTCTTCCTGCAAGTAGATTTCTTCCTGTAAAAAATTTTTCGCACTTTACAATCCTTATTGACTTTTATTTTGTGAAATGCGTCAACAAGAGCGTGCATCTCTAAAATTATCAAGATAATTGTCTGAAAAAAATCCGATGTGCGAGCGGCGTTCTTCATCCAAAATGTTTTGTGCGAGGCAAAATTGTTTTTTGATTAAGACAGCGACGCTTATAGATATTTTTTATAAAGTTATAAAAAATTAACAATAAGCTATTGAAATACAATTGGAAAACAGATATAATACTTTTAAGAATTTAGCGAGAAAGGAGGGAGGATTTTGGACTATATCCTTGTGACAAACAATGAGCTTTTTGAAGACGCGTCGGATGAGATGAGCTTTGTGGACGGGTGCGCGTTGGATGTCCTGCACAGGACGCGGGACTATGTGCATCGGGGACATTCTCTGATCAGCTCACCGGTCGGAGCGAGCATCCGCATGCTGATGTCGCCGATCCGCTCGGTGATTATCTCGAAGAGCTCGGGGGAGCTGGATGAATATAGTCTTTCGCAAATCGAAACGGCAATCGAGAAATATCACATGATCACCGAAAATCGTGGCGAGGATTTCAAGAATGCGGACGATTACAGGATAATCGATAAGGAGCTTACCATGGCGGCGATCGCCGAAGCGGCAATTTTTTTTGGAGGTGACGGATTTGAGACTCGAACAGAGAATAATCAAAATTAACGACATAAAGTTTGCAGACAGAAATAAGGTTGAGAACGGTATTTTGTATATCAACAAGGAGGAGATCATCGCGAGGTTGCAGGAGCATCCGAATGTCAAGGAGATCCGAATCGATCTTGCGAAGCCGGGCGAGAAAACAAGAATCATCCCGGTAAAGGATGTGATCGAGCCGAGATACAAGATGGAGGGCAACGACGGATTCGCCGGTGTGACCACCGATGTGGCACAGCTCGGAAGTGGAAAGGTCAATGTGCTCAAAAATGTAGCGGTGGTTACGATCGGAGACATCGTCGGTTTTCAGGAGGGTGTCGTGGATATGTGGGGAGAGGGTGCAAAGTGGACTCCTTTTTCCAAAACCCTGAACATCGTGGTGGATATTCGTGTCGTGGACGGCTTGAAGCCGCACGAGCATGAGGACACGGTGCGCGTGACCGGCTTGATGGCTGCGGAGCTGATCGGAAAAGCGGCGAAGGATGTCGAAGCGGACGAGGTGGAGATCTACGAGATCGGTGATATGCACGAGGAGAATGCGAAGTACCCGGATCTGCCGAAGGTGGTGTATGTGGAGATGCTGATCTCTCAGGGACTGCTGCATGACGGATATATCTACGGCGTCAATTCGCAGCAGATCCTGCCGACGCTGATCCATCCGAATGAGGAGCTGGACGGCGCGGTGATCAGCGGAAACTGCGTGGCGGCGTGCGACAAGATCACGACCTACCAGCATCAGAACAATGCGGTGATCAAGGAGCTTTACAAAAAGCACGGCAAGGAGATCAATTTCCTCGGCGTGATATTGACGCCGGAGCTCACGACGCTGGCGGGAAAATTCAGAACCTGCGACTATACGGCGAAGCTGTGCAAGATGCTCGGCGCGCAGGGCGTGATCGTCAGTGAGGAGGGATACGGAAATCCGGACTCCGACCTGGTGATGATCTGTTCGCGATTGGAGAGCATGGGGATCAAGACCGTGCTGATCACCGACGAATGTGCGGGCTGGGACGGAATGAGCCAGCCGCTCGCCGATGTTTCAAAGGCGGCGGTCGCGGTCGTGTCGGCAGGAAATGTGAGTCATGTGGTTACACTGGACAAGCCGGAGCGGGTACTGGGCAACGAGATGGCGATCGAAAATCTCGCAGGCGGATGGGCAGGCTCCATCGATCCGGAAACGGGCTTGCTGAAATGTGAATTGAATGCCGTGATCGGTGCGACATCCGAGATCGGATACCATAACGCAACCATCGAGTTGAAGTAGGAGGCTAAAATGGAAAAGAAGGTTTTATATTATCTCAACCAATTCTTCGGACAAATCGGAGGAGAAGATAAGGCGGACTATCCGATGCAGCTGGTTGAAGGCAAGGTAGGCCCTGCTGCCGGCTTTGCACAGGAGCTCGGTGATGCGGGCGAAGTTGTTGCAACGGTGATCTGCGGGGACAACTATTTCAATGAAAATAAAGAACAGGCGCTGGAATATCTCGCGAAGGTGCTGAAAGAGACCGAGCCCGATCTGATCGTGGCCGGCCCGGCGTTCAACGCGGGACGATACGGAATGGCCTGCGCAGGCGTTGTCGCGTTTGCGGAGAAGGAATTCGGGATCAAATCGGTCACCGGAATGTTTGAGGAGAATCCGGGATTGGATGCTTGTAAGTCCGTGTCCTATGTGGTGCCGACCGGTGCGGCTGCCGGCGATATGCGAAAGGCGCTGCCGAATATGGCGAGGATCGCGCGCAAGGTGCTGCTCGGCGAAGAGCTCAGACCGAGCGACGGATACTTTGCGCAGGGCAGAAGAGAAACCGTACTGGTCGCCGAGATCGGCGCGAAGCGAGCGGTGGATATGCTGATGAAGCGGCTCAACAATGAAGAATTCGTGACCGAGCTGCCGATGCCGGAGTTTGATACGGTCGAACCGGCGCCGGCAATCAAGGATTTGAAAAAAGCGGTCATCGCGCTGGTGACCTCCGGAGGGATCGTACCGAACGGAAATCCGGACAGGATTCAGTCGGCTTCGGCTCAAAAATGGGGCAAGTACGATATTTCAAAAGAGGACCGGCTCAAGGGCGACTACATCACGATCCACGGCGGCTATGACCCGGTGTATGCCAACGAATGTCCGGATCGCGTCGTGCCGCTGGATGTGCTCAGGCAGATGGAAAAGGACGGCGAGATCGGAAAGGTTCACGAAATATTCTATACGACAACGGGAACGGGAACGGCAGTCGGCAATTCCATTTTGTTCGGCAAGGAGATCGGAGCCGAGCTGAAGGCAATGGGCGTAGACGGCGTCATTCTCACCTCAACCTGAGGTACCTGTACTCGTTGCGGAGCAACGATGGTAAAAGAAATCGAGCGATATGGGCTTCCGATCGTTCACATGGCGACCATCACCACGATCTCTCAATCGGTAGGAGCGAACCGAATCGTTCCGACCATTGCGATCCCGTATCCGGTGGGCAATCCTTCCCTGGATCCGGAAAAGGAATTGGAGCTTAGAAAATCTCTTGCAAGAAAGGCTGTGGAGGCTTTAGCTACCGAAGTCGGCGGAGTAACCGTGTTCAAATAATATTGAAGCAGAGCTCGGGGAGCGCCCGCTCCCCGGGCAGACCAGTGGAAAAACCGTTTGGAGTAGTATTTGGAGGTACAAGATGAGCAGTGGTGAAAAAAGAGGGAATTGGGGCAGTCGCTTCGGTTATATCATGGCTGCGGCAGGATTCTCGATCGGACTGGGAAACATTTGGAGGTTTCCGTATCTGGTAGGAACGATGGGCGGAGGAGCATTTGTGCTCGTGTATGTTCTGATATGTCTTATAATCGGAATTCCGCTATTCTTTATGGAAGTATCTTTGGGGCGAAAGACTCAGCTCAATCCGGTCGAGGGGATGCGAAGCTTGACCAAAAAGGGCAGTCCGTGGGTGTCCTTCGGATGGCTCGGTGTGTTTGCGGCATTTTTCATTTTGACTTATTATATGCAGATCATGGGCTGGATCATATCCTACTTTGTCAGAATGATCAGCGGTCAGCTGGCAGGACTCGATCAGACAGGCTATGCGACGGTGTTTTCCGATTTTATGGCGAACCCGACACAGCTGGCGATCTTTATGATCATAGCGATCCTGATCGTCGGGATCATTTCAACCTTGGGACTCAATGCGGGGCTTGAAAAGGGGTGCTCCTTCATGATGCCGGCGCTGTTCATCATGCTGATCGCGATCGCGATCCGTTCGCTGACTCTGCCGGGCGCGATGGAGGGATTGAAATGGTACCTCAGTGTAGACTTTTCAAAAATCAACGGGCAGGTTTTTCTGGCGGCGCTCGGGCAATGCTTCTTCTCGATCGGGATCGCAAGCGGCGGCGGATTTATCTACGGCAGTTATTTGAAAAAGGACAGCAATATTCCGGAGGATGCGCTGATGATCGTCGGGTTTGACACGCTGGCAGCGCTGATTGCGGGATTGATGATTTTCCCTGCGATCTTTGCATTCGGATTGCCGGTGGACTCCGGGCCGAATCTGCTGTTCGTAACGATGTCCAACTTTTTCTCACAGCTTCCGGGCGGACAGATTTTCGGAGGAATGTTCTTCCTGCTGCTTTTCTTTGCGGCATTGACCTCGGCGCTCGGATATTTGGAGCCGATTGTCGTAACGATTTCCGAGCTTGGCAAAATTGATCGCAAAAAGAGTATTTGGATGGCGCTTATTGCGATCTTCATCGTGGGGATTCCGAGCATCCTTTCACACGGACCGTGGAAGGAGATCACAATCATGGGCAAATCCGTTTTCGGATTCGTGGACTTTTTGTCCGGCGATGTGATGATGCCGCTTGGCGCGGTCATTCTTTCTCTTTATACCATTTTTGTGTGGAAGTTCGATAATTTCAAAGAGGAAGTCAATACCGGAGCGAAAAAGATTCGCGTGAACAATGCGTGGAAGCCGGTCGTCAACTTTTTGATCCCGGCGGTTTTGATCATCATCCTGCTGCGCGGGCTCGGCATATTGTAGCCGGCTGAGGGCTCTGAAATCGGAGAGTGAGGAATCAAGCTCCGAGATCCGTGCGCGAAGTACGGGGCGCCAAGCGTGCAGAGCGAAGCGCACAGCGAAGAGCAAAGCTCCGAGCATAGCGTTCAAAGCGTCATGCGATTGGCACGCGGAGGATAAAGCGTCCTTGCGAAGCACAAATAAAAAATATCGGGATTTTCGAGCGTGATCGAAAATCTCAGGCAGCGACCCGCTTTCGATCGAAGGCGGGTTTTTGCGTGCACATTTCGTTGAGTCTTCCGTCCGAATGTAACGAACTCGTGCGGAGCGTTTTTGTTTGTGTGCATCATGTTGAACAAAGAGTCTCGGGACAAGGATCCGATTGGGCACAAGGTTTTTGTTCGAGCACGCATTTCGTTGATATAAATCCGTAAGTATGTTAAGATAATAGGCAAGTAAGGAGAGTATTTTGATGAAAGAAAAAGTAAGAGTGTATACATTAAATGCGTTTGCGGAGCAAAGCGGCGGCGGCAATCCGGCGGGCGTGGTGCTGGACGCGGAGCAGCTTTCCGATGAGCAGATGCTGCGAATCGCCAAAGAGGTTGGCTTTTCGGAGACGGCTTTCGTTTCCGGATCGTCCGTAGCGGATTTTCGCGTCCGGTTTTTTACACCGGTCGAGGAGGTGGATTTTTGCGGTCATGCGACCGTCGGAACCTTTTTTCTGCTCAATCATCTGGGCATTCTTGCGCCGGGCGTATACAAGCAGGAGACCAAGGCGGGGATCCTGGGCGTGCGGATCGATGAGGACGGCTTGGTGACGATGCAGCAGAGCAATGCCGGATTTTACGAACGCATCACCAAGCGGGAGGAGGATTTCGAGAAGGTCTGCCGCTCCCTGTCGATCGGCTTGGAGGATATCGGCGCACAGCCGACGCTCAACGGCGAAAAACGAAATCTGTATATCAATCATATGGAGATCGTATCGACGGGCCTGCGCGATCTGATGATCCCGGTCCGATCGGTCGAGATCCTGAACAGGATCGTGCCGAGCAACGAATTGATCGAGGAGATCAGCCGCAAGTATCGGATCACGGGCTACCATGTGTTTGCGATGGGCACGGAGTACACGGCGAGCACACGGAATTTTGCGCCGCTGGTCGGCATTGACGAGGAGTCGGCGACGGGCAGCTCCAACGGGGCGCTCGGCAGCTTTCTGATCAAAAGCAAAATCATAAACGAAGAAAAGAAAAATATCGCGATGGTCTTTGAGCAGGGAATCTCGATGAACAGACCGTCAAAGATCTATGTGAATATCCTCAAGGAGGCGCCTTGGAGCAACCGCGTCGAAGAGGTCTATGTCGGGGGCCGGGCGGCGGATGTATGTGAAATGGAGGTTGAGCTGTGAAGCTGGCTTTTTTTCAGAAAATCGATGACACCATTGAGATTTTGAACGATATGACACCGCATTACACCAAGGTGTGCGACACCTTGAAGGCATTTTTCGACGGCTTGATGGTGGAGATGGATCAGCCGATCATTGATGTGCGCAGCCGGGTCAAATCGCCGAGAAGCTTGAAGGAAAAAATTCTCCGGAACAAGCTGTACCAAAAGCATGAAACGGCGCAGGACATCATCGACAATCTTCAGGATGTCATCGGGATCATGATCTTTTGCCGATTCGTGCATGAAGAAGGGATGATCCTGGAGAAGCTGAAATCCTTTTTTGACAAGGAGGATGTGGACGGCTGGTATTACAGCCCGATCCTCGAGAATATGCCGATCTATCTCAATCTGTCGGTGCCGCAGCCGCAGAAGCAGAAGAACGGCTTCAACATCTATCGGGTAGACGGGCATTATTATTCCTACGGCGAGAAGATCAATTTCGAGCTCCAGATCAAATCGCTGGTGCATTCCTTCTGGGCGGACATCGAGCATGAGGTCATTTACAAGAACAACAGCTATATGATGGTCGACGGCTTTATGAAGGAAATGCTCGCGTCGATCCACAGCAATATGGAGTCGATGGATCGTCAGATCGCGCTCATCTACAACCAGCTGCAGACCAACCGGAGTGCCACGCGTGCCGTGGACAAGATGGGCGAGGAAAATTTTTCCAAGGTCATTTTGGCGAAGGCGATCAACGACATTTTTATCAACAAGATGCGCGAGAACATCGGCTTTACGATCGACTTCAAAAAGGCGTGCGACATTTTGAGCCAATATATTTTTGCAAAGAATGAGATCGTATACCAAAATCTTTCGGGACAGACGATGCTGGAGCTGATCACGCGGATCGGCTATTTGTCGGATCGGATCATCGATTTTGAAACGCCGATCCATTTTGAATATGAATACAAGCCCAAGAGTCGCTTCGGCGAGATCTTGAGCGAGAAGATCCTGGAAAATATCAATGTGGATTTTGAGTGGAACATCTTTTTCAAGATCCTCTTTGAGATCGAGCCGGGCAGCAATGTGGATGACTTCGGACGCTTTTTGTATATCGTCAAGACCAGATACACGGACGCGGATCTGTACACGCCGCTGTTTGACAAATTCGATTCGTCGGATGCCTACTACATCAAGGACGAGATCATTATCTCGGTCGCCAACGGCCTGGCATCGGACGGGAGCATCAGCATCATCTATGAAGAAAATTTCAAGGCGATCTGTATGCTGATCGAAGCGCTGACGAAGCGTATCGCCTCCGAATGCGCGGAACTGAACGACTGGGAGGATCGCAAGGAGGAATATGCGCTCCAATTGGAAGAGGATATAGCGGGAATATTGAGGTAGCGATGGTCAGAAGAGATAAAATCAATTACTATTTGGATATCGCGCAGACGATTACGGAGAGAGGCACCTGTCTGCGACGCAACTACGGCTGCATCATCGTCAAGAATGACGAGATCATTTCGACCGGCTACACGGGCGCACCGCGCGGGCGAAAGAACTGCACGGATCTCAATTATTGCTATCGGGAAAGGCTCGCGGTGCCCAGAGGGCAGATGTATGAAAAGTGCCGCTCGGTGCACGCCGAGATGAATGCGATTATTTCCGCCTCCAGACGCGATATGCTCGGCGCGGATATGTACATTGTCGGCGTCAATCATTCGGACAAAACGATCGTACAAAACGCAGGCTCCTGCTCGATCTGCAAGCGTCTAATCATCAATGCCGGGATAGAAAAAATATATATCCGCGATGATGCGGACAGCTATCGGATCATCGAGGTTTCGGAATGGATCGAAAACGACGACTCGCTGATCGAGGACATTACGATCGGCTATTAGAGAGGACAGTATGATAACGGAAGTAACAATAGTAAATGTGATGGCTGCGCTTGTTATCAGTGCGGTCATAACCTATGCGGTCACGCCCTTCATCATTCGGCTGGCAAACACGATCGGAGCGATCGATGTGCCCAAGGATGCGCGAAGAGTACATAAGACGCCGATCCCCCGCCTGGGCGGGCTGGGGATTTTTATCGGCTTTTTGATTCCGTCTTTGTTTCTGCTGCCGCCGAATCCGAAGGTGCTGGCGATCCTGCTCGGCAGCGGAATCATCGTCAATATGGGGATCCTGGACGACATCAGCCCGATCCGCGCAAAGACCAAGCTGCTGATCCAGATCTTTGCCGCCGTCATCATTACCTGGGTGGGCATACGGATCGATTTTTTCACCAATCCGTTTGAAAACGACATTCTGATCGTGCTCAATCTGCTCAGCATCCCGGTCACGGTCTTTTGGATCGTCGGCATCACCAATACGGTCAATCTGATCGACGGGCTCGACGGACTTGCCGCGGGGATCTCGCTGATCGCCGCGATCACGCTCGGCATCGTCGCGCTGACATCGGGACAGTATATCACCGCAACGCTGCTGTTCGCGCTCGCGGGCGGCACAATCGGCTTTTTGCCGTACAATTTCAACCCGGCGAAAATCTTTATGGGCGACACCGGCTCGCTGTTCCTGGGCTTTATGCTGTCGGTGACGGCGATTCTCGGAACGATCAAGGGCGCGACGGTGCTCGCGGTCGTCATTCCGCTGTTTGCGCTGGCGATTCCGATATTGGACACGACCTTCGCCATCATTCGCCGATTTTTGGCAAAAAAACCGATCATGGAGGCGGACAAAGGCCATCTGCATCACCGGCTGCTCGCGAAGGGGCTTTCGCAAAAAAAGACGGTGCTTTACCTTTATGCGATCTCCGCATTCCTCGGCGCCAGCTCGCTCTATCTCCAGAAATCCGATTTCGTCGCCGGCATCGTGGTCATCGTTGCGGACATTTTGCTGGTGCTGTTCGGCGTGAAGAAGCTGCGTATTCTGCAGGAGGTCAAAAATGAGATCGAAGAAGAAAAAGAAGAAGGAAAAAAACGGAAATAAATCCGAGCAGCCTTCGAGAGCTTGATCAAGCCGATCGAAAAAATCGAAGCCGGTCACAGCGGCAAAAAAGCATTGGAGAAAACAAAAAAGAGAAAAAATCAAGAAGAAAGCAACAAAGCAATAAAATAAGAAAGCAAAAGAAACAAAGCAAAAAGAAGCAAAGTCAAAAGAAGTAAAGTGAAAAAACAACAGAAACGATCGAGAGGAAGCTATGAATAAAATAAAGGTTCTCAGCGTATTCGGCACAAGACCCGAAGCAATCAAAATGGCGCCGCTCATTTTGGAATTTGCCAAGCGGGACGAAATCGAAAGCAAGGTGCTTGTCACCGCACAGCATCGCGAGATGCTCGACCAGGTGATGAACCTGTTTGGGATCAAAGCGGACTACGACCTGAATTTGATGAAGCACGGACAGACGATCACCGATGTCACCTCCAAGGTGCTCTACGGTGTGGAAGCGATCCTGAAGGAATATCGTCCCGACCTTTTGTTGGTGCACGGCGACACGACGACGACCTTCGCCGCCGCGCTCGGCGCATTTTATCAGCAGGTGCCCGTCGGGCATGTCGAGGCGGGGCTTCGCACCGGCAATATCTACGCGCCGTATCCGGAGGAGATGAATCGTCAGCTCGCAGGGAGGCTCAGCACCTACCATTTTGCACCGACGATCCGAAACAAAAACAATCTGCTCGCCGAAAATGTAAAGGAACAGCACATTCTCGTCACCGGCAACACGGTCATCGACGCATTGCAGCTGGTGATCCGAAAAGACTATGCGTTTGAAGAGGAAGCGCTGCGATCGATCGATTTCGACAACGAGCGAGTGATCCTGCTCACCTGCCACCGCCGCGAAAATTGGGGCGAGCCGATGGAGGAGATCTTCAAAGCCGCACGGACGATCGCCGAAGAATATCCCGATTGCCGCATCGTATTCCCGATGCACAAAAATCCGCTGATCCGCGAGATCGCACAGCGAATATTGGAGGGGCAAAAAAATATTACGCTGATCGAGCCGCTGGATTACCAGCCCTTCGCCAAGCTGATGGAGCAATCTTATCTGATCCTGACCGACTCGGGCGGGATCCAGGAGGAAGCGCCGGGGCTTGGCAAGCCGGTCATCGTGCTTCGTGAAGAAACCGAAAGACCGGAAGCGGTCGAAGCCGGAACCGTCATCATCGGCGGCACAAGCTACCGAAAGGTCTACCGGAGCATCAAGCATCTGCTCGACGACCGCGCGGCATACGACAAAATGGCGCGGGCAGTCAATCCGTACGGGGACGGCTCGGCATGCAGGCGGATCGCCGACTATATCATAGCGCAACAAAAAAATTGACAGGGAGCAAATTCTTTGGTAAAATTGTTCGGTAAACATTCCGCGCGAAACAGGTCGAAACTTTTTTCAAAAGTACCTGCATAGGCGAGACTTATAATGAGGAGGTGTTCAGATGTACGCAATTATCGAAACCGGCGGAAAGCAATATATGGCGAAGGTGGGAGATACTCTTTTCGTTGAAAAGCTCGACGCAAACGAGGGAGATTCCGTAACGCTCAAGGCGGTAGCCGTTTCAAGTGAAGCAGGCCTTAAGGCCGGCGAGGGAGCAGGCACTGTGACCGCAAAGGTTGTTGCTCACGGCAAGTCGAAAAAAATCATTGTATTCAAATACAAAGCGAAAAAAGACTACCGAAGAAAGCAAGGACACAGACAACCGTACACAAAAATTACGGTAGAAGCGATCAACTGATGATTACCGTAAAAACATGGCGGGATCAAAACGGGATCTATGATGTGGAGGTCAGCGGACATGCGCTGCATTCCGAATACGGACACGACATCGTGTGTGCCGGCGTATCCGCTCTGACGATCGCGACGCTCAACGCGTTGCTCGTGATCGCGAAGATCGAAGTCGATCATACGATCCGGGACGGCTACGCAAGATTTACGATCAAAAAAGAAAACATAAATGACATAGTCCGGGCATTGCTCGACAGCTTCGAGCTGGGCATTACGGCGATGCTGGAGGATTATGGGCAGTTTATACAACTATTGAAGAGGGAGGTGTAACCGAATGATTAAGATTAATCTTCAACTGTTTGCGAGTAAGAAGGGAGTAGGTTCTTCCAAAAACGGTCGCGATTCCAAATCCAAAAGACTGGGCGTCAAAAAATTTGACGGCGAGGTCGTTTCGGCAGGATCGATCATCATCAGACAAAGAGGGACCAAGATCCATCCGGGAACAAATGTAGGTAGAGGCGGCGACGACACCTTGTTTGCCCTGATCGACGGAAAAGTGAAATTTGAAGTAAAAGACAAAAAAAGAAAACAGGTTAGTATCTATCCTGCATAGAAAGGAACGAAGGGGTGCATTGCGCCCCTTTTTTGTGTGAAAATGGCGATCCATATCGTTCTGGTAGAACCGGAGATCCCGCAGAATACGGGAAACATCATACGAACCTGCGCCTGCACGGGCGCGGTGCTGCACCTGATCCGCCCATTGGGCTTCAGCATGGACGAAAAGACGCTGAAGCGGGCGGGGCTGGACTATATCGATCTGGTCGAGATCAAATACTACGACAGCTTCGCTCATTTTGAAAAGGAGAATCCGGGAGAATATTTTCTGTTTTCGACCAAGGCGACCAGGCTGTATACGGAGGCGAGCTATCCGCAGGATTGCTATCTGATCTTCGGCAAGGAGACCGCCGGACTGGATGCGAGCATTCGCGAAAAATACCGGAGCGATCTCGTGAAGCTGCCGATGGTCCCGTCCGAACGCATTCGCTCGCTCAATTTGGCAAACACGGTGTGCGTGGCGGTATTCGAAGCGATCCGTCAGCAGAGCCTTTCGTAGCAAAAAATCCGCGCTTGCACCGCGGCGGCGCACAAAAAATTTCGTTTTCAAAAAAGATCGAAGCGATATACAATAGGAAGCGATCCGAAAAGTAAAGATTAATTTCACCGATTTTATTACGCCGAAGTAAAAATGTGAATGGAATCTATAAAAAATTTTGGGCAATTTGCTTTTTGCTATTGATATTTTTTTGCTTTTGTATTAGAATAGTTTATGCAAAGGAAATACTAAGTTGTACGAGAAGCAGGAGAGAGGGCAGCAAGCCACCGAAGGGACAAGCCGTTAACGCCAATTAATCAGGTGAAATTCTCAGGTAAAAGGATCCGACTTTGACAACACTCTGGTCTTACAGGGAATCTCGGCAGGATTCCCTTATTTTTTTATTTGAAGGAAAAGGCTTTCATGAAAAAGAAACCGATCATCGTCACCAACAATCCGATGGCGTGCAGATTTTTTGAGGAGCAGGGCTTGGAAGTGATTTGTCTTGAGGGCGGATACGGGGATGTGCTCCATGCGGTGCGGGACAAGGTGCATACGAACTATCATCTGCTGACGCATCCGCTGTCGGGGAGCATCAAGCCGAACGAAACGCCGTACAAGTCGATCGCGATTTGTAAGGAGAAGGAATTGGATCTGTTTTCGCTCGAGCTGATCTCCAATGCCGTATCGGTCTACGAAAAGCTCCAAAATGATCTCAAGACGCCGTACTGGACGGAAAATATTTTGGATGATTTTATGGTAATTGATTTGGATTTAATCAAAAATGCTTTAATTTAGGAGGTTGTATGTCAAAAATCTATGATTTGGTAATTATCGGTGCGGGACCTGCGGGACTTGCCGCCGGGCTGTACGGAGCAAGAGCGAGACTCAGCACATTGATCATCGAGAAGGATAAGACCGGCGGTCAGATCGTAACGACGGACGAGGTGGCAAACTATCCGGGCTCGATCCACGATGCGACCGGCCCGTCCTTGATCGCGAGAATGGTCGAGCAGGCGGAGGAGTTCGGTGCGGAGCGCGTGAAGGATACGGTGGTATCGTTCGATTTCGACGCGAAGGTGAAGAAGATCGTCTGCACAAACAATGAGTATCTTGCAAAATCCGTGATCATCGCAACGGGAGCGAATCCGAAAAAATTGGACGCGCCGGGCGAAAAGGAGCTGACCGGAAAGGGAGTTTCCTACTGTGCGACCTGCGACGGAGCATTTTTTGAAGATATGCAGGTATTCGTGATCGGCGGTGGCGACTCCGCGGTGGAAGAAGCGATGTATCTTACCAAATTTGCATCCAATGTAACGATCGTTCACAGAAGAGACGAGCTTCGAGCGGCAAAATCCATTCAGGAAAAGGCGTTTGCAAATCCTAAGATCGACTTCCGTTGGAACGCGGTCGTTGAAGAGATCAAAGGAGACGGGATCGTTGAAGCGGTGGTATTCAAGGATACGAAAACCGGAGCGCTCGAGCAGTACGACGCGGATGAGGAATTCGGAACCTTCGGGATATTCGTATTCACCGGATTTATTCCGAATACGGAAATTTTCGTCGGCAAGGTGAACACCTCCGAGGGCGGCTACATCAAGACCGACGAATTGATGCAGACCAATTATCCGGGCGTCTTTGCAGCGGGCGATTGCAGAGAAAAGCTTTTGAGACAGGTTGTAACTGCAACAGCTGACGGAGCCATTGCGGCAGTTATGGCAGAAAAATATGTTGAAGAAAACGAATTTTAACGGATGAGATGAAGGAGGAAGAAAGATGTTGATATTCGACAAGGACAATTTCGAAGCGGAAGTGCTTCAGGCGGAAGGCTATGTATTGGTGGATTTCTGGAGCGAAAGCTGTGAGCCGTGCAAGGCGCTTATGCCGGATGTCCAAAGACTTTCGGAGGAGTATGACGGAAAAATGAAGTTCGGAAAATTGGATTCCACGAAAGCGAGAAGACTCGCGATCAAGGAAAAAGTTTTAGGACTTCCTACTATTGCAGTGTATAAAGACGGCGCAAAGATCGACGAATTGACGAAGGACGATGCAACAGTAGCTAATATCGAAGCAATGATTAAAAAATATATCTAATTGCTATCAAAAAAATCAGGAGGTGTAAAATGCGTTTAGAAGTTGGTAATATCTTCATAAACGATATTCAGTTTGCTGCTGAGACCAAGGTTGAAAACGGCGTGCTGTATGTTAATCAGGAAGAGCTGGCAAGCATATTGAAAGAAGACGAGCATATCGCATCCGTTGAATTCTTTATCACAAAGCCCGGCGAAAGCGTCCGAATAACTCCGGTAAAGGATGTTATCGAGCCGCGCGTAAAGGTGGAGGGAAACGGCGGGATATTCCCGGGATTCCTCAGCAAGGTGGATGTGGTCGGCTCCGGAAAGACTCATGTTCTTAAAGGAGCGGCAGTCGTTACGACCGGAAAAATCGTGGGCTTCCAGGAGGGAATCATCGATATGACCGGACCGGGCGCAGAGTATACTCCGTTCTCCAAAACCTGCAACCTGGTCGTCAAGGCGGAGGTAACGGAAGGATTGCTTCAGCATGCGCATGAAGAAGCGCTACGCTATGTGGGATTCAAAACCGCAAAATATCTTGGTGAAGCGGGAAGAAATGTAAAGCCGGATGAGGTTCAGACCTATGAGACAAAGCCTCTTCTCGAGCAGATCGCCGAATTCCCGAACCTTCCGAAGGTTGCGTATGTGTATATGCTTCAGACTCAAGGTCTGCTTCATGACACCTATGTATACGGCGTAGATGCGAAGAAGATCGTTCCGACGATCATCTATCCGACCGAAGTGATGGACGGCGCGATCGTTTCAGGAAACTGCGTATCGGCTTGCGACAAGAACCCGACTTATGTTCACATGAACAACCCGATCATTCATGACCTGTACAAGCTGCACGGAAAAGAATACAACTTCTTGGGTGTGATCATCACAAACGAGAATGTATACCTTGCGGACAAGGAAAGATCTTCCAACTGGTCCGCCAAATTGGCAGAGTATCTGGGACTCGATGCGGTAATCATTTCGGAGGAGGGCTTCGGAAATCCGGATACGGACTTGATGATGAACTGCAAGAAAATCACTGCAAAGGGAATCAAAACCGTTATCGTAACGGACGAGTATGCAGGACGCGACGGAGCTTCTCAATCGTTGGCGGATTCCGATCCGGCGGGCGACGCTTGCGTAACGGGCGGAAATGCGAACATGATCATCGATCTTCCGAAGCTCGATAAAGTGATCGGTCATATCGAATTTGTCGATACGATCGCGGGCGGATTTGCCGGATCGCTCAGACCGGACGGCTCGCTTCAGGTGGAGATCCAGGCGATCACGGGAGCGACCTCCGAGGTGGGCTTCGGATATCTGACAGCAAGAACTTATTAATCAAAACGGGTAGACGACCCATTTTGAGTATGGGTCATTATTACAAGAAATAGAAGTTGAAAATTATTAGGAGGGAACTATGAGTCTTTTTGAAGGTAAAAAAGTTATAATCATAGGCGATAGAGACGGTATCCCGGGACAGGCGATCGAAGAATGCCTGAAAGGAACGCCGGCGGAAGTAATCTACGCCTCTACGGAATGTTTTGTCTGAACCGCGGCGGGCGCCATGGACTTAGAAAACCAAAAACGCGTTAAGGATGCAGCAGATCAGTATGGAAAAGACAGCGTTATGGTTATCATAGGTGCAGCGGAGGCCGAAGCTGCTGGATTAGCAGCTGAAACGGTAACAAGCGGAGACCCTACATTCGCGGGACCTCTTGCAGGTGTGGCTCTCGGACTTGCCGTATATCATGCGGTTGAGCCGGAGTTCAAAAATGAGATCGATCCGGATGTATTCGACGAGCAAATCGGTATGATGGAAATGGTACTGAATGTAGACGAGATCGTGGAAGAGATGAACAATATCCGAAGCGGAAGCTTCTAAACAAATCAAATTCAGGAGGCAATAGAATGGCAAAAATAAAAGTAGTCCACTATATTAACCAGTTTTATGCCGGAATAGGTGGCGAAGAATTTGCCGGACAAGAACCGATTAAGATGGAAGCTCTTCCACCAATCAGCCAACAGCTGCAAGCAAGTCTCGGAGAAAATGCCGAGATCGTAGCGACGATTGTGTGCGGAGACTCATACTTTAACGAAAATCTTGAAACGGCAACGGAAAGAGTACTCTCGCTTATTAAAGCGGAGCAGCCGGAGCTTTTGATCGCGGGACCTGCATTCAATGCCGGACGATACGGAATGGCTTGCGGTACGGTTTGTACCAAGGTCAAGGCGGAGCTGAACATTCCCGTTATCACGGCAATGTATGAAGAAAACCCGGGTGTCGATGTATTCCGAAAAGAACTCTATATCGTTCAAACCGCAAACTCCGCGGCAGGCATGA
>JBGZCE010000036.1:0-15520 GCA_041845175.1 Filifactoraceae bacterium
ACCGCGGAGGAGCATCTCTCTTTGTTCTACAAGGATTTTGCCGAGATACGAACGGAAAAATATGACGGCTTGATCATTACCGGCGCGCCCGTGGAGCACATGGAATTTGAGGATGTACACTATTGGGAGGAGTTGTCGGAGATTTTCGAGTTTGCACGCACCAATGTATATTCCACGATGTTCATCTGTTGGGCGGCTCAGGCGGCGCTCTACTATTATTACGGGATCAAAAAACATCCTGCCGACCAAAAGATCTTCGGCGTGTATGAATATGATATTGCGCATCGCACGCCGCTGACCAAAGGGCTGGACGACTCGTTCTATTCTCCGCAATCGCGTCATACCTACAATCGTGCGGAGGATGTTCGCAACTGTGCCGATCTTCTGCTGCTCGCCGCACGCGAGGATACGGGTGTCGGGCTGTGCGCGAGTCTGGACAATCGTTTTATCTTTGTCGCCGGACACAATGAATACGACAAGGACAGTCTGCACAAGGAATATCTGCGCGATTTGGCAAAAAATCTGCCGATCCGGCCTCCGATAAACTACTACAAGGACAATGATCCGAATCGGGAGATCATCATGCGCTGGCGTTCGCACGGCAGTCTGCTGTTTTCCAACTGGGTCAATTTCTGCGTGTACCAGGAGACGCCCTTTGATATTGAAGAGATCCAAACCAAAAAGGTCGTCAAATTCGGCGGCAGCTCGCTCTCAGACAGCAAGCAGTATCTCAAGGTCAGGGACATCGTCTCGAGCGACCCTTCCCGCAACCTCGTCGTCGTTTCCGCTCCTGGAAAGCGCTTCAAGGGGGACATCAAGGTCACCGACCTGCTGATCGGGTATTTTGAATGCGACGATCTCAATGAGAAGGACAATATCCTGCATATCATTCGCGCGCGCTTTCACAAAATTGTCAGTGACCTTGCGCTCGATCAGAGTCTGCTGGAACGCATCGACGAGACCATGGAGGAGATTGCCGCATCGACGCATTTTGATTTTGTGCTCAGCCGCGGAGAATATCTCTCCGGGATCTTGATGGCGCATTATCTCGGCTTTCAATTTTTGGATCCGAAGAACATCATTTTTTTCCAAAAAGATGGTACAATAGACAAAGAAAAAACCTATCACTGCATCCGCTCGGCGATTTCGGACGGGGATCGGCTTGTCATTCCGGGCTTCTACGGAACCGGTGCGGACGGACGGATCAAAACCTTTGCACGCGGCGGCTCGGATATTACCGGTTCGCTCGTTGCCGGGGCGCTCGGTGCCTCGGTGTATGAAAACTGGACGGATGTGGACGGACTGATGGACAAGGACCCTCGCAAGCACGAGGATGCCGCTTTGATCGAATCGCTCAGCTACGACGAGTTTTTGAAGCTCAGCGAGCAGAGCGATCAGGTGTACCATATCGATGCCATCGCGCCGGTCATGGAGGATGATGTTGTTCTCAACATTCGCAATACCAATTCCCCATCAGTCAAGGGCACTTTTATCAAGCGTTAGGAGGTTTTATGAAATCATTTCGAATCGGGCTGCTCGGATTCGGTACCGTCGGCTCGGGAGTATACCGCATATTGGAAGCGCAGCGCGCGCAAATTTGCGCACGTCTGTCGGAGCAGACAGGCACACGGATCGACCTCTCCATCAAGCGTATTTTCGTGCGTGATATCAACAAGTACGACGAATCCGTTCGTTCGTTGATGACGACCGATGCGCAGGAGCTGATCGACGATCCTGAGATCGATCTCATCTGCGAGCTGATCGGCGGCGATACGCTCGCGCTTGACTTGATGCACCGGGCACTCGCCGCAGACAAGCATGTGGTAACGGCAAACAAAATGGCGATCTTTACCTGTCAAAATTCGCTTGCCGATATGGCTCGTAAGAAAGGCAAAGCGTTTCGCTATGAGGCCTCGGTCATGGGCGTCGTTCCGATCATCCGCGTTCTCAAGGAATCGCTTGCATCCGACGAGGTTCTTGAACTTTGTGCAATCATCAACGGCTCAACAAACTTTATTTTGACCAAGATCAGCGAGGGCGCAAGCTATGAACAGGCGATGGAGATCGCGCAGCAGCTCGGATACCTGGAGGCGGATCCAAGCTCCGATGTGGACGGATATGATGCCATGTACAAGCTGGGCATTCTCACGCAGCTCTCGACCGGACATTTTCCAAGCTCGACGGAAATTCACCGCGTCGGGATCGGCACAATCACAGCCGAACAGATCGAATCGGCGCGTGCGCTGGGTCAAAAGATCAAGCTCGTCGCCCGTCTACAGCGCACCGATGACAGACTGCTTCTCAGCGTGCAGCCGGAGGCGCTGACCTCGGAGCATCCGCTCTATGCCATTGACGGATCGCTCAATGCCGCGGCACTGACCATGCGCTACGCAGGCAAGCTCTTTTTATCCGGCGCGGGCGCAGGCTCCTATGAAACCGCGACTGCCGTGCTCGGCGACATCCTGTCGATCGCCGCGCAGGGATAAATGCAAGCATTCGCACAAATTCTGTCCAAACCTGCGCATTGACGTGCAGGCTCCCGGGCGGAGCTTTTATTGATACCGCCGATGCGTTCGGCGTTTTTGAAGGAGGAAATATGAGTAAAACAGTTGGTGTTGTCGGCGCAACCGGTCTCGTCGGCACTGAAATGATCAAACGATTGGAGGAGCGTGATCTCGATATTACCGTTCGCCTTTTCGCATCCGAGGCATCCGCAGGCAAGCAGCTTTCCTACAAGGATAAGCAAATCCCCGTCGAAGCGCTCAACGAGGAGAGCATCCGAGGCGTCGATTTCTTTTTGTTTGCCGCAGGAGGCGATACGAGCCGCAAATATGCGCCACTCGCCGCTCAAAACGGCAGCATCGTCATCGACAACTCCAGCGAATTTCGCATGGATCCCGATGTTCCGCTCGTCGTACCGGAGATCAATGCGCATGCCCTGCAAGCCCACCGCGGAATCATTGCAAACCCGAATTGCTCGACCATCCAATCCGTGCTCGCGCTGTATCCGATCATACGAGCCTACGGTGTGAAGCGTATCGTCTACTCAACCTACCAATCCGTTTCCGGATCGGGACTGGAGGGACTTGCCGATCTTGAGCGTACGGCGGCGGGCGGTAGCAATGAATTTTATGTACACCCGATCGCATACAATATGCTCCCGCATATCGATGTATTCCTCGATAATGCCTACACGAAGGAGGAGCAGAAAATGATCGATGAAACGCAGAAGATCTTTGAGCAAAAGATCCGCATTACCGCGACCGCCGTGCGTGTGCCGTCACGCTATGCACATTGCGTCAGCATCAATGTCGAAACGGAAAAACCTTTTGAAATCGACGACATTTTTGCGCTCTACCGCAAAGCCGATGTCCCCGGTCTTGTTCTCCAGGATGATGTGGCAAAGAATATCTACCCGATGCCTATCACCGCACAGGGCAAGGACGAGGTCTTTGTCGGAAGAATCCGACGTGATTTCAGCGTAGACAACGGCCTGAATCTGTGGTGCGTGTCGGATAATATCCGTAAGGGCGCAAGCACCAATGCCGTCCAGATCTTGGAGCTGCTGCTCAAGCCGTAACGCACAGGAGCAGAAATCTAAAAAGCCGCTTGCAAAAAGCGGCAGCGAAGCTCCGTCCGCCGATCTGGGCATCTATCCGTCTCGCTCGCACGATTCGGCCGGTTTTGATAAAGAACATAACAAAACGACAGCTCCGTCATGAAAGAGCCTCTTTCTGATGAATAGAACTGTCGTTTTTTGACGAGGTATCTTAATTTTTTAAGACAACCGGCCTATTAGCTTTGCCAAAAGGCCAATCTCTTGCCGGTTGATACCGACGCTTCGATCAAAGATGCCAAGCAGGATGCATTCGGAGGAGTATTCGATCCTTGCTCTCCGTATCCATATGATGCGGATCGATTTGTCGGATGTCTGTTCTTTCGGGGCTGTCATTCCGGGTTTTGATTAAATCATGATGATCCCGCAGGCAATCCCGAAGCTCGACGGATCGTGAAGCGCCGCTCTTTGCAGACTCGTTTCTTGCGGCAAAACATTTTTGCACTGCAGAGAAGTCACGCCGAACAGATTTTCAAGTGCCTGCTCCGCATCATTGCATTCGCCGATGATCTCGAAGCGACGGTAAAAGCTCCCGATATTCGAGCCTCCCCCGAGGAGCGTCTGCATCCTCGGATACAGCAGCCACGAATAGCAAACGAAGGCTTGCAGCTTTTTTTGAGGAAAATGCTTTTTGAAAAAATCTCTCGCCCGATTGAAGGAATCGGATATCCTCTCCGGTCTCAGATCCGCTCCGACCGGAATATGTACATTGAGTACCGGCGTATTCGGCGCAAGTCGTTTCTTAACGCCCTGCGAAAATGTCATATACTCCTCGCCGATGGATTCTTTATCGAGGTACAGCATATCAAAAAACTGAAATTGCAAGACGCCGATCCGAAACATCCTCTTGTTCATGATATGCCGAAACCAGACCGCACTTCTGTTGTCGAGCCCGACCCTCCCGTGCTTTGCGTAAAAGAGCTTCGCCCGAAGAGTTACATCCCCGAAGGTATCTCCGATGATTTGCTCCGAAACTCCGAGAGCCTTGTACTCCTCATATTTTTCAATCAGCAAATATGTTATGACGGACAGGCGCGTGAGCGGTCTTTTGCGATAGATCGGGAAAGCATGGATTTCGTCCTCCCTCCCCTCCGATGCCCGATATGCCTCCTGCGCCAGGGCGCTCATTTGCTCTTGATGCCCTTCGATAAAGCCTCGCACCTCAAATTCAATCTCCTTCGGATATTCCAAAAGACTCAAAATCATATCCAAGCCCGTCGCCATTTACTCCTCCCTTATCTATGTACTCTCCTTATGAACGACTGCGAAGCGCATACGACAGCGAGATCCCCTGAATACCGCAAAGCACGCTGACAAAAATCGTCACCATCACCTGCGCTTCGTTTCCGACATCCGCCAGAGCCGTCCAATCATTCATTCTGACAAGATTGTTATGATAAACGATTTGGAGCAGCGGCACCTGAATGCCCAAAACCCAGCTCGTAAAGTTACAGCCCGCGCCGGCAGTCTTCCGATTCGTTTTGTAAAATCCGATAGCAACAAGCGGAAGCGCCCAAGCGATCAATCCGAAAATCAAGCTCATGACATTTAACCAACCATGTTCCATATTGTCCTCCTATAATTTATACAAAAAACTTCTGCTGAAAAGATCGTTTGATTTCTATTCTTCCGAAGTATCCGATCGGACCTTTTCATAAATCTCGCACTTGTTGTTATTTCTCCGCCGTATCACTTATCCTTCCAACAGGCTCATCAGCTTTTGATGAAATTTCGGATTTCGCTTTTTGAGCGCGATCGGCCCCTGTTCTCCCAGAAAGCAATGCTCCGTGCTTCCTTCGCTGACAATTTTATCTTCGGCATTGTACATCGTATAGCCGATTTTCATTTTTATCCCGTTGTATTCCAAGAGCCGTATCTCGATGAATATTTCATCCGCAAAGCCGGTCGAGATTTTGTATTTGCATTCCGCCGCGATTACCGGTGACATGATCCCGCTCTCTTCGAGCTTCGCATAGCTCCATCCTATCTCATCCAAAAAGAACACACGGGCCTCCTCCATCCAGCGAATGTAGTTGGAATGGTGCGTGATGCCCATTTTGTCGGTCTCATAATATTGTACGATATGCCTGTATCTTCTACCCATAGCCCCTCCTTTTTTCGTTGGCTCCCGATCACGCGTTCCGCAACAGCATTTTGAAAATCGCGCCGATCCTCTCCGCGCAGCTGTAAAATGATTCGCGAATCCTCCGCTCCATTCAATTTTTTCACGCTTCATTTCATTTTCCGCAACCGAAAAATTTTCTCAAAAGCTCCTTAGCCTTATCTTACTATATGCAAAGATAAAAGTAAAGAATACTACCGAATGAATGCTTTTCCGGCTTACATTTACTTAACAGGTTACAAATTGTAGTTGCATTTTGCCATAAATTGTTTTATTCTACAAAAAACGACCTTTCAAAATCAATCGTCAGGAGTATGATCCGCATGTCTTATATATCGATTCGTGAAGCGGCGCGTTCCGATTTTGCGAAAATGATCTCTTTTCAAAAAAATATTTATCGCGGGAATCCGAATTACCGTGATTATCAAACTAGGATGCTCAAAATGCTGTTTGAGCAAAAAATGGAGATTCAGAAAAAATCCCGCACTCTCCCGGTCCTTGCCGAAAAAAACGGCAATATCGTCGGCATTGCCATGCTGGCCTCGATCGATCGGATGCGCGATTGTCTCCAAATCGCTTTTCTCGAAATGAACAATGAGGAGGCGGTTTTTGATGCGATTTTGGCGTATGCAAAAAAAAGGGCGCAGGCGCTTTCATGCTCCACCGTTCTGGTAGGCTTGAATTTGCATGTCAATTACGGGCTCGGTCTGCTTGCCAGTGATTTTGACAAGGCGCAAAGCCTCGGAAGCGCATACAATCCCGCCTATTACATCGACATCATCGAGCCGAGAGCGACGCGCATTCGCCTGCTGAAAAGCTATAAGGACAAAGTTTCCGCAATCAGGCTGGACAATTTGCCGTCGGCGATCCAACGAAGGCTGGATCTTTTTGAAATCCGACACGCCGATTTCAAAAAAATCGAAGAGACGGCGCGAATATACAGCTACATCAACAATCTGGCCTTTGAAAGCCACAAATATTATTATGAAAGTCGGGATGCCGAAAATCTTGAGCTGTTCAACGACTACAAAATTTTTTTGAAGCCCGAAAATCTTCTGTTTGCGTTTTATAAGGATGAGCCGGTCGGCTTTATTCTCTGGTATCCGGATTTCAATCAGCTGATCGCAGCGGGCGAGGAGCTCGGCGTTCGCGCTTTTGTAAAAAGCCGGCTGTACCCGCGTTCGATCGACGCTCTCAAGCTGACGGAGTTCGGAGTCGTCCCGAGATTTCAACGAACGGCGGCGATCTATGCGCTGCTCAAGGAATGCTATGAGCTGAACAAGTCGCGCTATGAGTGGATCGAGTCGGGCTGGATCCTTGCAGAGAATACGGGTTCGGATAATCTGGTGCGTCGCTTTCTCAAACAGGAGAGCAAAAGCTACAAGGTTTTTGAATTTGATGTTTAGCAGACCGAATGTAACAGGATGGATACGATGTCGAAATTCAAAATTTTTTATAAGGCCGCAGAGCTACCGCCGCAGTGGGACAAGCTTGCCGCAAACCCTTTTCAGAAAAGAGACTTTCTTCAATTTCTCGAGAAGGTGAATCCCTGTCGGCAAGTCTATCATTTAAATACAGCCGATCGGATCCTTTTGATCACCTATCGCTTGAAGCTCGATGTCCTGAGCTTTCAAAACAGGTTTTCTCTCAGGCTGCCGATCGAGATTGCAGGGGTTCCGTTGTCGATCGCTTCTTCGGGCTATGCCTGCCCGTCGCAAAGTCTCGATGTGCTGGCGTAGTATATGAATCGTTTCAAGCTTCTGCTGATCTTAAACACGGACGGCTCGCTGAAGCTGGCGAAAGGACGAACGCTCCCCGCCTATGCGCTGACTCTGCAAAAATCGCTCGATTCGCATTTGGCACAGATGCGCAGTCATTATCGCTATCGTCTCAAAAAAGCTTCGGCTCGAGGCGAGGATCTTCGTTTTGAAAAAATCGAGGGAGCGGATTTTGATGAAGAGCTGTACGGATTCTATGAAGAAGTGTATGCACGCTCAAACGGAAAGCTCGAGAAGCTTTCAATCGACTTTTTCAGAGAAAGCGCGGTGGATCTGTACCGAATAACAAATGAACAAAGCAAGGCAGTCGGATTTTTTCAGTCGATGTGGCAGGGAGAGGAGTATCTGTTCTTGTTTTGCGGCTTTGACCACCGGCGCAACAGGGATTATGACATCTATTTGAATATTTTGCTCAAATTATTGGAGCTTGGCGCTTCGGCAAAACGAATCCATCTCGGACAGACGACCGCATACAGCAAATCGATCGTGGGCGGCGAGCCGACACCTTTGTATCTGCAACTGGCAAGCTCCTGCCTTCCGAAGCTGCTGCTTGAAAAAATCGTTTCACTTCTTTCAAACAAAGCGGACGACCCCGAAATTCATTGTATGAAAACCGCTGCTTTGTAAAACCGGATGCGAGGGATATGATGAAAGTTTTATTGATCCGGCCATGGGTGAACAAGAAAATCACCACGGTCAAAAATTTTTTGTTCGGCGAGCCGCTCGGCATTGAGTGCGTCGCTACGATTTTGAAGGAGCAGGGACATGAGGTTCTGCTCGCGGATTTTATGGTGGAGGAAAATGCGAGGGTAGAGGATTATCTTTCGAGCTTTCTGCCGGATGTGGTCGGGATCACTTCGCAGTGCACCGATGTGGAGAATGTGCTGGAGATCGCACGCAGCGTCAAGCGTTTCGACCGCAGGATCGTCGTCATCGTCGGCGGCGTGCAGGCGATGGTCTATCCGAACTCGTTTTTTGAAAGCCCGGTCGATCATGTCTTCAAATCGACCACGCGCGCCAATTATCGCGCACTGATGGAGGCGATCGAAAGCGATACTCCGCTTACGGAGGCGATCGAAGGCATTTACAGCAAAATGCTCGACTTCAAAAACGAAAAGGAATTTTGCTATAACGAATATGTTTTACCGGACACCGAATCGACCAAGCGCTATCGCCGAGAATATCGCTATGTCGGCTTTCAGCCCTGCGCGGTCATCCAGACCTCGTTCGGCTGTCGCAATCGCTGTGAATTTTGTGTGCGCTGGAAGCTGGAGGGCGCGGCGCTTCGCGAGGTGGATATCGTTGCCGTCGTCGATCAGATCGAAGCTCTCGACGAGCCCTATGTAATGATCTGCGACAATGATTTTCTGATCAACCGAAAACGGCTTGAAAATTTTTGCGACCTGCTGGAGACGCGCAATATCCGCAAGGAATACATCTGTTACGGCTCGGTCAATTCGATTTTGGAAAAACCGGAGCTGTTTGCAAGGCTCAGAAAAAACGGACTGACCGCAGTCATCGTCGGCTATGAGAGCTTTGATGACGCACAGCTCAAAGCATACAACAAATCCGCCACGACCGATGAAAATCTCCGAGCGACCGAAATTTTGCGGCAAAACAAAATCGCCTGCTGGGGCTCGTTTATTCTTCATCCGGATTGGGACCGCTCGGATTTCAAAAAGCTCAACCGATACAAAAGACTTCTCAAGCCGGAGCTGCTGACCTTTTCGCCGCTCAATCCGCATCCGCTGACCCCTTTGTTCGAGCAATACAAGGATCGTCTGCTGTATGATGAAACGGATTATGACAAATGGAATTTCGGCGATGTGCTGATCATGCCGTCCAAGATGACGCTTCGTCAATATTATTGGGAGGTGCTGAAATTCACCTTCGGCGTGAATTTGAATCCGCACTCGGTTTGGTATACGCTCAAAACCTTTCCGATCCGAAATACGATGAAAATGCTTTTCGGCTTCAATACACTGATCGGCGTCTATATTTCCAATTTTCGTGCAGCGGGAAAAAGACAGCTCCGACAAAAAATTTAACCGATAGGAAGTACCATGAACAAAAAAAGAACGCAAAAATTATCCAAACGCAGCCGCGTGATCGTTTCCGGATTGATCCTCGCATTTTTGATCGTCGGATTGGATCATCGAGTGCTCGTCGTCAATTATCCGATCCGAGATGCGCGCATCACATCGCCTGTGCGTATCGCCTTTGTTTCGGATCTGCACAGCTGCAGCTACGGCGAAGATCAGATCCGTCTGACGCGCCTGATCGACGCTTCAAAGCCCGATGTGCTCCTGCTTGGCGGCGATATTGTCGACGACGGCCTCTCGGAAAAAAAGGCTTGGGAATTTTTGGAGTGGGCCGGGAAAAATTACCCGACCTACTATGTGACCGGAAATCATGAGCTGTGGATCGATGATTTTGATCGAGTGATCGAGCAGATCCGTGATTACGGGATCACGGTCATGGCGGGCGACCAGGCGGAGCTTTCATTCAACGGACAGCGTATCGACCTCTACGGCATTGATGATCCGGAGATCCGCAAGCTTTTCGACGGCAACGAATGGTATCGCCAGCTCGATAATGCAAGCCGACAGGTCGATCCCGAGATCTATTCCGTTTTGCTCAGTCATCGCCCGGAGCGCTACCAAATGTATTCCGACTTCGATCTTATTTTGTCCGGTCATGCGCACGGCGGACAATGGCGATTGCCGAAGCTCCTCAACGGTCTGTTTGCCCCGAATCAGGGCTTATTTCCGCAATATGCCGGCGGCTTGTATGACTTCGGATCTTATCGGATGATCGTCAGCCGCGGCTTGGCAAGGGAATCAACGCTGATCCCACGATTCTATAATCGACCGGAATATGTGGTGATCGATCTGTTGCCGATCGAAAAATAAGGGAGCGTACTATGAAAATTTTGCTGGTAAGACCTCCTGCGCCGAACAAGCTGAGCTTTACGGGAATTTTGGACAATGAACCGCTGGAGCTGGAATATCTTCACACCGGTCTGATGCAGGCAGGCTACGAGGACTATATCTTCGACTATATCTGCGAAAACAAACCCTTTCACAAGGTGCTGCGCAACTACCGCCCAGACATCGTGGCGATCACCGGCTATCTGACGCAGGAAAACAAGATGAAGCAAATGCTGGAAACGGCAAAAAAGCTGGACAGGCGCATCATCACCATCGTCGGCGGCGTACATGCGCAGCTGAATTATGAGCGATTCTACGACGAACACATCGACTTTATCGCACGGAGCGAATCCGTCGATGCCTTTGTCGATCTGGTTCGTCTGATCGACGCGGTCAAAAACAGGACGTCTCCCGCGCTTCGCCTGGAGAGCATTAACGGTCTGTGCTACAAAAACCGCGACGGCATTTGGCAAAGCAATCCTTATTCCATAACCGACATCAACAGTCTGCCGATCCCGGATCGAAGCTTTTTTTATAAAAACAAAAATCGCTTTCGCTATCTGGATATGACTCCGATGGCAACGCTGAAAACCTCGTTCAGCTGCCCTTACAGCTGCAACTTTTGCTACTGTACTCTGCTGAACAGGGGACATTATCAGGCACGAGATCTGGATTTGGTCATCGAGGAGCTGAAAGGGATCGACGCACCCTATATTCAGATCGTGGATGATGATTTTCTCGTCGACAAAAAGAGGCTCCTGGATTTTGTCGATGCGGTCAAGGTCAACAATATCCAAAAGCAATATACCTGCTATGCGCGGGCCGATTTTGTCGCACAAAATCCGGATATCGTTCAAGCGCTGGTAGGAATCGGCTTCAAGTATTTTCTGGTAGGGCTTGAAGCCACGAGCGACGAGGAATTGCTCGCCTACAACAAAAAAACGAGCACCGTGCACAACGAGCTGGCCGCCAAAGTCATTCGCGAGTCGGGTGGCGAGTGCATCGCACTGATGATCGTCGGATTGGATGCAACCGAGGAGGATTTTGACCGGATCTATGATTGGGTCAACAAAAACGAGATCCTCCATGTCACCGTGTCCATCTTCACGCCGATCCCGGGCACGCCTTTGTATGATCAATACAAAAGCTCGTTGATTTCAAACAACATCGAGGACTGGGATTTTTTGCATCTCGTGGTGGAACCCCGAAAGTTGAGCAAAAAACAATTCTATCGCCTGTACTATAAAATGTTTTCCAAGCTCTATCGCCGCGCCCGAAACGCCGGCGTATATGATTTTTTGGATTTGAAATATTTCAAGCGGATGCTCTCTCGGTATCTCTTACGAAAAATATATCTGGATTGAAGGGAGGAATACGATGACTGAAAGGATATGGGATTTTTGGGCAAAAAGATATGAACGCCTATGGGTGCAGAAGTTTTCGCTCGCACCGACTCGGCGCGCCGTGCTCGATTTGATCGCCAAGCTCAGCAGTAACGGCCAAAATCGCTTTTTGGACATCGGCTGCGGGACCGGTCAGCTGCTGGCAGATATCCGAGATCGTTTTTCCGATCGAGGCCCCGAGCTCTCGGGACTGGATCTCTCGCAGGAGATGATCGCGGAAGCCGGCAGGCAGCTGAACAACGCGACCCTGCGAGTAATGGATGTCGCACGGCTGAGCTCTCTGGACGGCGAATACGACATCATCACCTGTACGCATTCGCTCCCTTATTATCCCGATCAAAAAAAGGCGATTTCCGATATGACGAGCAAGCTTGCAAAATACGGCTTGCTGATTTTGGCGCACGGCTCGAAAAATAAGCTCTACGACGCACTGTCGCTCGGCATCGTCAAGCTGACGACCGGCAAAGCCAAATACCCTTCCGTCGAAGATATCGTCCGAATGACAGATCCGCGGCTAAAGATCGTAGCGATGTGCAAGCTCGATACGCCGCCATATGTCCCGACGATTTTGGTGACGGCATTCCAAAGGAGTATATGATGAAAATTCTTCTGATCCGTCCGCGTCCGCCGAAGGAGACGATCGGTCTACAGCATGTGATGATCTGCGAGCCGCTCGAGCTGGAATATTTGGCGGGCAACATTCCGAGCGAAATGGCGGAGGTGGTCATTCTGGATATGATTCTGGAAAAGAAGCCTCTGGAATATCATATCCGCAAGCTCCGTCCCGACTTGGTCGGGATCACGGGCTACATCACGCATATCGGCATCATCAAGCAATATGCCGATCGAATCAAACAAATTTCACCCGGTACCGTTGTTGTGGTGGGCGGCGTACATGCTGAGGTCGTTCCCGAAGATTTTTTGCATGAAACGATCGATTACATCATCTGCGCCGATCCGATCGGAACCTTTATACGGATCGTGAACACGCTTGAAGCACAAAAAATGTCGAAAGCCGAAGCCTCCGATAAGATCTCGGAAAGGATACCGCCTGTCGAGGGCACCTATCATAGGGATTTTACGGTGAGCAAGACCGCGTCCTTCGACTATCTCCCGCCGGATCGCAGCAAGGTCTCAAAATACCGAAGCCGCTACTACTATATGTTCCACAATCCCTGCGCGCTGATCAAGACCTCCTTCGGTTGCCCTTTCGATTGCAGCTTCTGCTTCTGCAAGGAGATCACGAGCGGCCGATATTTCGCGAGGGACATCCGAGCGGTCGTCGATGAGCTCAAGACCATTCCCGAGCGGGAGATCTATATCGTGGACGATGATTTTTTGTTCGATGCGAAACGCTTGAACGAATTCTGTGACCTGCTCGAGCAGGAAAAGCTCGATAAACGATTTCTGGTGTACGGACGCGCGGATTTTGTCGCAAATCATGAAGATCTGATGGCAAGGCTTGCAAAAAACGGCTTGCGCGCCGTCATTGTCGGGATCGAATCCGTTCGCAAAAAAGATCTCGAGAGCTTCAACAAAAAGACCAGCGTCGAGATCAACCGACGCGCGGTGGATATTCTCAAGAAATACGACATCGAGCTCTATGCAACGATGATCCTCCATTTGGACTATCGCAAGGAGGATTTTCGCACGCTCGAAAAAAGCATTCGGGAGATGGACATCATCTTCGTCAATTTGCAGCCGCTGACTCCGCTGCCGGGCACGGACATCTTTGAACAGTATGCACCGGAGCTGATCGTAAGCCGCGAGGATTACGCCAAATGGGATCTGGCGCATATCGTACTCAGGCCGGCTCACATGAGCATTCGCGCTTACTATTTTCAAATTCTTCGTCTCTATTATCGCATCGTGATGCGACCGGGCAGCATCAAGAAAATGCTCCGAAAATACGGTTTGAAAGAGGTGCTGAAAATGTCATGGGGCAGCAGCTTTGTCAGCAGACAATATCTGATGAAAATAATCCGCGGGAGGTAGCTATGAAAAGAAAAATCCTGTTGATCCAATCCTCTCCGTACGACAATGACCGAAAGCCGATCAAAAAATCCAGGCTCTACTTCGTCGGGCTCGCCATGCCTCTTTTGGCTGCGCTGACTCCGAGCGATTGGGATGTTGAGATCACTCTCGAAACCATCGAGGACATCCCCTTCGATACCGACGCGGAGCTGATCGGGATCGGGAGCATGGGTCACGCCGTCGTTCGCAGCATCGATATCGCAAAAGAATTCAAGCGGCGCGGCAAAACGGTTTTTATGGGCGGCTATATGGTCAGCCTGATGCCCGAGGAAGCAAAAAAATATTGCGACAGTGTCATCATCGGTGATGGCGAGCTCGCCTTTCCAAAATTGCTTAGTGATTTTGAAAACGGATGCCTTCAAGATTTTTACAAAATGCCGATCGACGAATTGAATACGCCGTTGCCACGCTTCGATTTGGTGCTCGGAAAAAGGATCGGCGATATGCTCCCCGTTCAGGCAGGTCGCGGATGCCCGAAATCCTGCAGCTTTTGCTCGGTCTACTGCCTGTATAAAAATCACTACATCCGCCGCCCGATCGAGGATGTCGTCCGTGACATCAAGCATATCCGCTCGCTCGGCTTCAAAAAATTCATGCTGCTTGATGACAACATCATGTCCGACCGCGACTATATGATGCACTTACTTGACCGGATCATCCCGCTCAAGATGCAATGGATGAGCCAGTGCTCGATCGAGATCGGCAAGGACGAGGCGCTTTTGCGAAAGCTCGCCCGAAGCGGCTGCACCACGCTCAGCTTCGGACTTGAGAGCATCCTCCAGGAAAGCCTAGACAGTATGAACAAGTCCTGGGCAAGAGTCAAGGACTATCCACAGCTGATCCGCAATATCCGATCCGCCGGAATCGATGTCTCGACCGAAATGGTGGTCGGCGCAGACGGCGACACCTTGGAATCAATCCGCTCGACAGCCGACTTTATACGGCGAAACAAGATCGTCGTGCCGAGATTCTACATTCTGACGCCGATTCCCGGCACCGGGTTTTACGATGAAATCAAAGCACAAAACCGCATCTATCTTCAGGATATGTATTCCTATAACGGAAGTCAAGCGGTCCATATCCCGCAGCATATGAGTCCGGAGGAGCTGACCGATGCGTACTGGCAGCTCTATAATCGCGTTTTTTCTCTTTCCTCCGTTCTGGCTCGAACGATATTGCAAAAAAATTTTTTTCAGCATCCGCTGCGCTATCTGTTCTATATGAGCGTCAATCTCTACTATCGTTATCAGATCAAACGGCGCATCACTCCGAATATCATCTGACTCTTAGCTGTCAAGACATATGTTACTGTAGGATTACAGTACAGATGGTACATTGAAAAAAAAAATAAAATGCAAAAAACCCATATTATGTGATAGACTATTACTATCCATATTGGATACCTCCTTTGTGTTTATGGTACGGTTGGCGAACCGGTACTATATTAACACATCGGAGGTTTTGTAATGTGATAAGACATATGTTACAGAAATAAACAAAAAAGAGAGAACCCATGATACAATAGTTTCGACGAAAAAACAAAAGTATCATAAAAGGAGTATCTCTCTTATGAATAGTATAACCGAAGAAATGAAATATCGCCAGAGATTATGCGAATATGCCCTAAAAAATGGAGT
>JBGZCE010000037.1:0-4572 GCA_041845175.1 Filifactoraceae bacterium
AGAAATAAAAAGCCTTCGTTGACCGTGCTCAAAAAGAAGCAGCCGACCGCTCCGAGCCCTGCAAACAAAACGAACAGCTTGTTTTTGAAATCTCGCCGGTCGCCGAGCGCGCCGAGCGTCGGGCCGAGCAGCATGACGATCACGGTCGCCATCGACGCAGCGTAGCCCCAGTATGCGGTCGAATCCGCCGCACTGATCCCCTCTGCCGATGCGATATTTTTGAAATAGATCGGGATGATCGTGCTGACGATCAGAATGAATGCGGAATTTCCGACATCATATAATATCCAGTTTCTCTCAATCTTCGTGAGCTTTCCCATTCAACCTCCTAATCGAACGGCAGTTCAAACCGCTTGGATAATCCGGAATGATAAGCGGTCGCGTCATAGAAGCTGATCACGAGATCCGCCGCCGTTTCCACCGTGTAGTCGTACACCGGAACCAGCTTGCGCGCATACTCCACATAATCCTTATGTCGTCGCGCCGTCAGCGCGAGCGCACTGTACAGACCGTTTTTCTTTATAACCTTTTCCAGCTGATTCAAAACAATCATATTCGCTCCGCTCGGCGAATAGAGCAGCCGATTGTAGTAAATGAAGGAGTCCAGCGATTTTTGGATCTGCCGCTGAGTCAGCGACGGATAGAAGATCGCGATGGAGGCTTCGATTCCCTTTTCGTAGCCGATCAGCTTGTCACGTCGAATCTTCTCCGGACGCACCGACGGCTTGGGCGAATAGAAGCGCGGCTCGAACGGCGCCAATTCGTTTTTCTTGGCAAACGGATTGCGAAAGCCGAATCGCCCTTTATTTTTTTCGATGTATTTTTCTTTTCGATTTTTGGCATCGCGTTCCAAAATTTCTCTCAGCAGAATCTCTCGATCCAGCTCCGTTTCGATCTTGATATGCCCGACCGAATCCTTGCCGTACTGATTCACCAAGGGATGCGCCTCCGAATCCAGCGCGTAATGCACGACGACGCCGAGCATATAGGTGAAGGCGCGAAGATCCTGCGCCTCTTGAATCCGAACTGCCGCCCGTTCAAAAAATTCACTCCCCGGCTTTTTGTGAAGCTCGTTCGCCATTTTCGTCACTTCGTTCGCTCTTGTCGGATGATAGTAAAAGAACGGATCCGGTCCTTGAAGTCCGATGTTGTAATCCTTTTTGTTTTTGCGAATCATCGCAATGATGTCTTTTCGATTCTTTCTGACAAGCTCTCTGTACACCGCCTGCCCGAACAAATAATGTGCTGCTACCGCCGGCATGATACTCTCCTTCCCATCCTGTGTTCAATAACTCCCGTTCGATCAGTCCCGCAACAGCGCCCGAAGCTCCTGCGACAGCCTCTCGGACAGTACCCGATCCTCCGAGGGATCTACGCGGTCGGTGTCCGAGATCGCCACATCGCTTCTGAGCGTCGTGTTGACGGATCTGTAAAAATAGTCCAATTCATATCGGATCGCTCCGAACTGCCGCTCGCTGTACGGCTCACCGCCCGACAGGATCTGCAGCGCGGAGCGCTTTTTGTTGCGATCGATCAGCGGATCCTTCAGCGTATATTTGCTGTGGTACACCGCCTGCATCCGGTCGATCAGCGCCTTCAGCTTGGAGGGTGCGCCGCCGAAATACACCGGCGATGTGAGCAGAATGTGATCCGCTTCATCAAAATAACGATACATATACTTTATATCATCCCGAAGCATACAGCCTCGATGCTTCGAGCAATATCCGCAATCGATGCAGCCCTTGTAGGTCAGCTTCTTCAGATCCATCCGGATCACCGAATAGTCGCACTCGCCGAGATCCCCGAATGCGCGCTGTCCGTCGACAAGCTCGGCAAAATCGGTCAACCCGAGCCTGCCAAGCGCGCCGAGCTCCGATACCAGAGCTTCCAGCAGATTTCGTCCGCAGCCGCGCTTGCTCTGGCTCGCATTGACCATCAAGATCCTTTTCATCATTCCCCCTCACTCATCAGACGATTTTTCGATCGCCGAAATCTTCTCCGTCCTTCGACCGCCAGCTCTGTTTGATACGATCTTCGCCTTATTCAAGAAAAGGAGTGAATACTCACTCCTTACACATTGCTGAATCCTTTTTGATCAAAGCGCTCAAGCCTGACGGCTCAAGACATCTCCCAAAGGCGACTCGCCGAAAAGAGCAAATGCCCGCTCCTACTGATCCTTTGAAATTCTCGAGATCACATACAGCAGCAGCCACGAACCCAACGCCGCGACGAAGATGCTGTAAATATTGAAGCCGGTGATTCCTCTGTTGCCCAAGCTCGAGAACAAAAATCCGCCGATCATGGCTCCGACGATACCGACCGCTACATTGCCGAAGCAGCCCAGCGATTTTCCGCCGAATATTTTATTGGCGAGCCAGCCGGAGCAGCCGCCCAACAAGATCCATCCAAATACAGACATAATACACCTCCCTATGGACAAGTATAATGCTTATCGCCGGATTCGTCAAACAAAATCTGCACAGCCGCACAGGGTAGCCCTTGAAAAATCGGCCTCTTGATCAACAGTGATCACTTTTTCTTTTTCTTTGCAATCGCCAGCAAAAATCCGAGCGCGATCGACAAAAATGCCGATACCAGTACCCGATATTGCGACGGTAGCAAAAACACGAGGGTGTGCGCCGGGATCCAGAAGAAGATGCACGCCTTCGTCCATGTAAATTCCACCACGCCGTGCCAGTCCACCCGATCGACGAGATCGGAAAGCGAGACTCTCTCTTTTGCGTAGAACGCATCCACATACAGATCCGTGAACTTGTGGAACACCATCATCATCGGGCCGAAGCTCATATTCATCACCGCCGAGCCGAAAAACGCATGCCATGCCCTGGAGCCTTCAAACGGCAAAAGCCCTGCCGCCTGCACCGCTGCCGCGCCCGACATAAAAAACGGAAATACGAGCACGACCATCATCCCGATAAAGCCCCAAATCACCGCGCGCATCAGCACGCCCTTCGGGATCTCGTAATCGCCCTTGCTCATACGGATCCCCAAAAAATCACCCATGCTCGCCAAAATTGAAAACTTGATAAACCCGCCGATGTACGGATGCTCTGTCGTATATGCCAAAAACGGCTCTCTTGTCGCCGGCACGCTCAGTAGCAGCACCCATGCCAGTATTCCCGCAATCCAATAAATATCACCTTTTTTCATTTGCTACCCCAATGTTATCGCTTCGATAACATACTCCTTTACCTCTTGATAATATCTCATATATTCCCGATCCGCCGCCTTGAGCAGAGTCAGCAGTTCCTCCTTGATCGGAGCGTCCTTCATCATATTGACATTGATCAGTACATTGAACTTCGCGCTCTCGATCGCCGCACGGAAGCATTCCGCCGATACGCCGATGTCGCTGATTACGAGCCGCGATGAAATCTTCATCAGCCGCGGCAGCATTTTGATCGCTTCAAAGGAGGCATGGAGCGTTTCGATCGGCACAAGGCACGCAGTCGCCAGAGCCTCCTGCATGATCCGATCTTTCGCCTCCTTCTCCTGCTGCGTTTCCGACGGTAAGGAGTATGCCTTGGACAACGGTAAAAAATATTCCTCGTCCAGATCGATCAAGTCCAGCATCCGATCGGCATCCGAGCCGCATTTTTCTCGAATCTCCTTGAGCTCTTCTTCAAATTTCGCAAATTTTTTCTTGCCGATGGTCAGATTGCACACCATCGACGCCAGCGCATAGCCCTGTGCCGCATTGAGCGCGGCGGAGCCGCCTCCGCCCGGCGCAGGCAATGCCGAAGCCAGCTTGGTTATAAATTCCTCCACGCGCTCGCCGCGCAGCCCCCCGTTCTTTCGAGAGGAAGGAGCCGGTTCCGGCTCCTTCGTGAAGATCAAATGATTGTTTTCGATCCTTGCTCCCATGATTTCCCCTTAAAACAGTCCTGAAATTTTTCCGTTTTCGTCCACATCGATTTTGTTTGCGGACGGCACCTTCGGTAAGCCCGGCATCGTCATGATCTCACCGGTCAACGCGACCACAAAGCCCGCACCCGCCGACAATTTTACATTGCGCACGGTGATCTCGAAATCGGTCGGACGACCGAGTTTTGTCGGATCATCCGTTAGCGAATACTGCGTTTTTGCCATACAGATCGGCAATGCGCCGTAGCCTGCCGCTTCGATCTCGGCGATCTGCTTGCCTGCGCTCGCCGCAAAGCTGACGGTTTTTGCGCCGTATACCTTTTGCGCGATCATCGTGATCTTTTCTTTGATGCTCAAATTCAAATCATAGACGAATTCCATTTGATTTTCTTTTTCCGTCAGCGCAAGTACCTGCTCCGCAAGCTCGACGCCGCCCTTTCCGCCGTTGCCCCAAACTTCGGACAGCGCCACCTTCACGCCCTTTTCCTCGCATTTTTTGCGAATGAGCTCCAGCTCCGCCTCGGTATCAAGCGGGAATTTGTTGATCGCAACGACTGCCGGGAGCTTGTACACCTGTGTCACATTCTCCACATGCTTGAGCAGATTCGGCAAGCCCGCTTCAAGCGCCTTCAGATCCTCCTCGCCGAGGTTTTCTTTTTTGACGCCGCCGTTGTATTTGAGCGCGCG